>JAXDMN010000457.1:0-29435 GCA_034666045.1 Phycisphaerales bacterium | reverse complement strand
CGGAGCTGTTGGATTCGATCGCGAAGCATTTCCCCAGCCCCGAAGAAGGAAATCTTCGCCCGTTCCTTTCCGGCGAAGGCGCGGACGAGCGGCCGTTCCAATATTGGAACGATCCGGCAAAACCGCTGCTGGCGCACGTCTTTAAAGTGACGAGCGATCCGTTCGTCGGCAAGCTCGCCATCTTCCGCGTTCACCAGGGGCGCATCACCGGTCAGTCGCAGATTTTCATTGGCCACAACAAAAAATCGATCAAGCTCGGGCACGTCTTCCATCTGCAGGGGAAAGAACACAAGGAAGCCGCCGAGATCGTCGCCGGCGACATCGGCGCCGTGGCGAAGATCGAAGAGATCCACACCAACGACGTGCTGCACGATGACCACGCGCTCGACAGCGTCCACCTGAAACCGCTGGCGTTTCCCACGCCGATGTATGGCCTGGCGATCACGCCGAAAGCGCGCGGCGACGAACAGAAACTTTCATCGCTGCTGACGAAAATCGCGGAGGAAGATCCGACCTTTAAATGGCACACCGACCGCCAGACCCACGAAGTCGTCATCAACGGCATCGGCGAGCTGCATCTTCGTCTTGTGCTGGAAAAGTTGAGCAATCGCGGCCTGCACGTCGACACCAAGCCGCCGAAGATCGCCTACCGCGAGACCATCCGCGAAATCGCCGACGGCCACCACCGTCACAAGAAACAAACCGGCGGCGCCGGCCAGTTCGGCGAAGTTTTTCTGCGCGTCGAGCCGCTCGAGGACGATTCCATCCACCGCAAAGACAAGGGCGGCAGCGGCCTGGAAATCGTCAACGAAGTGTTCGGCGGCACCATCCCGGGCCAGTTCATTCCCGCGGTCGAAAAAGGAATCCACGATCTCCTGGATCAGGGCGTCATCGCCGGCTATCCGCTCCAGGATGTTCGCGTCGCGATCACCGACGGAAAACATCATCCGGTCGACAGCAAGGAAGTCGCTTTTCGCACCGCCGGAAAACTCGCGTTCAAGGACGCGGTGTTGAAAGCGAAGCCGGTTCTCCTCGAGCCGATCGTCAACATGGAGGTGACCGTCCCCGAGGACAAGATGGGCGCCATCACCGGCGATTTATCCGGCAAGCGCGGACGCATCCAGGGCACTGACATCCTCCCGGGCGGCATGGCGCAAGTGAAAGCGCAGGCCCCGCTGTCGGAAGTCATGCAATATCAATCGCAGTTGAAATCAGTCACCGGCGGTCAGGGCAGTTTCTCAATGGAGCTCAGCCACTACGACCCCGTCCCGCCGCAGGTGCAGACGCAGATCGCGTCAAACTACAAGCCGAAGGCGGAAGAGGAATAGGTTGAAACCACGGATGAACACGGATGAACACGGATCAGGACGAACAAAGAAAGAGTTGAACCACGAATAGACACGAATAAGGCAAAGCCAGATTCTGCCTTCATTCGTGTCTATTCGTGTCTATTCGTGGTTCAACTCTTCTTCCGTTGTTTTATCCGTGTTTATCCGTGTTCATCTGTGGTTCCGCCTTCTGCCTCACGCCGCGATGCTCATGCCGATCGGGGCTGACCTCCGATAACCGCGCTGCATCCCCCGCTCCTCGGATTGCGACGCGCGTCCGGCGGCGCATCCCGCCTCGTCCGTCAGGCGCCCCGGGGTTGCTCGAGGCGCGAGCCGGGGCGCGGGCCGCGGGCCTAGCACGCGCGATGTCGTCGCCACGGCGTCATCGCCGCGCCGAGGACGAACGCCAGTCCCGCGAGTCCCGGCCCGAACGCCGCCGGCAGAGGGATCGCCGTGCCGACGTTGGCGACGCTGATCAGCGGGATGCGCGTTTGCGGCACGCCGGCGTCGTCGACGTTTTCTTCGACCAATACAAGTCCGACGCCGGGCGCGTAATATTTGAACTCCAGCACGTCCGGCTCGATCTCGGTCTCTTCGCGCGTCTTCAGCACGTCGGAAAAATCGCCCGCGGGGGTGGAAACCGTTTCGCTGGTGGAAAGAATCGTCGCCTGGTCGAGCGCTTCGTCGTTGGGGGCGAACTCCTGGTAATAGTTGAAGCCGATCGTGGTGTCGGCCGGCATGACGAAGCCGGGCTTGGCGTCGTTGACGCCGGCGCGCCAGGAGCCGGTCGTGTCGGCGGAAATAATGTTCCCTTCGTCGTCGCGCTCGAAGGCCTTGGTGTCTTCGCCGAGGTACCAGACGTTGCCGGATTTATCCTGCGCGAAGTAGTCGAGGGTGTCCTCCGCAAGCTCACCGTCCTCCCACGACCGCGCGTGCACCACGCGCACCTGTACGCCGGCGATGGTCCGTGTCTCGGTGGTGACGAAATCCTCGTCTTCTTCGAAAACGGTTTCGCCGTTTTCGGGATCGGTCACGTTCGCCGCGTAGCGAAAGCGCGTGCCGGGGACGAGCGGGAAGTACGGGTTGTCGATCGGCGCACCAGGCGCGAAGTTGATCGGCGCGAAGTCCGGCAGCGTCGGCGCCGCCAGGGCGCGTGTGCCGCCGAGCGAGATGGCGAACGTGAAGGCGACGGCGGCGGCGGCGATTGAGGCGAGAGAGATGTACCGCATGGTTTCTTCCTCCTTCGAGAAAGCGACCCCCTGCGTGAAGCGCGCGAGCTTTTTTTGAAGTCGCCAGCATAGCGCGCATTTGCAGCGGCGCGGACGTCATTTGTAGATTGAATTCTTCGTCGCGCCCGCGCACGATCTGCCGGGCCACGCATGAACGATGAAGGAGCAACGACGATGAGCGGACGCTTCGGGCAATTCACGGTCCTGCCTGCGATGATCTTCCTCGCCGCCGCTGCCCTCGCGGGGTGTCAGCAGCAGCAGAACAAGGCGAAACGAGGCGCCCAGCCGGGCGCGGCATCACCGGCCGAATATTTCGAGCACTGGCCGGCCGGCAAATCTCCGAAGGAAATCGGCGATCGCGTCGCCAGGCGCTTCGTCGAGAGTCCGCACCAGAACTTCGGCCGCCCCGGCATGCCGGATCGCATCACCTACCCGGAAGTCTGCGCGTGGTACGGCGCGCTGACCTTCGCGAAGGAAACGGACAACAATGCGCTTCGCAAACAATTGGTCGCGCGCTTCGAGCCGCTCTTCGGCGCGGAAATTAAAATGGTCCCGAAGCCGGACCACGTCGATCACACCATCTTCGCCGCGGTGCCGCTGGAGATCTACATCCAGACGAAGGACCCGCGCTGCCTGGAACTCGGGCGAATGATGGCCGACAAGCAGTGGGCCGCCCCCCCGCCCCCGCCGCCCTCGTCGCCGGAAAACACGCAGCGCTGGGAGTACCACAAGAAGGATTTGACCTGGCAGACGCGCATGTGGATCGACGACATGTTCATGATCACCGCCGCGCAGGCGCAGGCTTTTCGGGCGACCGGCGACCGCAAATACATCGACCGCGCGGCGCGCGAGATGGTTGTTTACCTCGATGAACTGCAAAAAAACAACGGCCTGTTCTATCACGCGCCCGACGTTCCCTTCTTCTGGGGCCGCGGCGACGGATGGATGGCGGTTGGCATGGCCGAGCTGCTCCGCTCACTCCCCGATGACGCCAGGGAGCGGCCGCGCATCCTGGCTGGTTACAAGCTCATGATGGAATCGCTGCTGAAGTACCAGGACGACAACGGCATGTGGCACCAGCTCATCGACGACCCGGCGAGTTGGCCGGAGACGAGCTGCACCGGCATGTTCGCCTTCGCGTTCATCACCGGCGTCAAGAACGGCTGGCTCGATGCCAAAACCTACGGCCCCGCCGCGCGCAAGGCGTGGATCGGCTTGACGTCGTATATCGATGAAAACGCGGACGTCCGCGAAGTCTGCCAAGGCACGAACAAGAAAAACGACCGTCAATATTATTTAGATCGCCAGCGCATCACCGGCGACATGCACGGCCAAGCGCCGGTGCTGTGGTGCGCGACGGCGCTATCGCGGTAGTGTTTTGCGGCGAATTGTTCGCAGTATGGCCGCGTCCGCTGGTGCGGCGTTTGCAGCATTCTCTCCCATGAACATCGACTCCCGCCTCTACGTCGAAATTCACCCGTTCGACGGCCCCCACTCGCCGCATCCGCACCCCATCGACGAAGGCCATTTCGATCCGGACTACGTCTACAAAGTTCTGGGCATGTACAACCCGTCCGAGACCAGCGAGTGCTACTTCGTCCTCAGCAACACGCAGCGGCAGATCTGGTTCATCCCGCAGCGCCATCTGCTCGCGTATCGGCTGATCGACAGCGAAGAATTCTTCCTTCCGAGGAATACTGGAACCACAGATGAACATGGATGGACACCGATGAAGTCTGAAATCTGAGGACCCCCACACCCCCATCCGGATCGGTGTTCATCCGTGTTCATCTGTGGTTTCAAACGTCTTGCCTCAACCCCGACTTCTGCTGCTTGTCCGTCACGTTGTGCGCGTTCACCGTCTCGCTCAGATGCAAGTCTTTTAGCTTTGGATTCACATCCGTCAGGTCATCCTGCGGCTCGTAGCCGACCAGCTCGCGGGCGTCGGAGATGTCCAGCCGCTTGAAGCGGTTGTCGGACAGGCCGTGCAGGATCGCGAATTTGAGCGTGTCGTTGTCGATGCATTTTTCGATGAGCTGATTCAGATCGCGCCGGCTGACCCAGGCGTCCATCATCGCCAGCCCTTTTTCACTTTCGGCCGATTCGTGCGGCTGGAAAGCGCCGATGCGCAGGCAGATCGCCGAGACGTTTTCCTGTTCCGCCATGTAGCGGCCAAGCGCTTCGCCGAAGCATTTGCTGACGCCGTACAAGTCGCCCGGATTCACCGGCTCGCTCGTTTTCACCTGCACGTCCGATGGATATCCGCTGACGGCGTGAATGGACGATGCGTAAATCACCCGCCTGCACCCGGCGGACTTGGCGGCGACGAACAGGTGATACGTGCCGGTGATGTTGTCGCTGCAGACGCTCTCCCACGTCGCGTTCGGGCTCGGATTCGCCGCCAGGTGAACGACCGTGTCGACGCCGCGGCAGAATTCTTTCAGCTTGTCGAGTTCGGACAGCTCGCCCTCGACGATCTCACCGAACGCGCGGATCTTGTCGACGGTTTCCTTCTTCTTCTCCCGGTCGCGGGGGCGAATCATCAGGCGCAGGTCGTAATTCTTGTGCGAATGTTCAGCGAAGTAAGACCCGATGTTCCCGGCCGCGCCGGTAACCAAAACTTTTCGCCGCTGATGCGGCGGCGCGCACGCCAGCGCGCCGGCGGCCTTGGCGGTGAATGAATGTGCCATGCCCGCAATCTGCCGACCGACGGGCGATCGCGGAACGGTCGAAAATGCTTACCTGCCCGCCGCCGACCGCGTGCAGTGGTCGAACAACACCTGCCACTCGAGCCGTTGCAGCGCAACCGTCAGCGGATGCCGCGGATCATCCGGCGAATCGTGAACCGCCTGCACGAGATCAACGAAACCGTTCGGGTTCCAGCCGGTCGCGATCAGCCGCAGCAGCGACTTGTCCGCCGGCATCTGGTTGATCACGCGCGACGCCTGCGCCGCCATCACCGCCAGCGACGGATGGGCCTGGCAGCGCGCGTACCAGTACTTGCTGTTGGAAAAATCCCCCTCGCGGCGGTGCATGATGGCGTGCCAGAAGGAGCCGGTCGGGTTCTCCAGCGACTGCGAGATCGTGTGCGACTCGTCGAGAAAATCGAAGTAGAGCCACAGGCCGGACAGCATCGCGCGGGCGTCGTCGGCCCGCGCGACCTTCCCGGCGACGAGATCGCCTGGCTGCGTGCTTTCCAGCAGATCGCGCGCGGCGGGGTTTCCGGCGGACTTCGGTAGAAGCTCCGCATAGGCATTCGCGTCCAATTTGAGCAATTTTCGCCCGAGAGACGAGAGCGGATCGGTGGGGTCCTGCATGGTGCGGGAATTTTATGCAGTTTTCGCCGCCGCGCGTCCGATAAATGTTCCTGGAGCCTGTTCCGCCCGCGCGCCGCGCGGCCTGCGGGGCGCGAACGGGAGAAAAACGACTTCTTGATGTCAAGGAAGACTCACATGCGAAACGCACTCATCCTGATCGGCGCCATTGCGCTCTCTATCGTCGGCGTCATCGGCTGCTCGGGCCGGCCGGCTCTGATCCCCAACCCGGACAAGAACCTCCGCAAGGCCAGCGCCCAGTTCGCCGCCGACGCGGCCAGCCGCCACCCGTACAAGGCCGAAGCCCCCCGCGGCGGCGAAGCGATCGCCCGCTCGCAGGTCGGCTACACGCTCGACCGCCTCGACGTGATCAACCTGTCGAAGCAGGAATGGAAGGACGTCGAAATCTGGGTGAACCAGAAGTACGTCGTCTTCCTGCCCAAAGTCGAGCCGAACACGCTGAAGATCATCAACTTCCAGATGCTCTTCGACGGCAAAGGGAACTATTTCCCGACGGACAACAACAAGGTCATGATCAGCAAGGTGGAAGTGCTGAAGGACGGGAAGATGTACGATCTGCCGGTTCGACTCGGAGATTAAGCGGAAATTCGAGGATTGAGAATTGAGGATGGAGGATGGCGCACGCCGCTGTCCTCCATCTTTTATTTCTTATCCGTCAAATCCCACGCCGACGCGGGCGAGAAATTTGATCGCGTTGTCGTGATACATTTTTTGCAGCACTTCGTCAGGCAGCGCAAGCCCGCGCACGACCGGCTGGTTTTCTTCCGGCAGGTCCGGGTCGAAGATCGGGCTCGGGCCGATGTAAGCGGTCTCCCAGAGCTTGCGATGTGCCCACCACCGGCTGGCCAAAAAGTCGAAGCCGCGGTCGTCGCCGCTGACCTGGTCCGAGCCCCACATGATGCGGTCGGCGTTTTTGATGAAAAACTCGCGCGCCTCGTCGCGCCGCGCGGAGATCTCGCGGATCATCCAGCGCGTCGCGCTGCAATCGAGCGAGAGGTTCGGAAACCGATCGAGCAGCGACTGGAGCCGCTGGAGATTCTCCGGATTCCCGCCCATGTGCGCGCCGACCCACGGAACCTGCGGATACCGCTCCATCACCCGCGCCCACATCGCATAGTGATCGTCACGGCGGCCGAACTTGCCGTCGTCGGCGTATTTTGAGTTGTACCACGTGTCCGGATCGCCGACGTGCGTCATCACCGCCATCTTTCGCTCAACAATCGCATCAAAAAACGGTTGCAGCTCCGGCGAATCCAGCTTGATGCCGCGGCGATCCATCGTCGACGGGGCCATGTGGAACTTGACCATGCGCGAGCCGAGATTCCAGAACATGTCCAGCCGCCGCCGCCAGTCGTCGAGCCAGGAGGCGAGCGAAGTCGTGCCAATGTTCTGCCAGCTCGGCACCGCGATGAACTGCAATTTCCCGGGATAATCGCGCTGGAGTTTTAGCACTTCTTCCAGCGGCGTCATGGTGACGAATGCGTCGATGCCGTAATGCTTCGCCGATTCAAACCACGCCGGCGCATGCCGCGCGGCCAGCAGGTGGCAGTGAAAGTCGATGACGATCCCCCGCACCTTCGGCCGCGGCATCGGGCGACGAAAGTCGGTGGCGGTTCGGTTGTGCTCGGGAAGCTTCGGCGGAGCTGATTCGGCGACGGCGGTCATGAATGGATTATAGACAGGGCAATTGAGTCATTGATTCATCGGGTCATTGAGCCATTGGAAATGCGGAAGACCTTTCTTTCAATGATTAGTGATCCGATGACTCAATGACTCAATCCTCTCATTTCACCGCCGCGATCGCCGCAAGCACGGCCGAGCGATTGTCGGGCCAGGCGCGCGGACCCGGCAGCGCGCGGGGCAGCTCGAGCGTGATCATCGGGATCTGGCGGTCGTTGCCGCCCCAGTTGCCGAGGGAGCCGGGGGTCGGGTAGCCGATCGTCGGCACAGCAGGGTAGCCGTTCTCTCTCGACATCGCCTCGGCGATCGCACTGGCGGGGCCGTCGTAGTTGTTGCAGTGTTTGCCGTCGCCGATCGAGTGAACGGTGATGATCAGCCGCGGCCGCAGGCGTTCGATCGTGTTCATCAGTGCGATCGTCTCCGGCTCGTTGGCGGGCGTCTGTCCGCCGAGGAATTTTCGCCCGCGCGGGCGCTGGCCCCAGTTCTGCGATGGAAAATTCCGGTTCACGTCGATCTTGTTCGCGTTGGTGCGCGTCCCCGCCGCCAGGCCGTCGGGATTCGCGACGGGAATGACCACGACCGGCACGCCGCCGACGCCATCCGTCGCCGCGCGCGAATCGCTCATCAGCTCCGCGAGCAATCCGCGCGATACGTCCGCGCTTGCTGTCTCATTGCCATGAATCGCCCCCATCACGATCACCGGCCGACCCCCCTCGACGGCGCCGAACGAGTACATCTCGATCGGCCGACCCATCACGGAATGTCCGATCGTCTGCGGCATGACGCGCGACGTGCTTCGCGCCGGCGCGGGTGCGGCGAGCGCGGACCTCGTCGTTTTTTCCGGAAAATGACTGGCACAACCGGTCAACACAAAAAAGACAAACAGCAATCGCTTCATTCAAACACCACCATCGCGTGACCACGAACTTCCGGAACGCGCAGATTCACCCGGCCGGCGAGGTACTCAAACGGGATCTGCGTCCCCGCAGGCGCGGCGTAAACTTTTCCCGGCGCGCGATTGAGCTTCAATGACATCGGCACGTCGAACAGCGGAACGACATCTTCAATCAGGTCGAGTTTTTCCGTCCGCCGCTCGGGCGAGTAATACAGGACGTGCACGATCGTTCTCTTGCCCTGCCGCGTCATGGTTGTCTCCGTCGAACTCGGCGCGTCGACCCGCAGCAGCGGCTCCGGGAGCAGACGGTCAAGAATATTGCGCACCAGCAGCCGATACGGCACGCTTCCGTGCTGCGCGAACGCGGTGAAAATCGGGAAGGCGATGTACGCGACATCATTCTTCTCGACGGCCGCGGCGAATTTGGAAACCTTGTCGGGCGGCGTCTGGAAATGTGACGAAAAGTGCCGCCAAGAGCGGTCGAAGTAGGGCTCGACGACTTTCGCCAGCGTCGTCGCGCCGCCGCTCGCCATCACGCGCACGCCGCGTTCGTACATGACGTGATCCGTCGCAGGAACGTCGCCGGAAATCTCCTTGCCGAAGCGAATGTACGTCGTCTGGAAGGGCGAAAACCCGTGCGCCTTGACGCCGAGTTCCGGCAGCAGCACTTCCGTGCCATCCGCCGACAATCCACTCGTCCCGCTCGCCAGAATTTTCCCGCCACCTTTCAGGAACGCGCGTAGTTTCTTCGCCAGCGCATCATCGACGCGCACGCCATCCGGCAGGATGAGCAATTCGTAGTTTGCAAAATCCGCCGGCCGGTCGATCAGGTCGAACTGGTGATTCAGGTGATTCAACATCCGAATCGCCCCTTCTTCCGCGCCGGCGATGCGGATTCGCCCGCCCTGCCCGGTCGGCCGTTCCTCCGATTGCAACACGCCGATCTGCACGAGCGGTTTCGCATCGACCAACCACGGCTCGCGCTGCTCGACGCGCTCGTACACCCGGCCGATCAGTTCGTACGCCGCTTTGTCGAGCGTGCCGCGCGGGTGCATCTGATCGCCGATGCTGCACCGCGCGCCCTGCGCAATCATCTGTGACGTTTCGTACTCCAGCGCCGCGTACGGCTTGAGGCCGCCGAAGTCCGCCCAGCTTTTATGGAAGCGCGCGGTCATTCCCATGTACGGCAGCGGAAAATTCCGCGCGAAGCGGACGTTCTTCGGAAAATACATGTACCCCCATCCGCCCGTCGGCAGCGATTCGATCTCGCTCTGCGTCTGGTACGGATACTCTTCGCGCAGATTGCTCACCGCCCGGCCGTTGAAAAAGACGCTCGCGTCGCGGCTCGATTTTTTCACCATGTCGCGGAAGCGCTTCATGTAGTTCAGCGCGACGCGATGCGCGTGGCGGTAGCGGTCATCCTCTTTCTCCGGATCGAGGCCCCACTCATTCATCTGGCGCTTCGCCCACTGGCTGACTGACGGCTGATCCCAGGTCATGTCAAAAAAAATCCCGTCGACCGGTTTGAATTTCGCCAGCACCTCGCGCGTCTGCTCGGCCAGGAAATCCTGGTACGGGCTGCTCATGTCCAGGATCTGCCACGCGGAATTTCGTCCCTCGAGCGGCCCGCGCCCGACGCGCCGTCCGTCCGGCTCGACCGCCACCCACTCCGGATGTTGCTCGGCCGCGTATTCATCGCACATCACCGAGATGTAAATCGGCGCGCGAATCCCCTCGCGATGCAGCGCCTCGACCTGCTGCTCGAGTAGGTTCACGCGCGCTGAGAGTCCCGGATGCCGTTCCGGCCGCTTCGTGTCGTAATAGAGATGTCCGTGGTGGCACTTGGCGAAGACGGTGACGCTGTCGACGTGCGCCCGCTTCATCTGCCGCGCAAATTCTTTCGCGTCGAAGTCGACGCCGAGGTCCGGAATCCACGGGCCGGTATGAAAGTCCAGATGGATCTGGCGGAAGCGCAGCGCGGATGAGGTGGGTTTGGCCACGCGGCAACGAATACATGCCAGGCGCCGCCGTATCAAGCGGCGCTGTGGAAAACGCGACGATCGCGCCTTACAACTTGATCATGCCGACCAATGTAGACGTACCCGCGCTGGGCGAATCGGTTCGCGAAGCGATTTTGATCAAGTGGCACAAGCAGGACGGCGACACCGTCGCCGCCGCCGAACCGATCGCGGAATTGGAAACCGACAAAGCGAATGTCGACGTCCCCGCACCGGCCGCGGGGGTGATCCGGCGCGTCAAGAAAGAGGGGGACACGGTCACGATCGGTGAAACGATCGCGCGGATCGACGAGAACGGCGCCGCTGCGGGGGGAAACGCGAAATCGCAAGCGTCGAGCGGTGCGTCCACGAAGTCGTCCGCTCCCGCGCCCGCGCCTGACGCGAAGGCGCAAGCGAAGGGGGAAAGCAAACCGGAAGATATGCGCCCGTCCGTGCGTCGACTTGCGGAAGAGAACAAGTTGAGTCCCGCGGATCTCAAGGGTTCAGCGCGCGGAGGACAGGTCACCAAGGAGGACGTCGTCGCGCAGCTTGGAAAGTCCAAGGGCGGGGAATCCGACCAATCGCAGCGCGAGGTGAAAGCTGCACCCACACCCGCAGCAGCGCCCGCGCCGCCGCCGATGTTAGCGCCGTCGCGCGCCCTCGCCGAGATCGGCGATTTCGATCCGGACGGCACCAAGCGCGTCCCGATGACCAAGCTCCGCAAGAAAATCGCCGAGCGGCTCGTGCAGGCCCAGCAGACCGCCGCGATCCTCACGACCTTCAACGAAGCGGACATGTCCGCCATCATCGAGCTGCGCACGAAGCACAAGGAGCGCTTCGAGAAGCTCCACGGCGTCGGCCTCGGCTTCATGAGCTTCTTCGCGCGTGCCGTCGTCCTTGCGCTGCGCGAATTCCCGCGCGTCAACGGTGAGATCGACGGCGACGACGTCATCTACCACAACTACGTCAACCTCGGCATCGCCGTCAGCACCGACCGCGGGCTGGCCGTCCCGGTCCTGCGCAACGTCGAGCGCATGGGCTTCGCCCAGATCGAAACCGAGATCAAACGCCTCGCTGCCGCGACGCGCGAAGGAAAACTTTCCATCCAGGAACTCTCCGGCGGCACCTTCACCATCACCAACGGCGGCGTCTTCGGCTCGCTCCTCTCCACCCCGATCATCAACCCGCCGCAAAGCGCCATCCTCGGCATGCACGCCATCCAAAAACGTCCGATCGCCGTCGGCGATAAGGTGGAGATCCATCCGATGATGTATCTCGCGCTCAGCTACGACCACCGCCTGATCGACGGGCGGGAGAGCGTGAGCTTCTTGGTACGGCTGAAGGAATATCTCGAGGATCCAGCGAGATTGATGTTGGAAATCTGAGTTAGTTACGCTTCCGCATGACCGACCTCTTCTCCGACACCCTCACCAAGCCGTCCAAAGAAATGCGCCGCGCCATGGCCGACGCGGAGGTCGCCGACGAGCAGCGGCGGGAAGATCCGACGACCAATGCGCTCCAGTCGCGCGTCGCCGACATCCTCGGCAAAGAGGCGGCGGTGTTCATGCCCAGCGGCGCGATGTGCAATGCGGTCGCGGTCAAGACGCACACGCAGCCGGGCGAGGCGATCGTTTGCGATCGGCGGGCGCACGTGTACCGCTCGGAGTTCGGCGGCGCGGCGCTGCTGAGCGGCGTGACGACGGAGCCCATCGACACGGAGCGCGGGATTTTCAGCGTTGATGAATTTGAGGCCGTGCTGGCGAACTTCGGCGCGTACGGCGCGACGCCGCGGGTGCTTTGCGTCGAGCAGACTCACAACTTCGGCGCCGGCGCGATCTGGCCGCTCGATCAATTGCGAAAAGTCTGCGACGCCGCCCACGCGCGCGGGATGAAGACGCACATGGACGGGGCGCGACTGTTCAATGCCTCCGTCGCATCGAAAATCCCGCCGCGCGATTACGCGGCGAGCTGCGATTCGGTCTGGATCGACTTGAGCAAGGGCCTTGGCTGCCCGGTCGGCGCGGTCCTGGCCGGCACGAAGGAATTCATCGACCGCGCCTGGCGCTGGAAGCACGCCTTCGGCGGCGCGATGCGCCAGAGCGGCATCCTCGCGGCCGCGGGTCTCTACGCGCTCGATCACAACATCGCCCGCCTCGCGGATGATCACGCCAACGCCCGCCTGCTCGCCGAGGCGCTTTCGACCATCAAGGGCGTCCGCCTCGATCCTGGCCTGCCGGAGACGAACATCATCTTTTTCGACACCGCCGCCGCTGGCATTTCGCCGGTCGACTTCGTTGCGAAGCTGCTCGATCTCGGCGTGCGCATGGGCCACATCAGCCGCCGCGTCCGCGCGGTCACGCACCTCGACGTTTCGCGCGCCGACATCGAGCGCACGATCGAAACCGTACGCCGACTGCTCGCCTCCGCCGCCGCTTGAAGATGCAACAGCGGGCGGATAGCGTTTGCCGCGCCGCCGCCAGTCGGCCAACCCCGATGCGCAGGATCACGCTCAACAACACGTCGCTGCAAACGTCGCCGCTCGGCTTTGGCTGCGTCAGCCTCACGCTGCACGACGACCCGGCCAAGGCGGTCGCGATCCTCAACGAAGCGCTCGACCAGGGCGTCACGCACTTCGACGTCGCGCGGCTCTATGGCTTCGGACAGGCCGAAGCGATCGTCGGCGAATTTTTGCGCGGCAAGCGCGACCGCGTGACCGTGACGACGAAGTTCGGCCTGCAGCCGAACGAATCGCTCGCGAAGCATCGCCGGCTCGTCTCGTTCGCGCGAAAAGTCGTCCACAAATTTCCCGCCCTGCGAAAAATCATCAACCGCGGCAGCGGATCGATGATGAAATCCGGCGCGTTCGATCCCGCCGAAGCGGCCGCCAGCCTCGCGAAGAGCCTCGCTGAGTTGAAGACCGATTACATCGATCTCTACATGCTGCACGAGGCTTCGCCGACCGATGCGCAGCGCCCGGACCTGATCGAGTTCCTCGAGCGCGAGGTGCAAAAGGGAACGATCCGCCACTACGGCGTCGCCAGCGGGTATCACGCGATGCAGGACGATCTGCGGCTATTCCCGCCGAGCTACCGCGTGTTCCAGTTCGATCATCACGCCGGCTCGCAGAACGCGCAGCGCGTCGCCGGCGCGAGCGATCGCGGCCTTGTCACATTCGGAACAATGCAGGTCGGTAAAACGCTGATCGCCGCGGCACAGGCGGATGCGGGCTTGGCGCGACAATTCGGCGAGCGCGTCGGACATGATTTGTCGGATCCAAAGGCGATCCGCGCGCTGCTGCTTCACGAGGCGCTGGCGGTGAACGCGAACGGGATCGTGCTGTTCGGCACGACCAGCCGCGCGCATTTGCGCGAGAACGTCGCGATGGCCGGATCGCCGACGCCGCCGTCCGCCGCGCAGCTCGACGCGTTTCGCGAGTTTGCGCGCGCCGCCACGACCAATCCCGCGGGCGTGCACGCCGCTGCCGGGGCGCGCGGATGATCCAGGACCTCGAGCAGCTCGACGCTGCGGCGCCGATCGAGTGCGACGTCTGCGTCATCGGCACCGGCGCCGCCGGCCTGGCGATCGCGAATGAGCTGCTCGATACGAACCTGCGCCTCGTCTTCCTCGAGGGCGGCGGCGCCGATCACGAGCCGGCATCGCAGGACCTCTATCAAAGCGTCATCACCGGCCATCCCTTCGCCGGTCACATGACCGGCCGATTTCGCGTGCTCGGCGGCTCGACCACGCGCTGGGGCGGACAGGCATTGCGCCTCACACCGATCGATTTCCAGCCGCGCGACTGGGTGCCGCACAGCGGCTGGCCGATTCGATACGACCAGCTTCACGACTACTATCTGCGCGCCAGCCGATTTCTCGAAGTCGACGAGCTCGATTTTGACCGCGACCTCTTCCGGCTGCTCGGCACGCAGCCGCCCGGCTTCGATGCAGCGCGCGTTCATTACCATTTTTCGAAATGGAGCCCACGCCCGGACCTGCGCCTCGCGCACCGCGCCAAGCTGGCCGCCTCAACTCGCGCCACGCTGCTCCTCCACGCCAACGTCACGCGCATCCGACTCAGCGGCGACCATCGCCACGTCGACGAAGTGACCGTCCGCTCCCTCGGCGGCCGATCGGCGACCGTCCGGGCGAAACAGTTCGTCCTCTGCGCCGGTGGAATCGAGACGGCGCGAATCCTGCTCGCCAACAACACGCAGCAGCCGGCCGGCATCGGCAACGGCCGCGATCTCGTCGGGCGATTTTTTCAGGATCATCCCGGCGCGCAGATCGGCGTGCTGCGCGCGACGAACCCGAACGATGCACAACGCCTCTTTCACCTCTTCTATCGCGCCGGCCTGAAATACTCCGTCCGCTTCTCCGCCACCGAGCAGCTCCAGCGCGAACAGCGCATCCTCAACATTTCCGGCCTGATCGGCTTTGACACCGGCCCGGGCAGTGCGTACGACGCCGCGAAAGAAGTTTACGGCATGCTCCGCCGGCGCGAGATCGGCGCCGCGCTGGCGCGCAAAGCGCTCTTCGCGCTCTCGCGCGCGCCGAGCCTCTTTCGTCCGATCTATCACTATTACATCCGCCGCCGCGGCTACTCGCCCGATCCGGTTTTTCGCGTCCTCGGCACCTGCGAGCAGGAGCCGCACCCGGACAGCCGCATCACTCTGGTGACCGAGACTGACGCGCTCGGAATCCCGCGCTCGCAGATCCACTGGCGGCTGACGGACGCCGTCCATCGCACCTTCTGCGCCTACGCGCGCACGCTCAAGACCGAGTTCGCCCGCGCCGGCATCGGCGAGATCGAATTGCAGGAATGGACGGACGAAGGCTACACAGACTGGCGGCCGCACATTGGCGACCAGCTCCACCACATGGGCACCACGCGCATGCACGAATCGCCCGAGTACGGCGTCGTTGATGCGGACTGCCGCGTGCATGGCATGGACAATCTGTCGATCGGCAGCAGCGCGGTCTTCCCGACCTCGGGGCACTCCAATCCGACGCTCACGCTGATCGCCCTCTCGATCCGCATCGCCGATCGCCTGCGCAAGGAGCTCGGCGTCGCGCCCTACCCATAGCGGCCGCCGCCGCGCCCGCGCTCGCCCTGCGGTCGCTCAATCCATAGAATCCCCCGACTTATGGCTGAAACGAACTTCGATCTCATCGTCATCGGCTCCGGCCCGGGCGGATACGTCGCCGCCATCCGCGCCGCGCAGCTCGGCATGCGCGTCGCCTGCGTCGAGCGCGAATTTCTGGGCGGCACGTGCCTCAACGTCGGCTGCATCCCCTCCAAAGCGCTGCTCGACAGCTCCCATAAATTCGAGTCGCTCAAGCATGGCTACGCGCGCCAGGGAATCAAAAGCGTCCCCCCAACGCTCGACCTCCCCGCGATGATCAAGTTCAAGGAAGAAGTCGTCCAGAAAAACACCAGCGGGGTCGGGTTCCTCTTCAAAAAAAACAAGATCGAGCACATCAAAGGACACGGAAAAATCACCGCGCCCGGAAAAGTCGAAGTCTTAGCCGCGGACGGAAGTCCGCGGACCGTCACTGCAAAAAATATCTTGATCGCAACCGGTTCCGCACCGATTCAGATTCCGTCATTACTCTTCGATGGAAAAAACATCATCAGCTCCACGGAAGCACTAGCCCTCACCGACCTCCCGAAAAAAATGATCGTCGTCGGTGGCGGTTACATCGGCGTCGAGATGAGCTCCGTCTGGGCGCGCCTCGGCACCGAGATTCTTGTGCTCGAATTCCTCCCGCAAATCCTCATCGCCAGCGATCGCGAGATGGCCCTCGCGCTGCAAAAACTTCTCGAAAAACAAGGCATCAAGTTCCGCTTCAACACCACCGCGCAAGGCGCGGAGATCAAAAACGGAAAGGTGCGCCTCACCTGGAAATCCGGCGAACAGACCGGCGTCGAGGAAGTCGACAAGGTGTTAGTCTGCGTCGGCCGCCGCCCGGTCACCGACAACCTCGGACTCAAAGAACTCGGCGTCGATATGGACGCGAAGGGCTTCATCAAAGTCGATCCGAAGACTTTCCAGACGAACGTCCCGGGCGTCTACGCGATCGGCGACGTCATCGGCGGCATCATGCTCGCGCACAAGGCGGAAGAGGAAGGCGTCGCCGCCGCGGAGATCATGGCGGGCCGCCACGGGCACGTGAACTACCACGCCTGTCCAAGTGTCGTCTACACCAGTCCGCAGCTCGCACAAGTCGGCTACACCGAGGACGACGCGAAGAAGGCCGGACACGAAATCAAAGTCGGCAAGTTTCCTTTCACCGCCAACGGCTACGCCAGAGCCACCGACGAGACCGACGGCTTCGTGAAAATCATCGGCGACACGAAGACCGACCGCCTTCTCGGCGTTCACATTCTCTCATCCGACGCCGCCACGCTGATCGCCGAGGCGACCCTCGCCATGGAATTCGCCGCCAGCGTCGAAGACGTCGCCCGCAGCTTCCACCCGCACCCCACGCTGGAAGAAGCCATCAAAGAAGCCGCGCTTGCGACCGATAAACAGGCGATTCACATGTGAGGGATGTGAAACCACAGATGAACACAGATAAACACGGATCAAAAGACGATAAGGGCTATGTATTTGCGTCTCATCAGTGTTCATCTGTGTCTATCTGTGGTTCCATTCATTTGTAACGGCATGATTCGACTTCACACCAGCCTCACCGTCGCCGCCCTCGCGCTCCTCTTGTTGCTCGCTGGCGGGTGCGCCAATCCGTGGAAGGAATCGTTTGAGCCCAACCCGGAGATTGGCTCGGCGCGCTTCCCCAAGACGACGGCGAACGTCGCCGTGCGCGACGTCGAGTACGAGCGGCTTCGCCAGTTCACCGAAACCGAGCGGCAGCGCCGCATCACTTCCGCCACTGCGCCGGCCGACTTCTCCGCGCCGGAAAAACTCGCGGCCAAGAACCGCCTGCTCGAAGCGCTTCAGCTTCCCGCGCGCGGCGATCAGGCAGTCGTGCTCGGCTCCTCTCAGTTCGTCACGGCCGAGCCATTGAAGCCGACGACCGACAAGAAGCTCCGCGACTTCGCGCAAAAAACCGGCGCCGACACCGTCGTCGTCTCCAGCACCTACCTCGGCCAAGCCCAGCGGACGGAGACGGTGCCGGTGACGACCTATTCGAACGACACGTACATTCGCCACTCCTTCGATCGCAACGGCCGGCGCGTTCCGCGGACGGAATCGGTCAACAGTTCCTCGACAACGTGGGTTCCGATGCAGGTGACCGAAGACCGCTACGCGTATCACGCGTTCTTCATTCGCCAGCCGGCGCCATAGCTCGCGCACATCCTCTCTCTTCCCGGTAGTCCGCTGAGAGGACACCCAGAAAGCCCGCCATTCCCCGCGGCCGCGCCCGCATCGGCACTGGCTTTGCACTTCAATATCCCGTTCCCGCGGATGTGTGATTTCCCTCGCACCCGCACCCTTCGCCGATGGAATTTCGGCAATTTGTCGCGGCCGAGGCCGCTGTAAGGAGGCAAAAGTGGCGAATGCACAACGCACGACCTTGATGGCTGCCTTCGAGGATCGACTCGAAGCCGAACGCGCCGTCGATGAGCTCGAACAAGCCGGTTTTGCCGTCGATGACATCGGCTACGCCATCCGGGGCGCCGATGCCGTGCAAGGCGGAATGATTACCGACACGCAAGGCGCCAAGGATCGCAAGGGCGCAATGGCCGGCATGGCCACCGGCGCGGGGCTCGGCGCCGTTCTCGGCGCGGCCGCGGCGCTGCTCATTCCGGGCGTCGGTCCGGTCGTCGCGGGCGGCGTGCTCGCGATGGCCTTCGGCGGTGCGGTCGCCGGGACGGCCGTCGGCGGAATCTTCGGCGCGATGACCGGACTTGGCGTCAGCGAGGACGAAGCGCGCTTCTACGAAAAAGAATTTCAATCCGGCCGGGCGATCGTGGCCGTCAAAGCCGGCCCACGCGCCGCCGACGCCGCGCAGATCCTCCGCAAGCACGGCGGCTACAACCTGGAAAACCGCGCGGTGAGTGAACTGCCGACCACTGGCGTGTTCAGTAACCCGTAACGCACAAACGACAGCGAAAACCCGTAACGCACGAACGACAGCGAAACGAAAACAACAATTCCTCTGGCAAGGAGCAGCGATCATGCAACGCGATGAATCCGGCCGTTTCATTCCGCGACAGCAACAACGCCGCAGCACCCGTGGCCCGGCAAGCGCGGGCGCGTATGGCGGCGATTCCCGTCCCTGGCAACAGCAAGCCGCCAGCGACAGCAGCGCGTGCAGCAAGAAGGGCGTCGCCACCACGCTCGGCGTGATTGCCGGCGCGGGCGTCGG
Source organism: Phycisphaerales bacterium (assembly GCA_034666045.1). Classification (GTDB taxonomy): domain Bacteria; phylum Planctomycetota; class Phycisphaerae; order Tepidisphaerales; family Tepidisphaeraceae; genus JAICTV01. Next base: position 10,640 of record JAXDMN010000457.1, on the reverse strand, counting down.
CGCGGCGCTGATGTTCCTGCTCGACCCTGAGCAGGGCCGCCGTCGTCGAGAAGCGATCGCCGCCACCGCTGCCGCCGCGGCGGAGCGGACCGGCGAGTTTGCCCACCACGCATGGGACGCGACAAGCGACGCCGCCGCCGAAGGCGCCGCCGCCATGTACGCCGCTGCGCCGAGCCGCAAGGAGCTGCGCCGCGGCGGGAATCGTCTTTGGAATCGGGCCAGCAGCGCATTCGGCTCCGCCGCCGACAGCACCCGCGATACGGCCGGCGGCTGGCTCGACACCGCCCGCTCATACCTGCCCGAGCTGCCGCACGTTCATGTGCATCGCGCCAGCCAACACCGCAGCACCATCGGCTCTGGCACCGCCGGCATCGGCGCCGCCGGCGCACTGCTGCTCGGCCTGGGCGCGATGTGGCTTTTTGATCCGGACCGCGGGCGCGGCCGCCGCGCGTGGATCGGGCAGAAGAGCACCCGGCTCCTCAACGAGACCGGCAGCTTCATGCGCGCGACCGGCCGGCACCTGGCGAACAAGGGCAAGGGGTATTACCACGAGTCGCGCAAAGCGGTCGGCGGCGCCGCGAGCAGCATCACCGACTCGAGCATCGCCGAAAGCATTCGTTCGTCGCTCGGCCGGCTCGGGCTCAAGAACCCGTCGTCGGTCGCGGTCGAGTGCACCGGCGGCTGCGTGACGCTCACCGGCCGCTGCGTCGCCGACGACGTCGACGTCATCATCGACACGACGCGCACAACGTACGGCGTGACCGACGTGCTCAACCAGATGGAAGTCAGCGCCCGCTTCGATTCCCCGACGAGCAGCATGCCCTCGTCGATCTAAAAACCGACATCGGTGCGCGCACGCGAATCACGCGCGCGCACCGATGTCACGTCCGCTTCAACACGATCACCCACCCCACCACGTCCTTCGCGCTTTCCGTGCGCAGGACATCTTCACCGACGGATATTTCGGTCCAACCGGTCTTCGGCAGCAGCGAGCGGACATAGCGGATCGAGTGGGCATATCGCCGCGTCTTGTCCAGCACGTAGCCGCGCTCGCCGTCGTGTTTTTCCAGTGTAAACGCGAAGGTTCCACCGCCGCGCGTCGCCTGCGCGGCCGCCAGCAGAACGGGCTCTAAATCGCCGAAGTAATTCAAGACATCCGACGCCACCGCCAGATCGAACTGCGAGAAGCGGACGGCGAGGAAGTCGGTGAGCTCTTCGACGAACAGCGCGTCGTAGATCCCGCGCTGGCGCGCCTGGTTGATCATGCGTGACGAAAGATCGACGCCGACAAGCGACCGGGCCATGGGTTTGAAGAGCTGGCCGGACAATCCGGTGCCGCAGCCGAGATCCGCGATGTCGAGCGGGGCGCGAACGCCGGCGGCGCCCGTCGTGACCGCGTCGAAGATCAACTGCGGCGCGCGATAGTTCAATTTTTGCAGGAGGTGGCGATCGAACGTGTCGGCATAGTTGTCGAAGAGCTGGCGGACGAACTCCGGCGGCGCGGCGGCGAAAGGTTGATCGTCGCTGAGCGAGGAGAGGAAAAACTGGAGCAATGGCGAGGCGGGTTTCAGCTTCAGCGCCGCGCGGATCTGATCGGCCGCTTCGGTGCGACGCCCCGCGACTTCCAGCGTGAGCCCGAGCGTGTAGTACGGCCCCACCGCGTCGGGTCGAATCGCGATCGCCTGATGGCACGCCGCCTCTGCTTCCGCCAATTCGCCGAGCTCGAGCAGCGAGATCGCGATATTGCCCCACGCCTCGGGATGATCAGCCCGGAACGTGATCGCGTCGCGGTAGCAGGCGATCGACTCGCGATACAGCCGCTTGGCCCGCAGCGCGTTTCCGAGGTTGTTTCGCGCGGAGGGATAATCATGTTTCATCTCGATCGCAGTGGTGAAGATCGGGATCGATTCCTCGATCTTCCCCTGCCCCATCAGCGCGACGCCGAGGTTGTTGACCGCCTCGACGTAATTCGGCAGAAGCTGCAGCGCGCGGCGATAGCACGCCTCCGCCTGGGCGTGCTGCCGCTGGGCGAGGCGAACGTTGCCGAGGTTGTTGTGGAAGCCGGCGACGCTCGGCGCGAGCTTGACGGCACGCTCGATCATCGCCGCGGCTTCGTCCTGCCGGTCCTGCTGGTGATGGACCATGCCGAGCAGGTTGAGCGCGTTAGGATTTTGCGGATCGTGACGAAGGATTTGTTCGTAGAGCGGCTGGGCTTGGGCGAGCCGCCCGGCCTGGTGGTGCGCGACCGCTTCGCGCAGCAATGCGTCGACTTCGCTCATGCGGCAGATGGTAAAGCGAAGGATGCGGATTTCGCCACCGACGCCGCACTGCGGGCGCCGGGGCGTCGTGAAAAAGTAGGGGCGGGGCCGGGCGAGCCCTCGTGCCCGACCCCTTAGTGCCCCTACAGTTTTTCAAGCCCCCGCGTCGGCGGCGCGTGCCGCGGTCGGTCACACGCGCGCCGTTTTCACTCGCTCCGACAGCGCCGTCTGCAAAATCGTTCGCGAAGCTCAGGCGGCCAGCGGCTGGGTCGAGAGGTACAATCCGAGCATGCCGCGATCCATCTCGTCCATGTCGACGAGCCGGCCGGCGACGTCGACGCGCTTGTCATCCACCTTGATCACCCGCGCGACCGCCATCCAGCCGACCCACTCGCGCTTGGGCTGAAGATTGCTCTCGCTGGCATCGATGAACGGACAGATGCCGGCGTAAACCGGCAACTCGAGTCGGACGCGCACCTGCTGGTCCGCGCGGATGTTGGTCTGCTCGGTTCTGATACGAACGCCGCCCGCGGAAAGGTCGAGGATCTGACCGAACATTTGCCCCACGCGGCGCGCGCCGTCCCAGCGGTCGATGGGGATGGTTTGCTGCTCGAGATCGTGTCGGCGATGGTGCCGGCGCTCGGCCCCGTCCGCCTCGACGGAGATGTCGAACTTCGCGTCGTTCTTGTCCTTGCCCTTGTCCTTGAACTGATGGAGAGTCGTCATTGCGTGGGCTCCTGCTGTTGAACTGGTGAATCTGGCAACCCATGTATCGACAGGACTTGACGATCACTTTTGGTAATTTGGGTAATTTGGAGGGCCTTGAGATAATTTCCTTTATCGGACGCATGTTGGAGGTAAAGTTCGTTCGACACCTCCAAATCGCAGGACTAACGTAAGCCGCAAACAGACTTAGACGATGGGTTGAACGAGTGTCACGATTCCTGCTGCTGCTGTTGTTCCTGATCTGGATGGGCTGGCGCGCCGAAAGCGGGCCACCGCCCAACGTCTACCTCACCGACATTGCGCTCTTCTTCGGGCTCTACCTGTTCATGATCGGGATGCTCGGGCTCTGGTCTCGGCTGCTGACGCGGCGAGTCCAGGTCATCCGCCTTGAGCGCGCGATGCGCTACTTCAATCGCGTCATGTTCGCGGCGCGCACGTTCGTGCCGATCTGGTTCGGTGTCGGCGTCTTCTCGCTCGGCTGGGGACAGCTCGTACAGAACCTGCTCGGCGTCGTCGCCACATGGCCGGTGCAAGTGCCGGGCGCGGTGATCGGCGTCATGCCGGCGATCCTCGCGTGGGCGGGATTGTGGTGGGCGCAATATCCAGCGGACCGCGCGCTGCGCGAGCGGCGGCTGATGATCGAGTTCGACGAAGGCAACGCCATCTACCGCCCGCCGGGGCTGTGGTCCTACCTCATGTCGAACCTGCGGCTGCAGGTGCTGTTCACCGCAGTTCCGATCCTGCTGATCCTGCTGCTGCACGACATCGTGATGGTCGTGATGTGGCGCGGCTTCGGCGTCAACGTGGAACGCTCCACCGCCGAGGGGCTCGTCACGTTCGCCTGCGCGCTGGGGATCTTCCTCCTCGTGCCGGAAGTGCTCGTGCGCGTGCTGCCGACGCACGTCCTGCCGCCCTCGCCGCTGCGCGACCGCATGGAAGCGATGTGCCGCGCGTACAAACTGAAGTTTCGCGACATCCTGATCTGGCGGACGGAAAATCGGATCGCCAACGCGCTGGTGATGGGCGTCGTGCCGCGCTTCCGATACGTGCTGCTCTCCGATCTGCTGCTCCAGGAAATGAGTGACGAGCAGATCGAGGCCGTCTTCGCACACGAGCTCGGACACGTCGTGCATCGGCACATGATCTGGTACCTGGTCTTCCTCAAGGTGCTGATCCTGGTCTTGGCGCTGGTTGACGTCGTGCTCGGCGCTCAACTGGGACACGCGAAGCTGCCCGCGTGGATGCCGGTGGACCTGGTGATGCCGCTGGTTGGCTTCAGCGGATTCATCATCGCGTTCGGGTATGTGAGCCGACGCTTCGAGCGGCAGGCGGATGTTTTCGCGGCGCGTACGCTGCAACGGCATCTCACGCCACTGCTGCCGAGCAGCGCGCCGGCGCAGCTCCCGGTTCTGTCCGGGCCGTCGCACGTCGGCCCCATCGGCGCGAACCTGTTCGCCTCCGCGCTGGAGCGTGTCGCGATAATCAACAACATGCCGCTCGGCCCGCGCGGACGCTGGGAGGGCGGCCCGCTCCGGCGGCTCGGATATTTGCTCGAGCGCGTTTCCGACGCGGCGAACAACTGGCTGCACGGGAGCATTCCGCAGCGGATGCGCACGCTGCACCGAATGAGCAGCGACCCCTCGCACACGCACCGCTTCGATCGCCGAATGGCGCGGCTGTACGTGACGCTCGTGGTCACGCTCGTGATCAGCGGCGCGATTGCCTGGATGGTTCAAGCGCCGCTGTGAACGGCGCCCGCATCCGTGGGCGTGATCACCTGCACCGTGATCTCCGGCGGAAGCAGCGATTCCAATCGCCGCTGGAAGTGTCCCTTGATCAAATGATAGAGCGCGCCGCGGCGGCTGGTGCCGATGAGGACGCGGTCGCAACCGTACGCCGCCGCCGTCTCCGCCATCATCACCGTGGCGTCGTGGCCGCTGTCGTAAACGGGAATGATCGGCACGCCGGTCTCGTGGCCGCGGTCGAGGAAGTGACTGAAGGTTCGCAGCGCGGCCAGGTCAGTGTCGATCGTCATGCGCTCCTCGTATTTGTACGACAGCGCGACCTCGCGGACGAAGCAGACGACGAGGGTGGCGTCCTGCTGTCGCGCTTCCGCCAGCGCCGGCTCGGCGAGCGCCGTCGAACCGTACGTGCCGAGCAGCAGCCGCCGCTTGGCAAAGTGATGCGGCGCGAGCTGTTCGACGATTGCCTGTCGCAGGAGGCTCGGCTGCTCGCCTTTGCGGCGAGCCATGTACTTGGTAATCGCGCGGGCGGTGAGCCCGACCGCCATCACCACGCAGACGAACGCCAGCGCGTGCAGCTTGGTCAGCGCGAGCGTCACCCAAATGAGCATGAGGAAGAGCCCGAGCAGCATGGCGGCTGATTTTCGGAACAAGCCGCGCATGCGCGGATGCGTGGAGACAAGCGTGATGTTGATCGAGACCGCGCCGACGACGCCGATCGCGTAGAGCGCGGCGAGGTGCTCGAGGTCGTGGCTGATGACCAGCACCACGCACGGCACGAGCGTCGCGATGACCGCCGGCACCCACGGAACGCCGAAGCGGTTTAGCTTCTGAAAGATCGGCGGCAATTCGCCGTCGCGGCTCATGAGGTACTGGATCGAGATCATGTCGGTGATGACGGTGTTGCACGCCGACAGCAGCAGCACCCCGCCGATGATGCGCACGGAGAGCTCGCCCCATCCGCCGACGAAGACCGCGGCGAGATAGGCAAGCATATCCTCCTTGTGCGCGGCGTAATCGGTGTCGCTGAGCGCGCTGACCATGATGATCGCCAGGACGGCGTTGAAGATCGCGACCTCGAGCGCGACGACCCAGATCGCCCGCGCGGCGGTGACGGCGACCGGCTTCTTCATCACGCCGGTCAGGTTGCCGATCGCTTCAACGCCGCTCAGCGCCAACACGATCGCGACGAAGTGCCGCCAGAGTTCGACGGGACGTTCGTTCACGTGGTTGATCCGTTGCGGCAGGGTGGCCCAGTCGATCTGCGGCAGCGCGAAGGCGGTGATCAGGATGGTGATGAAGACCATGCCGACCGCCGCGACGATCGCGAACGCGCCGGTGTGCTTCGGCCCGAGCAGGTTGAACGCGCCGATGGCAACGATCGCGACCATCGCCCACAGCCCGGGCGAGTTCATCGCCAGCAGACGCTCGGAATGCTCGAGGCCGAAGTAGTGGAAGCTGTCGAGGGAGCTGAGACTGGCGGTGACGACGTAATCGGCGAAGAGCAGCAGCGCGCCGATGACGGCGAGGGTCTGGCTCTTCTGCTTCGCCGCCGTATAGACGCCGCCGCCATCCGGGTAGATCCGGCAGATCTCAGAGTACGCCCATCCGACGGCGAGGATGAGCAGCGACATCGCGCCGATCAGCCAGAAGCTGGCGCCGCGCGCGAAGAAGAAAGCGAGGCCGAGCACGTAGAGCCGGCTGGTTCCCCAGTCGCCGAAGAGCAGCCCGGCGGCTTGTCGCCAGCCGACATTTCTCGGCCGTTCGGATGCCAAAAGGGAGAGCGCAGCCGGCTTGGGCCGACCTGCGGGGGCGGTGTGCGATTGCATGAAATCAACGCGTCCAACGAACGCCCGTGCCCGCGCGCGGTCCTGCCCGCGCGAAGTATCGGCCGTTCATCAACGCACAGCGTGGCTCAGAGGTGGACGCCGCGCCGCGGATGGTCGGCCGGCGTCGCAGGATTGAGCGCGCGTTGTGCCCTTTCCGATGCCTACGGGGTTAGCTGACGGGCTGGGGCGGCGGAAAGTGCCCCGGGACTTTTGTGAGTCCCTTAGCCCCCGGCGTCGGTCCAACCTGCGATCGACGCCCTTGGGTCCCCCGCCCCTGGGCCATTTTCCAACCCAGGACTCGGCGGTCACATTGGCCGGTAGCGTAGGAGGGCGGCTTGCCGTGAGTCAAGTGACGGCGCTATGCCGCCGCGGATGTCGGCGGTGTAACCTCTGGCCCGCCAAGGACTTCCACGTGCATGTCCGGCGGCAATAACGCTTCGAGCTTGCGCTGGAAGCTTCCCTTGATGATGTGGTGGAGCGCGCCGCGGCGGCTCGAGCCGATCAGCACGCGCGACGCCCCGTTGATCGCCGCCTGCTCCGCGATCAGCTCCGCGCCGTTCATGCCCGTGTCGTAGACCGGGATGATCGGAACGCCGTACTTGTGACCGTGCGCGAGGAACTCGGCGAAGAGCGCCTGCGCGGCGGGATCGGTGTCGAGCGTGAGCCGGGATTCAGCTTCGACGCGATAATTCAGCGCGACTTCGCGAATGAACGCGACGACGAGCGTCGCATTCTGCGACTGCGCCAGATGGAGCGCCGCCTCGGCGAGTTCGTCCGATCCGGCCGTGGCAAGCAGCATGCGCGGGCGCGCCCACGCGTCGGGCGGAAGCTGCTCGACGATCGCCTGGCGCAGGAGGCTCGGCTTCGGCCGCCGCGCTTGCGCCCAGCGTGTGATCGCGCGCAGCGACAATCCGATCACCATCACCATCGACACGAAGATCAGCGCGTGAAGCTTGGTCACCGCCAGCGTCACCCAGACGGCGACGAGAAACAGGCCGAGCAGCATCATCGCGATCTTGCGCCACAGCTTTCGGATGCGCGGATGAATGGCGGCGAGAATGCAGTTGAGCGCGACGGCGCCGACGACGCCGATCGCGTAGAGCGACGCGAGCCGCTCGAGGTCGTGGTAGAAGAGCAGCACCAGCGCCGGCACGCCCGCCGCGAGCATCGCGCCGACCCACGGCGCGCCGAACGCGTTGAGCTTCTGCAACACGCCGGGCAGCTCGCGGTCGCGGCTCATCACGTACAGGATGCTCATCAACCCGTTCACCGCGGTGTTCGTCGCGCTCAGCAGCAGCAGCCCGCCGAGGATTCGCACCGGCCATTCCCCCCACGCGCCGAGGAAGCTGCCGGCCATGAACGCGAGCATGTCCTCCTTGTGGCCGTGCCGCGGCGGTGACAGCGCGATCATGATCGCGGCGAGGATCAGGTTGAAGATCGCCACCTCGAACGCGACGACGTAGAGCGCCTTGCGGGCGGTGCGAAAAACCGGCTTGCGCATCACGCCGGTCAGGTTCGCGATCGCCTCCACGCCGGACAGCGCCAGAACGATGTAGACGAACCCCTCCCACATGAGCAGCGGCGGGTGCGTGATTCGGCCGAAGTCGACGTTGGCCCAGTCAACCTGTGGCACCGCCGCGATCACGATCAGCAGCGTGATGATGATCATTCCCACCGCGGCGAAGATCGCGAAGCCGGAGGTGTGCTTCGGGCCGAGCAAGTTGAAGAAGCCAATCGCGACGATGGCGATGATCGCCCACAGCCCCGGGCTGTTCCAATGCCACAAGCTCTCGTGATGCCCGACCGCGCTGGCGTGGCGGTCCGGCAGGATGATCTCGTCGCCCGGGTCCTGGGCGACTTTCGACATGTGCTGCGCGCGATTCCCCAAACCGAAATAGTGGAACGCTTCGACGCTCGAGAGGCTGGCGGTGATCGTGTAATCGGCGAAGAGCAGCAGCGCGCCGATCACGCCGAGGATGCGGGCACGTCGCCGCCCCGCGGTGTAGACGCCGCCGCCGTCCGGATACAGCCGGCAGATGTGCGTGTACGCCCATCCGACGACCAGGATGAGCACCGACATCGCCGCAATCAGCCAGAAGCTGCTTCGCCCCGCGACGAGGAACGCCAGACCGAGCACGTAGAGGCGGCTGGTCCCCCAATCGCCAAAGAGCAGCGCGCCGGCCTGGAACCAGTTCACGTTGCGCGGGCGTTCGCTGCTCAGCAGGGCCAACGCGGGGGGGAGCGATTCGGTGCGATCCATGGATGTGCTTGCAAGCCCCTGATTGTCAGTTCGCGTCGCACCGTACCCGGCCGCTTGAGCGTCGGCAACGGGCATCTCTGCCGGACAAACAGAAAACCTGACTTACAGCTTGTGTCCGAGCTTCGACTTCTTCGTCTGCAAATACTTCGCGTTGTGTTCCCCGGGCGGGATTCGAACCGGGACTTCTTCGACGACGTGCAGACCGTACCCTTCGATGCCGTAAATCTTCTTCGGGTTGTTGGTCATGATGCGCAGCTTCGACAGCCCGAGGTCGCGCAGGATCTGGCTGCCGATGCCATAGTCCCGCTTGTCGATCGGCAACCCGAGACGCTGGTTCGCTTCGACGGTATCGAGCCCCTTTTCCTGCAAAGCGTACGCATGCAGCTTGTTCGCCAGGCCGATGCCGCGGCCCTCTTGCCTCAGGTAGAGCAGCACGCCCTTGCCTTCGGCTTCGATCATCTGCATGGCGGTTGAAAGTTGGTCGCCGCAGTCGCACTTGCCGCTGCCGAAGACGTCGCCGGTCAGACATTCGCTGTGGACGCGGACGAGGACCGGCTCATCATGCGGGATCGGCTTGCCTTCCGCGTCGCGGTCGCCGATGCCGCCCTTGCAGAGCGCCAAGTGCGGCTGCGGGTCGACAGCGCTCTGGTACGCGTGCAGCGTGAACGTGCCCCAGTTGGTTGGCAGCGCCACGGTCTCGATGCGCTTGACGAACTGCTCGCGCTTCAGGCGATAGCTGATCAGGTCCGCGATCGTGCACATCTTCAGGTTGTGCTCGTGGCAGAACTTGACGAGATCGTCACGCCGCATCATCTCACCGTCGTCGCGCATGATTTCGCAGATGACGGCGGCGGGTTTCAGTCCGGCCATGCGGGCGAGATCGATGGAGCCTTCGGTTTGCCCCGCGCGGACGAGGACGCCGCCCTCGCGGCCGCGCAGCGGGTTGATGTGCCCGGGACGCAGCAGGTCCTGCGGCTGTGCGTCTTCGGCGATCGCGACTTCGATCGTCTTCGCGCGGTCGCGCGCGCTCACGCCGGTCGTCACGCCGAAACGCTTGTGCGCGTCGATGGTCACCGTGAACGCCGTCTGCATCTGCGCGGTGTTGATCTCGACCTGCGGGTGCAGGTGGAGCTTTTCGCACGTCTCCGGCGTCAGCGCCAGGCAGACGACGCCGCGCGCGTGCGTGACCATGAAGTTGATCGCTTCGGGCGTCACCTTTTCCGCGGCGATGACGAGGTCGCCCTCGTTTTCGCGGTCTTCATCGTCAACGAGCACGACCATTCGGCCGGCCTTGAGCTCTTCGAGACATTCGGGGATCGATGCGAACGGCATAGTTGCTTCAATTGTAGGGCATTATCAGGCGAGTTCGATAACGAAGCGGCACTTTGCCATCTCGCCGCGCATGCGGAAGGGGTGATCGCCCGGAATAGGCACGATATCCACTAATCTCGCCCCCAACCGCTCGCAGGTTCGCCGCGAGGCGATGTTGTCCGGGTTGCAGGTGATCCACAGCCGCTCCATCCCGTGCCGACGGGCGAGCGGCAGCAGGAGCCGGCAGGCGCGCTCGGCGAAATGCCGCCCGCGCGCGGGCGGGTAAACGTGGTACCCGATGTTCCCGCTGTAAAGCTCGATCTCGCTGTTCGTTCCGATGCGCAGCCCGACGCCGCCGACGATGTAGATTGGCGGATCGCCGACGCCTTGCGCCGCGTGCATCCACAGGTGATACGCCGGCACGCGCCCCATCGGCGAATCGCCGCCCTGCCGCCCCATCGGCGCGGCCCGCAGGAAATCCATGATCTTGCCGCGCGTCATCCCGGCGTCGGTG
>JAXDMN010000456.1:0-8970 GCA_034666045.1 Phycisphaerales bacterium | reverse complement strand
GCTCACCCCGCAAGGACAGCGGTTCAATCAAGCGATGGCGGAAGACTTCGCCAGGCGCGAGAGGCTGTTGCTCATCGCGGGACGATATGAAGGCTTCGACGAGCGGATCATCGAAGGCCTGAAACCGATCGAACTGTCGATCGGAGATTACGTGCTCAGTGGCGGCGAGCTGCCGGCGATGGTGGTCATCGACGCGGTCGTTCGCCTGCTGCCGGGCGCGCTGGGCGCCGAAGGCGGCGCGGCCGACGAGACGTTTACGGACGGCCTGATCGAGCATCCGCAGTACACCCGCCCTCGCGACTTTCGCGGGATGCCGGTGCCGGACGTATTGCTCAGCGGCAACCACGCGGCGATAGCCAGGTGGCGGCTCGAGCAACGAAAGATTCGAACAAAAGATCGCCGGCCTGATTTATGGTCGGCGCACGAACAGAGAGAAGAGAAGAGTCCGCAGAAGTAAAAAGTCAGCAGGCACCGGTTTCTCGAATACGCTGGTCTCCGAACGCCTTTTGACTTTTTAGTTTTGCATAGCCGACGATCGGAGCGAACTGCCATGACGAACAAAATCATCGAACAAGTTGAGCAGGCCTTCCTGAAGAAGGACATCCCGCAGTTCAGCGTCGGCGACACCGTTGACGTGCACACGCGCATCATCGAAGGCGAAAAAGAGCGCATCCAGATTTTCGCCGGCACGGTGATCATGAAGCGCGGCCGCGGCACCAGCGAGACCTTCACCGTCCGCCGCATCGTCAACAACGAAGGCGTCGAGCGAATTTTCCCGCTGCACTCGCCCTTCATCAGCAAGGTGGTCGTGAAGCGTGGCGGCGAGACGCGTCGCGCCAAGCTGTTCTACCTGCGCGACCGCGTCGGCAAAGCCGTCAAGCTCACGGAGACGAAGCGCACGAAAGCTTCGTCGGACGGCGCCGCAGACAAGTCGGGCGGCGCCGCCGGTGGGAAGAAGCCCACCAGCTCCGCCGCCGAGCGCGAGCTCGCCGGCGCCAACGCCTGAGCCGCGACAATCGTTTGTTATCTCGATTCGCCTTAGCGCGCCAGTCGTCGCTTGCGCCTTCGCGTCATATCCGCGTTCCGATCGTGGTTGACGCGATCGTCTCCGCGCGTCCATCGCCCGTAACTCCTTATTTTTCGGAAAACCCGCCAAAAAACTCGCCCAACTCCCGGCCCGGCCGCGAGTAAAAATTCGCCATTAGAGACCGCCCGCCGCACGATTCGCATCGCCCCCATACTGAAGGTCGTCGCCGATCGAAAACGCGGCCAACGCGACGGGCGGTACCGCCGGCGAAATATCGCGGGCCCCACATCTGTCGCCATCGCGCTGTCCGGACGGAAACCGCGCGGACGTATCCGTCGCGAACCCACTTTGACCCTTCCTGTCGTCGTAACTCTTTGGTGCGCGGTCCACGCACGCACTTGCGCCAATGCTTGCGGCCGCTTGGACCGGTGTTTAACCTCGCTCGCTGATGCCGAGCATTTGGGAGAGACTGCAGAACCTTTTCACCGGTCGATCCGGTCAGGGTGAAGCAGTCGACGGCCAGGACAAGCCGCGGGCCGACGTAGACAACCTCCTCGGCCGCAAGGGCGAAAGTCACGCGGCGACGTACCTCAAATCCAAGGGGTATCGCATCCTGGCGCGGAACCTGTCGACGCCGGTCGGGGAGATCGACATCGTCGCGCGCGACAAGGATTTTCTGGTCTTCGTCGAGGTGAAGACGCGCGTCGCCGACGAGCCGTCGCCGCAGGAGCAGATCAATCCGCACAAGATGAACCAGTTGACGAAGGCGGCAAAGTTTTACCTCGGCCGCTATCCGCCGCCCGCGCCGCCGGCCAGGTTCGACGTCGTCTCGATCATCTGGCCGCAGGGGGGAAGTCCGTCGCTGAAGCATTTTGAGCATGCGTTTGAGGCGACGTTTTGAAGTTGAAGAGTTGTCAGTGGTCAGTTGTTCGTTGTTAGTGATTGGGGATGATCGACACCCATTGCCATCTCACGGACCCGCGGCTGTTCGAGCAGCTTGATGCGGTGCTGTCGCGCGCGGCGACGGCGGGGGTCGAGCGCGTCGTCACGATCGGGACCGACATCGAAGACGCGATGGCGGTGATTGAATTGTGCGAGCGCAAGCCGCAGGTTCGCTGCGCAGTCGGCGTCCATCCGAATTACTCCGCGGATGCGGTCGTGGCTGACGTGGCGAAGCTGCGCGAGCTGCAAAAGCATCCGTCGGTCGTCGCGCTGGGCGAAATGGGGTTGGATTATCACTACGAGCGCGCCACGCCGGCGCATCAGCGGGAGATTTTCGAAGCGCAGCTTCAACTTGCGACGGAAGTCGGACGGCCCGTCGTCATCCATTGCCGCGAGGCGGTCGATGACACGCTCGCCGTGATGAAATCGTTCGCGAACGTCCCGGCCGTCTTCCATTGCTTCACAGGCACGCGCGACGAGGCGATCAAAATCCTCGACGCCGGTTATCTGCTCGGCTTCACTGGCGTGATCACGTTTAAGAAAAACGACGAGCTTCGCGAGATCGTGAAACTGACGCCGATCGATCGACTGCTGGTCGAAACCGACGCGCCGTACCTGACGCCCGAGCCGGTGCGGAACGTGAAGACGAATGAGCCGGCGTTTGTGGCGCACACCGCCCGCGTCGCGGCGCAGGTGAAGGGGTTGGACTACGATGCGTTCGATCGCGTCGCGACGGAGAACGCACTTCGGTTTTACCGCTGGTAAACACCACTCCCTCTTCCCGGTACTCCGGGGAGAGGGCAGGGGAGAGGGGCGAGCGGCGCTGAGCGATCAAGCACCGGTTGATTCGCAGACTGGCGCGGAATTGCGAATCGTACGGTGCTCGACTCCACGCGCACCTCGCCCCTCTCCCCGACCCTCTCCCCGGAGTACCGGGACGAGGGAGTAAGAAAAGCATGATGAACCTTGATCAGATCTCCGACCCGCTCATCCGCGCCGGCGTCGGCAACGCGATCGAGAAAACGCTTCTCCCCGCCGCGGCGGAGAAGGCGTATCCGGGGCACTTCTTCGTCGTCGCGGACGGATCGCATTACGGCGGCGACTCGACCTGGCCGGGGCTCGACTCGTGGGAACTGGCGGGCGCGTACCTGCTGCTCGGCAAAGCGCGGCTCGTGCGCGACTACTTCGCGTTCGTGCGCGCGTCGCAGCGCGCGGACGGCAACGTCCCGATCGCGATCATGCCCGCCGACACGCCGCCGGGCGGGTTGACGGATTATGGACGCGGGATGAGGTATCCGCAGGACGTGTACGAGTACGCGCCGTTCGGGCAGAAGCCGCGGAAGTGGATCGGGCTGTTTCATCACTGGCAGATGAAGGTGAATCCGCTCTCGGTGCTCGGATCGATCAGCTACATCCTGACGGCCGCGGAGAGCTGGCGCGCCGGGAAGGACGCGCAGTGGCTGAAGGAATATCAGCCGTCGATCGAGCTCGCGGGGAAATACGTCCTGTCGCGCAAGAGCGAGAACGGATTGATTGCCGGCGCGGGATTTTATATCGAGACGCCGCCGCGGAATCAGTGGGATGGCGTGACGCAGTGCTACGCGGTTCACGCGTTTCGGCTGGTGGCGGAGCTGAGCGGCGACGATTCGTGGGATGAACGCGCGAATGAGCTGACGGCGAAGTTTCGCGAGATTTTCTGGCGCGACGATCACTTCGCCGAGTACGTTCACCCCGAGCACGGCGTCGTCGATTCGCACGGGCTATCCGATGTGAATTGGGCGGCGGTGGCATGGGACGTCGCGGCCGACGAGCAGGCGAAAAAACTTTGGCCGCGCATGATGGCGGAGAAATTGCTGTGGGCCGGCGAGATGCCGACGCAGCTCGTGTCGAAACCGGCGACGACGTACGAAAAATGGGAGCTTCACGAGGAGCTTCCGTTCCATCACGTGAACGGCACGACGTACGACGTCGCGGCGATGGGGCGGGTCTGGTTCCTCGAGGCGATGGCGTGCGTGCGGATGAAGGAGTGGGATCGATTGCGCGAGTCCGCGCGGCTCGTGTCGAAAATGGGCGAGAAGCACGGGTGGATGTGGTTCGAACGCTATCACGCGCAGGCGGACGGAACCGTCAAACCGGCGGGGCCGAAGGGATATTGCGAGTACGCGGCGATTCTCACGCGCGTGGTGCTGGGGAATCTCGAACGGTTCACATGAGCACCACAGCATTGTCATCCTGAGGTACCCCGAAGGATCTACGCGACTTGCTGTTCGGTGCCAGATCCTTCGGAGTACCTCAGGATGACAAGTTGCAGGGCTGTCAAGCGTCACATGATCCGATCGATGAGCTCTTCACCGCGCTGAAAGCGGTTGAGATTCTCCAGGAACATCTCGACGTGCCGGTCCGCTTCATTCTCATGCCCGCCGGCGGTGTGCGGCGTGAGAAAGCAGTTCGGCGTGGTCCACAGCGGATGTGTCGGCGGTAGCGGCTCTTCGGCGAACGCGTCGATGTACGCGGCGGCGAACTGTTTCGCGCGCAGCGCGGCTTCCAGCGCCCTTTCGTCATTCGTCGTGCCGCGGCCGATGTTGTAGTAGACCGCCGACGGCTTCAGCTTCGCGAAGCGAGTTGCGTCGAAGAAGTTCGCCGTCTCATCCGACGCCGGCAGGATGTTGACGACGTGGTCGGCGGTCGGCAGGTGCGCGTCGAGCTGGTCGATCGTGCGCATCGCGACGCCGTTCTCGTCGGGGCTCGGGCGGCGGCGGAAACCGATGAGTTTCATGTCGAACGGCGCGAGGATTTGCGCCAGCCGCCCCCCGATCGCGCCGTAGCCGATGAGCAACGCGGTCTGGCCGTTCAACAACTTCGACTGCGCGCGCAGCGGCAGGTACGGCCAGCCGTGCGAGGTCAGTTGATTCTCCAGCGATTGCGGCAGCCGCCGCGCCAGCGCGAGCATCATCGCCGCGAGGTGCTGCGCGCACGGCTCGGCGTAGATCGACGACGCGTTGCAGACGATCGTGCGGTTGCGTTTGACCGCGGTGCGGAATTCACCGGTGTCGTAGCGCGTGTAGCCGGCGGTCGTCAATTGCACCCATTTGAGCCGCGGCAGACGCATGACCTGACCCGGATCCGGTTGACCCAGCGCCACGTCCGCCTGCTCGAGCTGCGGATCGGCGCGGCCGGCGTCGAGATTGCTCGCGCTGGCGGCCGAAGCTTCGACCAGCCGATGATTCCGTAGCGCCGCACGCAGCTTGGCCATGGCCGGGTCGGGAAACTTCGCGTTGCACCAGATGTTCAACTGCTGCGGCTGCTGCTGCTCGGACATAGGCAAATGGAATACTCGTTTTGCCGCTGATGTAAAAGTATCATCGTGGCACGGGCGCCTCGCCCGTGCAGTTCCCGCGCAGCGGCTGGCCGCCGCAAACCCACGGGCGAGGCGCCCGTGCCACGTGGAGAATCGATGTCGGCAATGCCCATCATGATCGGCGTGTTGTGCGTGATGGCGATCGCGTATCGCTATTACAGCGCTTTTCTCGCGGCGAAGGTCGCGGCGCTGGATGACTCGCGCGAGACGCCGGCCGTCCGGCTCAACGACGGACAGAACTATCACCCGACGAACAAATGGGTTTTGTTCGGCCACCACTTCGCGGCGATCAGCGGCGCGGGGCCGCTCATCGGGCCGGTGCTGGCGGCGCAGTTCGGCTACCTGCCCGGCTTGCTCTGGATCGTGATCGGCGTCTGCCTCGGCGGGGCGGTTCAGGATTTCCTCGTTCTCGCCGCGAGCCTGCGGCGCAACGGCCAATCGCTGGCGCAGATCGCCTACACCGACATCGGCAAAGTCGCCGGCACCGCGGCGATCACGGCAATTCTATTCATCATCGTGATCGCGCTGGCGGGGCTGGGGAAGGTCGTGGTGAAGGCTCTGGGCGGGGAGGAAGTCGTGTACCCGCCTTCAAGCCTGCTCATTTTCCCCGAGAAGCAGCCGCCGACGATTAGCAACGAAGGCATCACAGCGATTCCTGCTGGAACGCAATTGTGGTGGGGGCTAGCTGAATCGAAATCGCAGTCGATGCGGTTTACGGATGGATTTAACCTCAAGGTGCCGGTTGGATACCAGTGGGAGCAATCACACAAGATTTACGACGTGGACGGGATTGAGGTGAGGTACCCGCCCGGCGCCGTCCGTCTCGTCCCCGGCTCATCCTGGGGCACCTTTACCATCGCCTGCACGATCCCCATCGCGCTCTTCGTCGGCTTGTACATGTACAAGATCCGCAAGGGTCGCGTCGTCGAAGCGTCGATCATCGGCGGCGTGTTGACGCTGGTCGCGACGGTCGCCGGCGGATGGATCGCGAGCCACGAGATCGGCAAGTGGTTCAACATGACGCAGACGCAGGTCACGATCGCGATGGCGATCTACGGCTTCGTCGCGTCCGTCCTGCCGGTGTGGGTGCTGCTCTGCCCGCGCGATTATCTCTCGAGCTTCTTGAAAATCGGCACGATCGGTCTGCTCGTCGGCGGCGTGATCATCGCGAACCCGAAATTGCAGGCGCCGGCGTTCAATGAAGCGTTCGCCTGGACCGGCGGACCGACCGTGAAAGGAAAAATCTTTCCGTATCTCTTCATCACGATCATGTGCGGCGCGATCAGCGGCTTTCATGCGCTCGTGAGCAGCGGCACGACGCCGAAGATGATCCGGCGCGAAGGCGACGCGCGCACGATCGGTTACGGCGCGATGCTCATCGAAGGTTTGGTCGGCGTGGTCGCGATGATCGCGGCGGCGACGCTGCCGATGGGCGACTATTACGCAATGAACACGGACCTGGCGCGCGTCCCGCAGTTCCACGACAAGTTCGTTCAGATCGGCGCCGACATCGACCATCTGAACGTCTACGAGGACCGCACGCAGGAATCGTTGCGCGGAAGAGCCGGCGGCGCGGTCACGCTCGCCGTCGGCATGGCGCACATCTTCGACCAGGCGACGGCGCGCATCACGACGGCCTCTGAAGCCACGCTCAAGACGATGTGGAAGTACTGGTATCACTTCGCCATCATGTTCGAGGCGCTGTTCATCCTGACCACGATCGATACCGGCACGCGCATCGGGCGATTTCTCATCCAGGAAGTCGCGGGGAAACTGCATCCGAAACTCGGTAAGCCGGACTGGTGGCCCGGCGCGATCGTCAGCACCGCGCTCATCGTCGCCGGGTGGGCGTTCCTCATCGACTACAACAACTTCATGACCATCTGGGGCATGTTCGGCATCGCGAACCAGATGCTGGCGGTGATCGCGCTGGCGGTGGTGACCGTCTTCCTCTTCAATGAGGGGCGCGGGCGGTACGCCTTCGTCACGCTGATCCCGATGGCGGTCGTCATGACGACCACCGGCTCGGCGGCAATCCTCGATCTGTCCGGGTTGATCGACACAGTGCGGACCCAGATCGCCAACGGCTCGGGCCGAAACGTCGGCACGCTGGTGGATGCGCTGGTCCGCGGCGGGTTGATCCTGGCGATGCTGACGTGCACGGCGATCGTGATCATCGCGGGCGCGGCGCAGGTATTGCGGATCGGCGGCAAAAGCGAGCTCCGCCGGGATGTCGCAGTGGCGGCGGCGAGTTAGACTTGAGCGGCGTGGACGAGGCAGAATCGGCTGGCTAAAATTGCCCAGTTGCGCCGATTGACATTGTCAGACCGCGACTTATATTCCTAGCCCTTCTACGCTTCGCGGTACGCGCCGTAGCTTTCCACCCGGTGATGAGTGTGCGACTGGTAAGTCGCTGTCGTACGAAGTCTACCGGTGTCGATTGAATCGGCATGCGAAACGCGCGCAGCGAACGCTGGCATAGCTCAGCGGTAGAGCGCCACATTGGTAATGTGGAGGTCCAGGGTTCAATCCCCTGTGCCAGCTTGGAATCGGATCAAGAGCTGAAGGAATTCTGGAGGCCATTATGGCAAAGGGTGTATTCGAGCGTAAGAAGCCACACGTCAACGTCGGCACCATCGGTCACATCGACCATGGCAAGACGACCTTGACCGCCGCGCTGAGCGCACGCTCGGCCGCGAAGTTCGGCACGACGAGCAAAAACTACAAGGACATCGCCAAGGGCGGCACCGAGCGTGACGCCACCAAGACGGTGACGATCTCTGCTGCCCACGTGGAGTATGAATCGGAACAGCGGCACTACGCCCACGTCGACTGCCCGGGCCATGCCGACTACATCAAGAACATGATCACCGGCGCCGCCCAGATGGACGGCGCGATCCTGGTCGTCAGCGCCGCGGACGGCCCCATGCCGCAGACGCGCGAGCACATCCTGCTCGCCCGCCAGGTCGGCGTGCCCAAGATCGTCGTCTTCCTCAACAAGATCGACCTCGTCGATGACGCCGAGCTGCTCGATCTCGTCGAGATGGAAGTCCGCGAGCTTCTCACGAAGTACGGCTTCCCGGGCGACGACACGCCGATCATCAAGGGCTCGTCCAAGCCTGCGCTCGATAACCCGAGCGACGCGGCCGCCAACAAGCCGATCGACGATCTCGTCGCGGCCCTCGACAGCTACATCCCGATCCCGCAGCGCGAGGTCGACAAGCCGTTCCTCATGCCGATCGAAGACGTCTTCTCGATCAAGGGTCGCGGCACGGTCGGCACCGGTCGTATCGAGCGCGGCAAGGCAAAAATCGGCGACACGATCGAAATCGTCGGCCTCAAGCCGAACAAGACGACCGTCGTCACCGGCATCGAAGCGTTCAACAAGACGATGGAAGAGGGCCTGGCCGGCGAAAACGTCGGCGTGCTCCTCCGCGGCGTTGAAAAGGACGATCTCCAGCGCGGTCAGGTGCTCTGTGCGCCGAAGTCGATCACGCCGCACACGAAGTTCGAGGCGGAAGTCTACATCCTGACCAAGGAAGAGGGCGGCCGTCACACGCCGTTCTTCAAGAACTACCGTCCCCAGTTCTACTTCCGTACGACCGACGTGACCGGCACGATTCAGCTTCCTGAGAACGTCGAG
>JAXDMN010000455.1:0-19689 GCA_034666045.1 Phycisphaerales bacterium | reverse complement strand
ATCGAGGCGCGCAAGCAGGCGCTTGCGCAGTCCGCCGCGACGCCGGCAGCGGCGCCCGCGCAAGCCGCCGCCGCGCAACGCCCGCCCGCGGCGGATCCGAACGTCGCCCTGGCGCAGAAGCAACGCGATCTCGTCGCCGCCGAGAAAGCCCGCGCCGACGCCGAGGCCGCCTACTTCGCCGCCAATAAAAAGCTGCACGACGTCCGTCAACAGATCGCCGACGCGCGCGCCGCCGGCGAGAAGCGCGACACGCTCATCCGCCAGCGCGACGTCGCGCAGAAAAACCACGACCAGATCGTCAACCAGTACGAGCTGAAGAAAAAGCTGGCGGAACAAAAGGCCTACCCCGCGATCCCGTCGCTGGCGAACGTGACCGTCGACGACAAGGGCGACCCGCGCCCGATGTACACATTGATCGCCTGCGGCAGCATCGCCGGCCTGTGCGTCTGCCTCGGCCTGCTCTCCTCCGCGGGCACCGGCGCCGGCGCGGATGATTCAGAAATGTCCCGCATGTACGCCGGTGACTCCTACGCCGCGGATTCCGGAGACGCCTACGCGCTGACCGACGAAGCGCACGACGAGCCAACCCCCGTCGAAGTGTGATCGCTGCGGCCCGTCGCGCTACACTTTCCCCGGCCCGTCCTGTCGCGCCGCTTCCTGCGTGACCGGCATGATCAGCACTTGTCCAACCTGCCGGTGCAGCACCGTAATCACCTTCGCCACGTAGCGGTCGCCGAACTTCACGCGATCGCCCGGCCGCGGCCAGCGATTCAGTTGCTGCACGATGTACCCGCCGATCGTGTCGACGTCGCCGACCTCGAGATCGTCCAAGTGCAGCTTTTCGCGCAGCTCGTGCAGCGGAAACAAGCCGCTGACGCGGAAATTCTCGCCATCCCTGACGAAATCGCGGCCCTCGGCCTGGTCGAACTCGTCCTCGATCTCGCCGACGATTTCCTCGATGACGTCTTCGAGCGTGACGATCCCCTGGGTCGCGCCGTACTCGTCGACCACGACCGCCATGTGCACGTGGCTCGTCTGGAACTGCCGGAGCAAGCGCGGAACCGGCAGCAGTTCCGGGACGAACAGCACGTCGCGCTTGATCTTCTGCAAGTCGATGTCGGCCGAGCCGATGACGTGTACCTGCGAGCCGGGCTGCCCGTCAGCGATCGCGACGGCCAAGCCGTCCGGCGTCTTCTCGTCGCTGAAGCGCAGCTTGCCGGGGACGAGCTGGAGCTGATTGAAAATGTCCTTGACGTGCACGACGCCGATGACGTGGTCGATGTCCGTGTCGCACACCGGGAAGCGCGTGAACGCGCTCTTGCGGATGATGCGCAGCACGTCGCCGATCGGCTGCCCGACCAGGAGGTAGTCGACCTGCGTGCGCGGGGTCATGATTTGGCGGACTTTGAGGTTGTGGAAATCGAAGGCGCTGGTGAGCAGCCGCCCGCGGCCGACGCCGATCGTGCCGGAGGCGACGGCTTGCGCGAGCAGGCCTTTGAGCTCGTCCTCGGTGTGCGGGAGTCCGCCATGTGCGCCATCGCGGTCGATGCGCACGCCGGTGATCCGCAACAAGCCGTTACTGGCCGCGTTCAGGAGCCAGATCAGCGGGTAAAACGTGTACGTGAACGCCACCAGCGGGGGGGCGAGCAGCGGGAGCAGCCGGTCGGCGAAATGGATCGCCCAATTCTTCGGGGCCTGTTCGCCGACGACGACGTGCAACGCGGTGCTGATCGTCAGGGCTACCAGGATCGCCGCGGGATGGTGCCCGTGCCCCGTGGAATGGATTCCGAACCATCCGAGCAGCGGCTCGAGCAGCTTTACCACGGCCGGCTCGGTCACGTACCCCAGGGCCAGGCTTGCGATGGTAATTCCGAGCTGGCAGCCGGAGAGATAGAGATCCAGCCGGCGTTTGACCTCGACGGCCAGCCGCCCGAGCAGGCCGGTCTTGGCCTGCGCCTCCAGGCGTGACATTCGCGCCCCCACGGCGGCAAATTCGGCGGCGACGAAATAACCGTTCAGGGCGACCAGAGCGAGCGTCGCCACGATTTTCCAAGCCACGTCCACGGCGGGGGTTGTACCGGCGGCCGGTGGAAACGACAACGCCGCTGCGGCGTCACTAGGGTGTCACTGGGGTGTCACGGGGGTGATGTCGCTCACCGGCTGTGGCGTGAGCGCAATTTGCTTGGCGAACGCGGCCGTTTCGGGGAGAATCGTCTCCGATCGGATGTTTACCTTCCCGGGATGAGTTGAATTTCTAACAGATAGGATTCTGCCCGTGCGTTCTCAACGTCATCGCGTGTCGGGTCATGTTGTCTCCCCCGGTTCCCGCTTCGCCGCCGCCGCGCGCCAACGCGCCCGCGGGCAGGCCGCACTCGCGCAGGCGACGCGCCCGTGCATGGAAGCCCTCGACGATCGCACCCTGCTGGCCGTCTCGTTCGAGTTCACCATCTCCGACCCGACTAACAAGTACAAATCGATCCGCCCGCAGCTCCAGGCGATCCTCAACGCCGCCGGGCACGAGTGGTCGACGCACCTCAACGGCACGGCCAAGCTCCAGTACAACGTCGCGTTCTCCGAGACGCTTCCGCAGAATGATCCGCTCGCCCTCGCGACCGGGGCCGCCAAGAGCGCGGAGATCATTCGCACCGATCCGTTCGGCGTCGCGACGTATCAGCTCGGCACCGCGCTTGAGATCAAGGACGGCATCGACCGCAACGGCAGCAAGGCGGACGCGGGCATCACGATCTACGGCCCGCACATCGGGAGCTGGTTCTTCGAGACCGACACCAACGCGCGCGATGCGGTCATCCCGGAAGGCTTATACGACGGCTACACCGTCATCCTGCACGAGCTGGCCCACACGCTCGGTTTCGCCTCCACTCGCAACGCGTTCGGAACGGTCGCGAGCATCGGGCAGTACACCTACGACGAGCACGTCAACGTCTTTGGCCCCGGCGCCTATAGCTTCGGCGAGTTCACCGACAACGCCTACGCGGTCTATGGAAGTTCCGTCAGCCTGCAGATCGGCAATCCGAATCACCTCGGCAACGGGCGCTTCGTCGATCCCGGCTTCCGCGATCAGTTCCTGACCTTCTTCACCTTCTTCAACAACTTCTTCACCGACGACCTGAGCACCGATCTGATGAGCGGACAGTTCCAGACCGGCGAGCGGCGGACGATTTCGCGCCTCGACCTGGCGATGCTCAAGGACGCCGAGACCCCGGTCAACCTCACCGTCGACAGCACGCCGCAGGGTCTGTTCACGATCGACGGCACCGGGCTGTCCGACGTCATCAACGTCTCGCTCTCGAACGGCACGCTGCTCGTGCGCGTGAACAATTCCGTGCAGAGCTTCCCCGCCGATATCAATCGCGACATCACCGCCATCGTCATCAACGGGCTCAATGGCAACGACACGATCACGCTCAGCTCCAACATGCCCTCCGTTGCGATCAACGGCGGCGCCGGGGCCGATTCGCTCTTCGGCGGGCCACGCTCCGACAGCATCTACGGCGGCGGCGGGCATGATCTGATCGTCGGCGGCGGCGGCGGAGACGTCATCCGCGGCGGCGACGGAAACGACACCATCCTCGGGCAGGGCGGATCCGATCGGCTCTTCGGCGACGCCGGCAGCGACCACGTCGACGGCGGCGTGCAGACCGACCGAATCAACGGCGGCGCAAACGGCGACACACTCGTCGGCGGCACCGAAAACGACTTCCTCTTCGGCGACAGCGGCAACGACGTCCTCAGCGGCGCGGGCGGCAAGGACCGCATGAACGGCGGCACCGGATCAGACCAGTTCTACGGCGGCGCGGGCAACGACGCGATCGACTACTCGCAATCGCTCGGGCCGGTCACCGTCACCGTCGATGGCAGCCCGGACGACGGCGTCGTCGGCGAGAACGACAACGTCATCGACGGCGAAAACATCATCGGATCGAGCTTCGACGACGTCTTGATCGGCTCCGAAGGCGGCGATGGTCTCATCGGCGGCGCCGGCAACGACACGCTCCTGGGCGGCGGCGGGCACGACACCATCGAGGGCAACAACGGCCTCGACGTCCTCGACGGCGGCGGCGGGCACGACATCCTCATCGGCGGCGACGGCAACGATCACCTCACCGGCGGAACCGGACTCGATTCCCTCACCGGCGGCCTTGGCGACGACGCCTTCGTCACCAACGACGGCGAGGTCGACACCATTCACGGCGACGACGGCGTCGACACCGTCACCGGCGACGAAGACGACCAGCTCTTCGACGTCGAAATCGCGGACCTGGCGCCCGCGCCGAGCAAACCGGAACGCGCGCTCGCCCCGGCAAGCCGGCGCGTGACGTTTCAGTAAACGCCGGTCAAACGATTGAGTTGGATTTCACCACGTCGCGCGTTCCGCACGCCGCTTGCGCCATCGCGCCACCAGCTCACAAATGGTCACCGCCACCGCGATCCCGGCGGCGTCCGCGAACCAATCGTTCAATTCGCAGCTTCTCCCCACCGGAATTTGCAGCCACTCGTCCACCGCGCCGTACATCAACCCGATCACGAGCACGGTCAGCATCACATCGCGCCGCCCGGCGATGCGCAGCGAGGCGTAGAGCGCGCCGCCAAGGATTGCGTAGCCGAGAAAATGCGCGGTCTTGTCGCTGCTGATGATCTTGACGGGCAGCGCGATCGGCGTGTGCGTCAACACGAACAGCCCGAGCCATAACGCGGCCGTCGCGATCCAGATCGTTCGTTGAAGCGCTTTCGTCGTCAGCATGGTCGGTACAAGTCGAGCTGCGGGTCGTCATGAATCAGGCGGAACGCGTCGCGGACCTGCTGGTGCCCGATCTGGAGAAGAAAATTGCTGTTCGTGCCGAAGCTTTTCGCGCCGAGGATGAAAAAATTCGGCTCCGGGTTCTTCAGCGTCTCCGGCCCGAGCGCAGCGCCCGCGGTCAGGCAATCGCCGCCCGCTTCGCCGAGCAGGGCGGCGGACATTTTCATCGGGCCGGCGGTCGCGTAGCACTGGTGGACCTGGAGCTGCTCGTAGATCGACCCGTCCGGCGCGTATCCGACGAGCGCGACCATTTCGTCAACCGCCAGCGCGAGGTCGGTGCTCATGTGCCGCAACGTGACGCCGAGTTTTCCGCCGCTCTCCTCGACGCGCTCGAGCACGCAGTTGCCGAGATACTGCAGCCACGGCGGCGGATGGTCCGCCAGTCCGATGGAAAACTCGACGAGCCTGGCCCGCGCCGTCAGCGGGTCGCCGTGAATCGCCTGCATCGCCTGCCCCACACGGCGGATCGCCCAGCTCACTTTCGTCGCGGGATTCTCACGATAAAGCTGCTCGAAATGCAGTAAGGCCGTCGCAGCGGAATAACCGGCGCCGAGGAGCAGCGTGTGTTTCCCGGCGAATCGTGTTCCGTCGCGATCGAGGAGGTCGGGCAGCGTGTAATGGATTTTTCCTTCCCGCTCGAGCGCGCGTTCTCCCGGCGCGGGAATTCCGCCGCGGCCGGACCAGCGGTGGTTTGTGTAGGTGCCGGAGCAGTCGAGGATGACGTCCGCTTTGTCGATGCGCTCGGCGCCGCGGGCGTCGCGCACGAGGATGCGGAAGGGGGAATTTGCACGTGCGGGTTTCGCGATGGCGTCGGATTTCTGGAAATCGTCTTTTCCGATGGAAAGGACGGTGGTGTGGGGATGCACGCGTCCGTTTAGGAGCGGCGAAACCGCCAGCGGGAGGAGATAAGTTTCGCGCAGCTCGTCCGCGGTCGGATTGTCACCGTGAAGTGCGGCGCGACCGAGCGTTTTCCATCCGAGCGTCGTCGTGTTCATCTCCCATGGAGAGAACAACCGCACGAAACCCCACGACCTCGCGCTCTCGGCGATTTCCCCGCGCTCGTAAACGATGACTTCGTGACCGAGCGTGCGCGCGTACAGCGCCGCTTCAAGACCGATCGGACCGCCGCCGATGATGGCGATTCGCTTGTTCATCGCGCCGGCTTGTTTTTCGGCTCGCGCGACAGCCACACGCCCAGCTCGTACAGCGCAACCAGCGGACCGATCAGCAGCACGGTACCCGTGATGTAATCGCCCGGCGTGATCACGCAGGCGAGCACCGCGATCGCGAAATAGACGTAGTGCCGCGATTTCTTCAGCGTCTCGCGCTCGACGATGCCGACGCGCACCAGTGCGAGCACCACCAACGGCAACTGGAAGCTCAGCCCGAACGTGATCAGCATGCCGACGACCAGGTCGATGTAGTCCGGCAGCTTGTAATCGGTCGCGATCAGGTTGTCCGCGCTGAAGCGGATCACGCGCGGCTCGCCGCCGAACATCGCTTCGACGCGGCTGGTCTGCTGGTCGTACCAGATCTGTCCGTCGCGCGGTTTATGCGGGCGGCCGTTCACCACCTGGATGTAGCTCGGCTGCGTCGTCGGCGGGACCAGCCGCGCTTGAGATGGCGAGGAACTTTCCAGCTTCAGCGGAACGCCGATGCTGAACGCGATGAAGAATTGCAGCGTCCACGGCAGGACGAAGAAGTAAACGAACGTCATCCCGCCGATGAGCAGCCCGATGCTGAGCGGGATGTAGCGCGTGATGTACTTCCGCTCGTGCGGATACAGCCCGGCGGCGACGAAGAGCCAGAACTGCCACAAGATCCACGGCGACGAAATCGCCGCCGCGGTGATCATGCTGATCTCGAGGAACGCGCTGAAGATGTCCGGGATCTGGTCGGTGCTGAGCTGCGGCGGCAGGCCGAACTCCTGGAGCGTCTGCGCCAGCGGCTTGCAGAAAAACCAGAAGATGTGCGAGCGTCCGAAGTAGAGGCAGAAGCACGCGACGATCACGAAGCCGATGAGGGCGTAGATGAGCCGGCGGCGCAGGTCTTCGAGGTGCTCGCCGACGGTCATCCGGAAATCGTCGGGATTCGAATGTTTGTTCGCTTCAACCACGTCAGGGGAAGAAGGTAAAGGAAATCGCGAACAAAACAAAAGCGGCGGACGCGATACGTATGCGCCCGCCGCCTTCAACGAAAGAAAGTAAAGTAGATTGTTTGCGCGGCGCCCGTGCCCGCGCGGCAGCCTCGCGGCTGCCCGTCTGCGGCAAGATTACGCCGCCGGAAGCGGATCGAACGCGACCGCGACGCGATAGCCGCCCGCCGGGCTGGGATCGCAGCGGATGACGCGCCCGTAGGCGTCCCATCCGCGGGCCGGGCCCTCGGGCGGGAAGAAAACCGTCACGCGCTCCCCGCGCGAGACCGGCATCGTGCTCATCGCCGCCAGACCGCCCAGCGAAACGTCGCGCAGCGCGAAGCTGAGGTGGGGCATCTGTCGGGCGTCGATGGAGTGATCGAGCCGGCGGCCCTCGACGCGGACGTTGACTTCCTTGCGCGGAAAGATGCGGCGTTCGGCGCCGCCCGCGCCTGTGATTGACATGCTGCCCGGCGGTTGAGTGACTAACGCGACCATGATCGTCCACTCCCGTATGATGTGCGGCCGGTCGATCTGGCGTTCGGTCGCCGACTCGCGCCTGCGTGCGTATTGATCCGCCCCTACACGAGTCTGATCGGCCACAAAGACGGCGCGGTTTACCTGGTGTGACACGGAAATTTTCAATGGCGCGTGGAATCGTCCATCTCGTGGGGGCTGGCCCGGGTGATCCCGGGCTGATTACCGTGCGCGGGCGTGAGTTATTGGAACTGGCCGAGGTGGTGGTCTACGACGCGCTGTCCGACCCGAGCCTGCTGGCGCACGCACCGAACGCCGAGCACGTCTACGTCGGCAAGCGCGCGGCCGCGCACTCGTTCACGCAGGAACAGATCAACGGATTACTGGTCGAGCACGCGAGCACGGGAAAACGTGTCGTGCGACTGAAAGGGGGAGATCCGTTCGTCTTTGGTCGCGGTGGTGAGGAATGCGAAGCGCTGTGCGCCGCGAATATCCCGTTCGAGGTCGTCCCGGGAATCACCGCAGCGATCGCAGCGCCCGCATACGCGGGAATTCCCGTCACGCATCGCGATTTCAACTCCAGCTTCACGCTCATCACCGGTCACGAAAAAGAGCTCGAATATCGCGAAGCTGCCAGCCGCGAGCGGGAGCTCGCGGAGGGTTCGTCCGATGTCGATTGGAGCGCAATCGCAAAGCTCCCCTGTCTCGCGTTCTACATGGGTGTGAAATCCCTCCCGCGCATCACCGCAAAACTGATCGAGCACGGAATGGACCCCTTAACTCCCGCTGCGTCCATCCAGTGGGGCACTACCGCGCGCCAGCGCACCGTCGTCGCGACCGTTGTGACGCTCGCGCAAAAGGTCGAGGAAGCGAAAATCACGCCCCCCGCGCTGACGATCATCGGAAAAGTCGTCTCCCTGCGCGACACGATGAACTGGTTCGAAAAAAAGCCGCTCTTTGGGCAGACCATCGTCGTCACGCGCACGCGCCACCAGGCGAGCGATCTGTCCCGGCAACTTCACGAGCTCGGCGCCGGCGTCATCGAAGCCCCGACCATCGAGATCGCTCCGCCGAAGGATCCGTTGCACGTCGACCAGGCGTTGGCGCGTCTGCACGAGTACGACTGGATCATTTTCACCAGCGTGAACGGCGTCGCGGAAACCAAGCGGAAGCTCCTGCATTTCGGCCTCGACGCGCGCGTCTTCGGCAAATCGAAAATCGCCGCGATCGGCGATGCGACCGCGGAGGCGGTCCGCCAGCAGTTGTGCCTGAGCGTGGCGCTCTGCCCCGAATCTTTCGTCGCCGAAGCGCTGGCCGATGAGCTGGAACGCCGCGGCGAAGTCGGCGGGCGGGAATTTTTGCTGCTCCGCGCCGACATCGCCCGCCCGCTGCTGCGCGAGAGACTCGAGCGCGCCGGCGCGGCCCAGGTCAACTACGTCTCCGACTACGAAACCCACGCCGCGAAATCGCTGCCGCCGCATTTGATCGACGCGCTGGAGACGAAGCAGGTGACGTGGGTGACTTTTACCAGCAGCAGCACCGCCCGAAACTTCATCGCGCTGCTCGGCGAGGATTACAAGTTGAAGCTCGCCAACGTGAAACTCGTCAGCATCGGGCCCATCACGACAGCGACCCTGCGCGAGTTCGGCCTGACGCCGACCGTCGAGGCGAAGACTTTCAATATCCCTGGCGTCGTCGCGGCGATCTTGGATGCGCAGCAGGGGCAGCCATGATGCAACCGTGGCTGGCGCGGCTGGCGTTCTCGTTCCTGATCCTCGCGGCAGTGATCGGATGGTCCGGGCGGCAGGCGGCCCGTCGCGGCGAATCCTCCACGCTCTATTACGCCGCCGCCGCGGTGCTCGGCGCCGCCGGCATCATTGGCCTGCGCGCGCGACATCGGCGGTAATGCCGCTACTTCGGCGTCGCCGGCCGCATGCTCGGCGGACGCTGTGATGTGCGGTACCAGTCCATCGTCGCGCGCAGGCCGGTTTCGAAATCGACGATCGGCGCGTAGTCGATCGCCTGTTTCGCGTGCGTCAGATCGGCCAGCGAGTGCTTCACGTCACCGGCGCGCGTCGGCTGATAAATGGGCGTGAGATCCGGCCGCTCGAGCGATTCGCGCATCACTTTCGCGAGCTGGTTCAGCGAGATGCGCTTTCCGCACGCGACATTCATCACGTCGCCGCCGATCGGCTTCGCGGACCGTGCGGCCAGCAGGTTGGCGTGGACGGCGTTGTCGACGTACGTGAAATCGCGCGACTGTTCGCCGTCACCGAAGATCGTCGGACGCTGCCCGTTCAGCATCGCCTTGGCGAACGCGGCGATGACGGCGGCGTAGGCGCTGTCGGCGGATTGCCGCGGGCCGAAGATGTTGAAGTAACGCAGCGCCACCGTGTCGATGTCGTAGCAGTTCGCCCAGGCGCGAACGAGACCTTCGCCCGCGACTTTGCTGGCGGCGTAGGGGCTGAGCGGCTGCGGCGGGAAGGATTCGAATTTCGGCAGGATCTCGCTCTCGCCGTACGCGCTGCTGCTGGCGGCGAAGGTGACGCGCTTCACGTGCGCTTCGGCGGCGGCCTGCAGGATGTTGAGCGTGCCGCTGACGTTGACTTCGTAAAACTCGCGCGGGCGCTCGACGCTCATCGGCACCGACGCCATTGCCGCCTGGTGGAAGACGATCTGCACGCCGCGCATCGCCAGCGCGACCGCCTCGCGGTCGAGAATCGACGCGCCGATGAACTCCTTCAGCTTGAACGGCGCCAGATTGTCCCGCCGCCCGGCCGACAGATCGTCAAGCACGACGACTTCCGCCCCGAGCGTGAGCAGCGCTTCGACGAGATGCGAGCCGATGAACCCCGCGCCGCCGGTGACGAGCGCGCGCTGCCCGACGAAGTGAATCCCGTGCAGACGCCGCCAGTCGGTAGCCATGGCGGGCATCTTACACGCGTTGTGGGTTCAGTGCAGGCAGGCCAAACGATGTCATGCTGAGGTACTCCGAAGCATCTGCGTGACCAGACCCAGATCCTTCGGAGTACCTCAGGATGACAGCGAGTGGAGGTTCAGCGTTTACAGGCAAGCGTTCGATACAGCTCGATGGTCCGAGCGAGTTGCAGGTCGAACGTAAAATTCTGCCGAACGTGCTGAGCGGCCGCTGCGCCCATCCGCCGCAGGGCGGGGAGGTCGGACAGGAAATCGATCGCTTCGCCGATGAACTGGTCGCGATTGATCGGCACGGATCGGCCGGTCACGTCCTCGATGATCAACTCGCGCGTGCCGCTCGTGCGCGTGCGCAGGACCGGGACGCCGACGCTCATCGCTTCGGCGCAGACGAGCGAGAATCCCTCGCGCGCCGACGGCAGGAGCAGCGCGTCCGCCGCCTGGTACGCCTGGAGCGGGTCGCAGTGACCGAGCAGGATGACGCGGTCGCCGAGGTTGTCGGCAGCGATGCGCTTGCGCACCTGCGATTCGTGCGGCCCGTCGCCGGCCATGAGGATCTTGAGGTTCGGGATCGTGTGCCGCGCCTGGTGGGCGACGTCGATAACCCATCGCTCGTTCTTCGGCGTGTCGAACCGCCCGACGTAGACGGCGACGCGATCGTCCGGTTTCAAACCGAGCTGACGCCTCGCGAAGAGGCGAGCCTCGTCGGTCGCCACTGGCCATTTCAACGGGTCGATGCCGTGCGGGATGTAGGTGATCTTCTTCGCGGGGACGCGCGCTTCCTGCATGAGCCAGAATTTCGCCTCGGTGGCGGCGCAGTGCGTGTGATCGCCGAAGTCGCTGAGCCACCGCCGCGGGCCCGCGATGGTGATGTGCGAGAGGTGGACTGAGTAAAGGATCGGCAGCTTGCGATGATATTGCAGCGCGCGGGCGACGATCGTCGCGCGGCGATAGTGCGTGTGCAGGACGTGCACGGGATTCTGCTGGATGTATCGCCGCAGCACGTTGTGGCTCTTCCACAGCTTCAGCGGGCTGCCCTTGAGCGGCACCTCGATCCAAGGGAAGGGCGCACGCTCGAAGAGCCAGTGCCACGCGCCGCGTTCGCCCGCGACAGCGACGCGATGGCCCTGTGCGTGCAGGGCCGAGCAGAGATCGAAGACGTAGCGGCTCAATCCGCCGGCGTCAGAGCCGGCCAGCAAATGAAGGATCGACAATCGATCCGGCGGCTCGCCATTTCCCGCGCGGGTCATGATTTGCGATCCTCGGAAGACGAAGACGCGCGGCGCGTGACGCCGCGGTTATTGACGTTCGCGCTCGTCATGCGTGCTTCGCGGCGCATCTCGGCGAGCTTGAGCGTGATCTGGTGTTCGTACCCGGCGAGAAACATGCAGAAGTGAAACCCGACAACCCCGTCGAGGATTCCCAACTTCAGCACGTACATGTACAGCCAGCGGAAAAACCACTTCGCCGGCAGCTTGGGCCAGATCGCATGCTTCACCCATCGCCGCCGCTCGACGGGTGAGCCGAACGGCGAGTACTTCATCGTGCCGTGCGCGGCCGATTGCTCGATGCGGAACAGCTCGCGCGCTTCCAGCGTCGAATACTGGTTGTGCTTCGCGATGTAGTGCTCGAGACCGCGGCGGTCGTAGTGCTCCATGTTGTGGCGGAGGTAGCCGACGAGCCCTTTCCCGTCGCCAACGATCATGTGCTCGTGAACGTCGCGCTCCTCGTATCGCGCCTTGCCGCGGCGGAAGAAGCGCAGGTTCCAGCTCGGGTAGTAGCCGCAGTGGCGGATGCGCTTGCCGAGGAAGATGAAGTAGCGGTTGATGTAGAAGCCGTCCTCGGGCGACTTGTCCGCCGTCGCGACGCGGATCAGCTCATCGCGCAGCTCCAGCGTGATGACTTCGTCGGCGTCGAGGATGAAGACCCACGGCTGCGTGATGCCAAGGTTGTCCAGGCCCCAGTTCTTCTGCCGGGCGTATCCTTCCCATGGATGGAAGTGAAACGTCGCGCCATGCTCACGGGCGATCGATTCCGTCGCGTCGGTCGAGCCGGAGTCGAGCACGAACACCTGCGCGGCCCACTCTTTGACGCTCGCGAGCGCGAACGGGAGATTGATCTCCTCGTTCTTGGTAGGAATCATCACGGCGATGGGAGCGGTCGTCGCGGGTCCTGCTGTCATGTCGGTTTTGGTCTGTCCTTGACGTGCTTCGCGGGATTCCCCGCGACGATCGTCCAGTCCGGGACGTCCTTCATCGCAACTGCTGCGGCGCCGACGATTGCCCCTTCGCCCACGGTCACGCCCGGACCGATAAACGCGCGGGCGCAGACCCACGAATCCGCCTTGAGCACGATCGGCGGCGTGAGCAGCGGCATCGTCAGCTTGGTGTAGTCGTGCGTGCCGGCGCAGATGTACGCTTCCTGGCTGATCGTCGCGCGCGCTTCGAGCGTGACGGGCCCGAGGTTGTAGACGTTGACGTCGTCGCCCAGGCAGGCGAGCGCGCCCATCTTGAGCTTCCAGGGGTAATAGACCTTGCTGGTGCGGCGGATGGTGCAGCGCTCGGCGATGTCGGCGCCGAATGACCGCAACAAAAACGCGCGCCAGTTATTGGACGTGTGGAACGACCACTTGTAGAGGGTCCCCTGCACGAACGCCCATGCCAGCCGCTTGGCCAGCACGGAGCGCGGCAGCCGCGAATGGGCGCGTTGCTCGTGCAGTTGCTTCTGCTGCCGCTGCGCGTCGTCGATGGGTAACGTGGAACTCATTCGCCGCCGGAAGGATAATCGGTCAGAGGCGGCCCTGACCTGCCGCCGATAAAAGATAGCCGTCTATGTCGAAGCCGGCAAACGACGATTAGTTGCACTGCGATGCGTATTCTGCACGCGATTTCCGGCATCGACCCCCGCAACGGCGGCCCGACCAACGCTTTGATCGGCCTGGCGGCGTCGCAGGTCCGCGCGGGGCTCAAGGTCCGCGTCATCTCCACCTGGCAGGAGAAGGACGCGCACCGCTCGGCGGAAAAGCTCGAGTCGCTCGGCGTCGGCGTCCGAATGGTCGGCCCGGCCCACGGAAAGCTGTCGCGGCATCCGGCCCTGGAGAAGAACCTGCTGGCGGAGATCGCGGACGCTGACGTCGTTCACGTTCACGCGATGTGGGAGGAGATCCAGCACCAGGCGTGTCGCGTCGCGCAGCGCCTGAAGAAGCCGTACGTCTTCACGCCGCACGGCATGCTCGATCCGTGGAACATGAAGAAGAGCCGCTTCGCCAAGCGCTTCTTCCTCTGGCTGCGCATGCGGCAGAACCTCCAGCGGGCGGCGATGCTGCACTTCACCACGCAGATCGAGCGCGACTGGGTCGCGCGGATGAACCTGACGCCGCCGGCGATCGTCGAGCCGCTCGGGTTGGATGTGTCGCAGTATCGCGCGCTGCCGCCGAAGGGTGCGTTTCGCGACAAGGTGGAAGGGCTGGGCGAACGTCCGATGATCCTGTTCCTCGGGCGGATTCACTACGGCAAGGGGTTGGAGCTGCTCGTGCCCGCGCTGGCGAAGATGCGGCGGAAGGATGCGACGCTCGTCGTCGCCGGGCCGGACGCCGACGGGTACGGCGGGATGATCGCGACACTGGCGCACCTGTCGCGCGTGACTGAGCGCATCGTCTACACCGGCATGATCGAAGGCGATGAAAAACTCGCGGCGCTGCACGATGCGGATCTGTTGTCCGCGCCGAGCTATCACGAGAACTTCGGCCTCGCGGTGATTGAAGCGCTCGCGTGCGGCACGCCGGTCGTGATCTCCGACCAAGTGAATCTGCATCCGGAAATCTCCGCGGCGGGCGTCGGCGGCGTGGTGCCGCTCGACGCCGATGCGCTGGCGCGCGAGCTCGATCGCTGGCTCGACGACACGGCCTTGCGAACCACCGCCGCCGAGCGGGCGCCCGCGTTTGTGCGCGAGCGCTACGACTGGGACAGCATCGCCAAGCGATGGGTGGGTCATTATCAGCGCGTGCTCGCGCAGGGACCGGCATGACGCGCGTGTTGCACGTGATCAGCAGCCTCGATTCCCGCGCCGGCGGTCCGCCGGTCGCGATGGCGGGGCTCTGCAAGGCGCAGCGCGCGGCCGGCATCGACGTCTCCGTCATCGCCACGTATCGCGCGGGGCAGGGACACGATCTCGCCGACGACCTCGCCGCGGTCGGCGTTGACGTCACGCGCATCGGCCCGGCGCGCGGGCCGCTTCAGTCGCACCCGGACTTGCCGCGCGCGATGGACGCCGCGGTCGCCAAGGCGGACGTCGTCCACGTCCACGCGCTGTGGGAAACGGTGCAGCACCAGGCGGCCATCTCGGCTCGCCGCGCCGGCAAGCCGTACCTCGTCACACCGCACGGCATGCTCACGCCGTGGAGCCTGCGGCAGAAGGCGCTGAAGAAGCGGATCTACCTCGCCCTGAGGCTGCGCGCCGACCTGAACGGGGCAGCGGCGCTGCACTTCACGTCATCCGCCGAGCGCGACATGGTCGCGCCGCTCGGACTCAAGCCGCCGGCGCTAATCGAGCCGCTCGGCGTCGACCTTGAGGAGTTCCGCACATTGCCCACGCCCGGTTCGTTCCGCGCGAAATTCCCGGCGCTTCAGGGCAAGCGGATCGTCATGTTCCTCGGCCGGCTGCACCCGGGGAAAGGCGCGGAATACCTGATCCCCGCGATCGCGCAGGCGCGGCTCGCGGAGACGATGCTCGTATTGGTCGGCCCCGATTCCGGCGGGTTCCGCGCGACGCTCGAAGAGCTTGCCGATCGTCATGGCGTGCGCGATCAGGTTCTCTTCACCGGCATGCTGCGCGGGCGCGACCGCATCGAAGCGCTCGCCGACGCGGACTTGTTCGCGCTGCCGAGCGAGCACGAGAACTTCGGCATCGCGGTGGTCGAGGCGCTGGCGTGCGGCGTGCCGGTGGTGGTCTCCGAGGGCGTCGCGCTCAAGGGCGAGATCGTCGCCGCCGGCGTGGGGTCGTCGACTGCATTGAGCACCGATGCGATCGCCGCCGAGTTGGCGCGATGGTTGAACGACGACGCGCTTCGCCGCGCCGCCGCGGAAAAGGCGCGGCCGTTCGTCTGGGAGAAGTTCGACTGGTCGACCGTCGCCCGCAACTGGGTCGAGCACTTTCGCCGCCTGACCGGGCGTTGATAATGGACACGAGACCGTCATGACCGCGATGCCCACGCCGAGCTACGCCGATTACGTCCGCCGCAAGCCGTCCGGCATGCGCGGCATCGCGCGCGGCGCGGCGCTAACGGCGCTTGCGACCGCGGCGCGCTTGAGCGGACGTATGCAGCAGGCGCTGGCGCGACCGCGCGTGCAGTTCCTCCTGCTCCACCACGTCTTCGACGACGAGGTCGACGGATTCCGCCGTCTGTTGCGCGAGCTGAGTCGCGATCACGCGCTGATCGGCTACGGCGAAGCGGTACGCCGCATCACGACCGGGCAGATCGATCGGCCGTACCTGTCAATCACGTTCGATGACGGCTTCAAGGACAACCTGCGTGCCGCGCAGATGCTCGCTGAATTCGGCACGACCGGCTGCTTTTTCGTCTGCCCCGGTCTCGTCGGGCTTGCCGACGCCGATGCGGTTCGTGGCGTGTTGCAGTCGCGCTTCGACTTCCCGATCGTGACGCCCTTCATGGACTGGGACGACATCGCTCAGCTCCGCGCCGCCGGCCACGAAATCGGCGCGCACACGATGACGCATCCGGAGCTTGCGCACGTCCCCGCGGACCAGATGCGCCAGGAGATCGTCCATTCGCGCGAAGCGCTCGTGCGCCGGCTCGGCGCGGTGGAGCACTTCGCCTGGCCGAAGGGGCTGTGGCCGTTCTTCTCCCCGCTGGCGCGCGATATCGTCTTCGACGCCGGCTTCGCCTCGTGCGCGTCCGGCTTGCGCGGCTGCCACGTCGCCCCCCACGTCGGCTCGCCGCGCGACCTGTGCATCCGCCGCGACCACGTCTTCGCCAATTGGCCCGTCGATCACGTGCGTTACTTCATGATGGAGAACAGCCGACACGCAACGGCGGCGAGCAACGGTTGGCCGGCGGAGTACGCGCGGGCGCGGGGGGCGGCGTAATCGTGCGCGTGCTGATCCTCTCTTCCTCCCCGACCGGGTTCGGCTCGTTCTGCCTGCCCGCGCTGGCCGCCGCGCCCGGCATCGACGTGGTGCAGGCGATCCTCAACGAAGGAGCGATCCAGCGGCCATGGCAGCGGCGATGGCGCAAGCTGAGGAAGATCGCCCGAATCGGACCGCTTGGCGCGTGGAACGGCGTGCGCATGCGAGCGTGGTACGACCTGACCGAACGCCTGAAGCTCGAGCCGCTCGAACTCCTCGCGCAACGTCACAACGTTCCGTTCGCGACCACGCCCTCCATGTTCGCGCCGCAGACGGTCGAACTCTGCCGCGCCGCCGGCGCCGACATTGGCCTGTCGCTCGGCAACGGATACATTCCGCGTCGCGTGTTCGCCGTGCCGCGGCTGGGGATGCTCAACATCCACCACGAAATGCTGCCGCAGTTTCAGGGCGCGCAGAGCGTCATCTGGCAGTTGCACGAGGGCTCGGCGAGAACGGGGTTCACCATCCACCGGATCGACGACAAGATCGACACCGGCGAGATCGTCTACCAGGAGCAGATGAAGATCACCTTCGCCAGCACCCTCGCCGAGACCGTCACCGAAACCTACGCGCGGCAATGGGAAGCGAGCCGCGACGCGCTCGTGCGCGTCCTCCAGGACTTCGACAAGTATGCCGCCGGCGCGAAGGCGCAAGCGAGCGGGCGAACGTTTACCACGCCGAGCTACTGGCAGTTTCGCCGCATCGAGAAGCAGTTCCAGCGCCTGCGCAAGGAGGCCGCGCGATGAAGGTGGCCATTTGCTGGGGCGGCGTCTCCGGATACATGGCGGCGTGCTGGCGCACGCTGGCGGCGCGGCCGGGCATCGACTTGCTCGTCTTCAACTTCCAGTCGCAGTCAAACACCGCCTTCAACGAGCAGATGATGGCGGGCCTCAACACGCGAACGCTCCCGCTCGATCACAGCGATCCCGCGAGCGCGATCAAGCAGATCATCCGCGATCACAACGCACAGGTTGTCAGCCTCTCCGGCTGGCTTTACCCCTCGTACATTCAGCTCGCGCGCGATCCGGAGCTGGCGAAGCTGCCATTCGTCATGGTGATGGACACGCCGCTGCGTTACACGTGGCGGCAGCGCCTGGCGCGGCTGAAGATCGGCGGATATCTCGACCGCATGTCGCGCGTGATCGTCCCGGGCGAACGGGCGTGGCAATATGCGAAACTTCTCGGCGTGCCCGAATCGAAAATTCGCCGCGCGATGTACGGCGTCGATTACGACGCGCTCTCCCCCGCGTACGCGCAGCGCGCCGCGCAAGCCGGCGGTTGGCCGCGACGGTTCCTCTTCACCGGACGTTACGCCGACGAGAAGGGGATCGACGTCCTGCTAGACGCCTACGCCCGCTACCGCAGCCGCACGACCGATCCTTGGCCGCTCAGCTGCTGCGGAATGGGCCCGCTGAAATCCCAACTCGAGAACCGTGAAGGCGTCGAAGACCTCGGCTTCGTGCAGCCCGCCGAGATGCGCAACGTCATGCAGCGATCCGGCGTCTTCGTCCTCTCAAGTCGCGAGGACCCCTGGCCGCTGGTCATCGTCGAGGCGTGCGCGGCTGGGCTGCCGGTGGTCTGCACGGAGGCGTGCGGATCGTCGGTCGAGCTGGTGCGATCGCACTACAGCGGCTGGCAGGTCGCCACCAACGATGCCGACGACCTGGCCCGCGGCCTCGTGCTCGCCCACGAGAACTACGAGAAGCTCCCCCTGATGGGCCGGCGGGCACAGCATTTCGCCGAGGCGTACTCGGCCCAGGCGTGGGCGGATCGCTGGGAGCACATTCTTCGGGAACTAATCCAGTAATGGCCGTCGGCCGAACGAACCGAAGAACACCAAGAAGCGTGCCGCGACCTTATGTCGCGGCTGCGAAACCGGCCCCAAGCGTAACTTTAGACCCGGGAACGCATTGAACCTTGGAACCCGGGCGCGCGTAATCCTAGTCTTTATGTCACCGCGCCCCGCGGCCGGCATCCGGATGACCTCCGCTGTTGCCAGCGTCGCTCTCTGAGTCGAAGCAGGATTCGCCCATGCTGATCATCATCGTGCTGCTCCTGATCGACGCGATCGCGAGCAACAGCAAGGTCCTTCTCAAGTATCGCCTCGACCTCGGCGCGCCCATCGGCTTGCTCGACCTGCTGCTTGCCCTGGCGTTCCTTGCCGCGATCGTCCCGATCGCGCGCAACCGCATGCCGACGGCGCGGATCCATCCGATCATGCCGAAGGTGCTCGGGCTGTTCCTGCTCGCCGCGATCCTCGGCAGCATCGCCTCGTTCCTGTCGATCGACGACGATCCGTATTACCACCTGACGACGCTGCGAAACTTCCTGATGGTTCCCGCCGCCGCCTGCGTCGGGTACTTCCTCACCCACTGGCCCAAGCACGCGAAGCGCTTCGCGTTCTGGCTGGTGATCGCCGGCGTCGGGGCGGGGACGATGGTCGTCCTCTTCTACCGCAGCAAGGTGGAGACCGGCGTCAAGCACAACGTCGACATCAA
Source organism: Phycisphaerales bacterium (assembly GCA_034666045.1). Taxonomy (GTDB): domain Bacteria; phylum Planctomycetota; class Phycisphaerae; order Tepidisphaerales; family Tepidisphaeraceae; genus JAICTV01. The sequence goes on along the minus strand of JAXDMN010000455.1, from coordinate 683 downwards.
CGCGCTGCGAACGATGGAATACGGCCCCGCGATCGCGGGCATCGCGGCAACGTTCCTGATCTATCAAATCGTTAGCGGCTATCGCCTCTTCCCGCTGTTCATTACGGTGGTGTTTGCGTTCGTCGCGTTTATCGGGCAGTGCGCCACGCTCTCGCGCAGCGACTGGGTGGCGATCTCGATGGCCATCGGGGGCATCTACCTGCTGCTGCCCCGCGAAGGGCGCGGCCTGAAGACCGTCAAGTTCGCGCTGGCGGCGCCGCTGGTGATGTTGTTCATCTGGATCGGCGTGCTGATCGCGGGGCGTTCGCTCGGCATCGACTTCGAAGGCAAGATGATCGAGCGCCTTCAGACGATGCTGCCGGGCGAGCGCGTCGGCAAGGCGGAGAAGGCCTGGGACACGCGCCTCAACAGCCAGATCCGCGAGTTGCAGCTCTGGACGCGCAGCCCGCTGCTCGGCCAAGGCTTCGGCCACACGACGATCTACAGCGAGAACGGCGAGCAGATGTTCGGCTATGGGCACAACACGTGGACGTTCACGCTGTTCCAGAGCGGCCCGGCCGGGCTGGCGGCGATGGGAACGGTCGTCATCGGCATGTGGGTGATCGGCCGGCGGATGATCATCCAGGCGCGCGGGGACAAGATCTTCACGTTGATTGGGGCGATGGGCGCGTGCGCCGCGGTGT
>JAXDMN010000454.1:0-3077 GCA_034666045.1 Phycisphaerales bacterium | reverse complement strand
AAACTCTTTTCGCGCCTGCTGACCGCGCTGACGCTGATCGGGCTGAGCCTGCCGGTGCTGGCGCTGGTGCGACTGCTGGGCGGCGTCGAAGTGCAGCAGATGATCGGCGTCATCTGTCTCTGCGCGGTCGTCGCGCTGACGTCGGCGGCGCTGGGGCTGATGCTGTCGGTGATCGTCAGCCGGGCGTACGCGGTGATCCTGCTGGCGTACCTGCTGATGGGCATCGCGTACGCGTTCGTGCCGATGATCGTGATGGTCTACGCGTCGGCGGCCGGCGCGCGCGGCGCGATGCGGTACATCCACTTTTTCACGACGTACAACCCGTTCATGTGCACCGGATTTCTCGCCAGCGGACAGATGCGGGTGATGGCGGATCAATGGGGGACGTGCGTGCTGACGCACCTGGTGGTGACGGCGGTGTTTTTGTTCCTGTCTGCGCTTCTGGTGCGACGGTTGGCGCGCCGCGAGGGAGATGCCAACGCCGCGTATACCCCAGCGGTGCCGATGCCGGCGCCCGCGCCCGCGACGAGCGTCGACGACGTTCCCAGCGTGGCGCCGCTCGCCGTGCCGGTGCCGCCCGCGGGCGCGACATTGGAATACGCGGGCGCTGAAGGCGCGATGGCGCGAGCGACGGCCAAGCGCGGGCGGGCGAACCGGGCGGTTTCGGACAATCCCGTGCTGTGGCGCGAGCTGCGGCGTCCGCTTACGGTCACGCTGACGCAGCGCGTGGTCGGGACCGTCATCATCCTCGGTCTGCTCGTGACGACCTACAGCGCCGCGTATGCGAACGATGCGCTGAACGACGAAGACACGCAGATCGGCTTCTCGGTCGTGTTCCACGGGCTGATGATGCTCGTGGCCTGCGTGATCGCCGCCACCGCGATCGCACAGGAGAAGGAGGGCGACACCTGGACCATCCTGCTCGCCAGCCCGCTCTCCAGCTTCGCCATCGTCTGGGGCAAGGCGATTGGGGCCGCGCGCAAGATGCTCTGGCCGATGGTGCTGATCGTCGTGCACTTCGCCGTGTTCATGATCGCGGGCGTCATCCCGCTCTGGGGGTTCGTTCTCGTCGTCTCGGTGATCGTGCTGTACAACACGGTCTGGATCGCCACCGGGATTTACCTGTCGCTGCGCTGCCGCAAGGTGACGCTGGCGATCATCATCAACCTGGGGCTGCCGGTCCTGCTGTACGGCGTGTTCTCGCTCGTGCTGGGGGTGATCGATGAGTTGATGCACCTGCGCGGCGACCTCATTGAGCAGGTCACTTGGTATTTGCCGTTTTACTACCTCGGCGAGGGAATGAACCGCGCGGATGATCTGACGGTTGATCTGCCCGGCCCGGGTCACAGCAAGGTGAGCGGCGAAGCCTTCACCGCCATCGCAATCGTCGTGGGATTGCTGCACCTCGGGGTGGCGGTTGCGATCCTGTCGTGGACGGTCGCCAGGTTCAACGAGATCGTCGGGCGTGCGCCGCAGCACTACCCGCTGGCGGACCGCATCCCCCGACGGAACCCGACCCAACCCGGCGCAAAACTGGGGCTTCCCACGAGTTAGTTCGGTGATTCCGCTCACGCGGCCCTCGGGAAAAAAACCGACCAGCGAACCTTCGCGCCGCCGCCACCATACCGAATGGTGGGAGACCGGACGTTTTCCGCGATTTGCGCTGTTCACTTCGCGCGCGGGCAACGACATCCAAACGACGAGGGCAATACTCGACTGGCGCCGCTCCACGCGCGCCGGTCCACGCGGAGCCTTGGACATGGCCGACGATTCGCAACCACAGACGTATGACGTGAGCTTGATCGCGTCGAACTTCGCGCACCTTCACGAGTTCGTATCGCGCACGAAGGTTCGCATCGACATCACCCGCCCGGGCAGCGACGAGCGCTGCGTGCTGATCAGCCGGGCCGAGCTCGAAGCGCTCGAACGCGCGCTGGAGATCCTCAGCGACACGGACGACGTCCGCGACATGTGCGGGAAGATCGCGCAGCTCGCGGCGGAGACCGGGCCGGTGTTCGCGGTCAACGCCTGACCATCGTTACCGGCGCGACGCAGTCATTCGCGGTATGATCGCCGCATGCGCCACGCTTCGCTTGCGCTGATCGTGCTCTTCGCCGGTTGCTCCGCCCCTGCCGTTATGCCGGCGCCGCCTGCAACCGCGGCGGCATCCCGTCCAGCGGCGATCGACTCCTTCCAGGGCGACTTCCGTTTCCTCTCGAACTTCTGGCCCGCCGAGGTGGTCTTCGAGGGGATCACCTACCCGAGTTCCGAGCACGCCTACCAGGCCGCCAAGACGCTCGATGTAGCCGAGCGAAAAAAGATCGCCGCGACAACCTCCCCCGCCGACGCGAAGCGCGCCGGGCGTGCCCTCAAGCTTCGCGACGATTGGGAGACGGCGAAATTCGACGTGATGGAGCGCTGCGTTCGCGACAAGTTCACCCGCCACCCCGACCTGCGGCAGAAACTCCTCGCGACCGGCGACGCGGAGCTCATCGAGGGCAACACCTGGGGCGACCGCGTGTGGGGCGTCTATCAGGGCGAAGGCGCCAACCACCTCGGCCGCATCCTCATGAAAGTCCGAGCTGAGTTGCGCGGGTAATCGCCGATTCCTGCGGGGAATTTGCTGGCATGCCGGCGCTGAACGGCGGTATAAACGCGAGTGAAGACAGATCGGTTTGCAGGAGGGAACTGGACGACATCCTTTTCAGCCGCCACGCGAAAGGTGCCGCCATGCTCCGCTACACCGCCCGCAACGGCACGACCTTCCAATGCGACCCCACGAGCGGGTCGGTCCACGTCATCGCCGCCGACGAAGAATCCGGCTTTCCAGTCGCCGTCGACCTCGAGGACATGCGCGAGTTCCTCCAACACCTCGAGGAACGCCTCGACGCCATGAACGAAATGGAAACCGACGCCGACTGCACCGCCGTGGGGCCGGATTAGGGCGAAATCCGAATGACGAAACCAGAATAACGAATCAATGACGAAGGTACGAATGACGAATGACGAAGAAGATGCGGTTCGTCATTCGTCATTCGTCATTCGTCATTCGGATTTGATTCGGATTTCTGGTTTCG
>JAXDMN010000453.1:0-10664 GCA_034666045.1 Phycisphaerales bacterium | reverse complement strand
GATGGTTGGGTGAACGGAGACTTCAACTACGACGGCATCGTCTCCGGCGACGATTATTCAACGATCGACTTCAACTACGCCGCCCAAGGCGCGCCGTTCCCGACCAGCGGGTCGGCCGGACTCGCGGGCGTGACGGCGGTGCCGGAACCGGCTTCGCTGTCGGTCATTGGTCTTGCGGCCGCGAGCCTGCTCAGTCGCCGCCGACGCCGCGCGGCGCGCTAAATCGCGCCCGCGACGAGAACAGACGTGCTCTCTCTCTCAAAGGACGGCGGCGGCCCCCGACCGCGGGGGCTGCCGCCGCCGCTATAGCCCAACCGAAACGCCGATGGCGCGAAACCTTTCCATCAACGCTCACTTTCGTTCAACCGCCGCCCGGCACGTGCCGCGTCTGCGTTACAACGGACAGGAATTCGGCCGCTGGCAGACCGAGCTTCTCGACGCCGCCCGCGCGACGCTGGGGCGCATGCCGGACAAGGTCCCGCTCAACGCCGAGGTGCAGGCGGAATGGCGCGAGGACGGACTGATCAAGCAGCGCGTGCTCTTCGACGTCGAGCACGGCTTGTCCGTCGTTGCCTACGTCTTCCGACCGGAATCCGCGCGCGGCAGGCTGCCGGCGATCCTCGCTTGTCACGGGCATGGCCCCTTCGGCAAAGAGCCGGTGATGGGCAACCGTTCCACGCCGCAACTCGCCGGCGAAATCGTCAACCACAATTACGATTACGGTCTGCAGATGGCCCTGGCCGGATTCGCGGTGATCGCGATCGACTGGCGCGGTTTCGGCGAGCGCGACGACCGTCGCAAGCCGAACTTGAACGACGTCGACGCCCCGCACGGCGCGAAGCGCGATCTCTGCAACCTCCACTATCTCCGCGCCACTGTGCTCGGCATGACCGTGCTCGGCATGGACGTTCACGACGGCATGCGCGCGCTCGACTACCTCTGCCAGCAGGATTTCGTCGACCCGAACCGCATCGGCGTGATGGGCCTGAGCTTCGGCGGATGCATGGCGACGTGGATGTCGATCTGCGACCCGCGCATCAAGGCCGCCAACATCATCTGCTACAGCGATCGCTTCGCCGATTTCGGCATGCGCGACGTCAACTTCTGCGGCAGCCAGATCACGCCCGGGCTTTACGATCTGTGCGACGTGCCGGACCTGCATGGCGTGCTCGCGCCGCGGCCGCTGCTGGTCGAGATCGGCACGTACGACGAGTGCTTCAAGCTCGACTCGGCGATGAGCTGCTTCAAGGAAGTGGAAAAGATCTACGCCGCCGCGGGCGCGCGCGACTGCCTCGAGCTCGACCTGTTCGAAGGCGGGCACAAGTGGGGCGGGAACAAGTCGCTGGAATTCTTCCGCGAGTATCTCGGCGGCGGCGCCGAATCGATCGATCGCCGTGGCGGCGAGCGCATGCTCGTCATCAATCGCGACGTGCTCCGAGCGACGCTCGGCGGGCGCGGCGCGCAGGGCCCGGCCTATGCCGTCGGCGGCGGCGGAGCGGCGGCGGAAAATCCACCCGCCGCCGAAAGCACCGACACCGGGAGCGGGAGCCAGCCGTGAAGTTCAGGATTCGCGACGCCCACCCGCGAGTGCTGCTTCGACCGGACGATCTCACTGCGCTGCGGCGCCGCGCAACGACGACGCATGGGGACCAGATGCGCGCGTTGCGGGCGCTCGCGGGCGCGGGCGCCGAGCCGGGTAGCGGGGGGGACTACTCGGACTCGGTTTTTAGACTTTCATTTCTCCACCTGCTCAGCGACGAAGCCGCGCACGCGCAAGTCGCGATCGAGGGGCTGCGCAAGCTGCTCGATCTCGACGTCAGCGGCGAATATTTTGTCGGCGCCCGCCGGCTCAAGGCGCTCGCCGCCAGCTACGACTGGATGCACGCCGCCCTCGGCGACGAGCTGCGCGAGCGCGTCGGCCGCCGGGCGCTCGAATATTGCCAGGCCCTCTACGACAGCGGCGAAGTCGAGCCGGATTGCTACTTCCTCGGCCACGCGATCAACCAGATGCCGTTCATTCTTATGGCCGGCATCGCGATCGGCGACGAGTTACCCGGCGCGACGCGCTTCGTCGAAGACACGCTTGATCGCTGGGAAAAACAATCGCCGTGCTATCGGCACTTCCTGGAACAAGAATGCTTCCAGCAGAGCATGTCCTACACGTGCACGTACGTCGCGGAGTTCCCGTGGCTCTTCAGCGCCATCGAAGCGGGTTTGGGCATCGAGATGTACCGCCCGAACGCGTGGTTCGCGAACGTGGTCAAGTGGTGGACGTACGCCCAGCGCGACGACGCGAGCTTCATCCGCTTCGGCGATTATTTTTGCGCGACGCCGGCGCTGGAGAACCCGAGCTACTACCGGCCGTTCGCCGCCATCGCGTCGCGCTATCGCGACGGGCGGGCGCAGTGGTGGGTGAATCGTTTTCGCATCGCCGGGTCCGAAGTGGATCAGATCCTCTTTGAAGACCGCCCGGGCGTCGCGCCGCAGCCGCCGGACGATCTCCCGCGCACGAAACTCTTCGCCGCGATGGGCGTGGCGATCGCCCGCGGCGATTTCGATCGCGGGACGGTCGCCTCCTTCAAGTGCTCGCCGCTCTACCTGCACAACCACGGGCATCGCGACGCGAACAGTTTTACGATCTATCACAAAGGTGAACAGGCCATCGATTCCGGCGGGTATGACGCCTACGAATCGCCGCAGTGGTACAACTACTACGTCCGCACGATCGCGCACAACACCCTGGTCGTGCACGATCCGAACGAACGCTTCATCAGCCGCGGAAACGAATACGCCAACGACGGCGGACAGCGCTTCATCAACGAGCCGCACTTCCAGCCGACAAAGTTCGACGACATCGCGAGCGACACGTTTAGCGACGGAACGATCCTCGCCTACCGCGATGGCAACGGTTTCAGCTACGTCTGCGGCGACGCGTCGAACTGCTACTCGAAGGAGAAGCTGACGCGCTTCGTGCGGCACGTCACGTTCGTTCTCGATTGGCCGAATAAAGGATGCGTGTCGCTCGTTGTGCTCGATGAGGTGGAGCTGGCCCGCGACGGGCTGGAGCCGCGTTTTTTGCTGCACACGATGGAAGAACCGCGCGTCGAATCGAACCGTATCCTTGCCGAACACAAGGGCGGGCGGCTCACGACCACCGCGCTGCTGCCGCAGGCGCCGCGCATCGAAACGATCGGTGGGCCGGGACGCGAATTCGAAGTCGACGGCAAAAATTATCCGCTCAAACGCAAACTGAACGACGCCTACACCCCCGGCGAATGGCGGGCGGAAATAAGCGATGACAGCGGCGCGGGGCGGATGCGAAAATTCCTGACGCTGCTCGTCCCGTCCGACGCCGACGCGCCGCGCGAGCCGCAAGCGAGCGTCGTCGAGTCGCCGGCGGGATGGGTCGTACGCCAGGGCGACCTCGCCGTCGCCCTCGTCCGCCCGGGTCGTCAAATCGCGCTCAACGCGCCGCGCAGCATTCACATTGATCTGGCCAGCTAGTTAGGAGAAGCACATGTCGAAGCAAAACAAGGCGTTCACGCTCGTCGAGCTGCTGGTCGTCATCGGGATCATCGCGGTCCTGATCGGGATTCTTCTCCCGACGCTCTCCCGCGCGCGCCAGGCCGCCGACAAGATCAAGTGCGCCAGCCAGCTCCGCCAGATCGGTCAGTTCTCGGCGATGTATGCCGGGCAGTACAACAACTTTCTTCCGCTCGGTTACGTCTCGTACGAGTCGTACGCGCCGGGAAACAGCGTGCTCTGGTACCTCTCTTCATCGCTGAAGACCAACGGACCGGTCGGCCTCGGCTACCTCTTCTCCAGCGGCATCATCAAGTCCGACCGCGAATTCAATCGTCAGATCTGGTACTGCCCGAGCATGCCGAGGGATTGGTACCTCTCGTACAAGGGGAAAGAGAATCCCTGGTTCGATGTTCCGATCTCGAACGATCAGGCGATCGCCTGGGCCGGTCCGCCCGGGTGGGGATTCAGCCTGATGATGGGCTACTCGTCACGCCCGATGCTCACGTCAAAACCGAATGACGAACAGACGTTGCGCTGGACCGCGCCCGGCGGGACGGCGGCGTTCTACGCGCCGCCCATCTACTACAACACCAGCACCACCATGGGCGTCTCGAAGCTTCGCGGCTCCAACGTCTTCAAGGGCAAAGCGATCGTCGCCGACCTCTGCGAGGACACGCGGCTGATCAACGGCATCCACAAAAACGGCGTCAACGTGCTGTACGCCAATTACGCGGTGAAGTGGGTGCCGTTCGACATGATCAAGCAGGAGTTCAAGGACAGCCCCAACCTGAAGATCAACGGCACGCCGACCAAATACAACTACAGCGGCGGCGACTGGTTCGCGCTCGGTCGGCTGTGGGAGATCTTCGATCGTCAGCAGTAATGCGCGCCGGCGCGGCCCGGCCGCGCGGGCGCGTCATGGCTTGGCGACGACGACTTCTTCCGGTTCGTACTGAAATTTCTCCCCGCCGTACCGTCGCCACATCAGGAAGACCGTCCACAACCCAATGCACGCGACCGTGTGAAACCCGCCGAGCCAAAGGAACGCGTACGCGTTGCCGAACTGCCCGTACTTTTGGTTCGTCCATCCCATCAGCGTCCCGGCGGCGATCGTGCCGAAGATCATCGAGAAATGGCGGACGATCGCGTTCGCGGAGCTGAACTGCCCGTACTGGCGGCGCGGGAACAGGCGCATTTGCAGCGGCACTTCCGACGCCTCGCGAAGTTGCAGCAGTGGCTGTTGAATCGCGGTGACGACGACGTACATCGTGAAGGCGTTGAGCGTCATGCCGGCGATCGAGTAGGTGTCGATGAAGTAGCCGGCGAAGTGCAGCGGGATGCCGCAGGTGATCGCGATCAGGTAGCCGCGCATCGGGTGGATCTTGTCGACCAGCCACCCGAGCGGGAACTGCATCGCCAAAGCGAGCGGCATGATGACGGTCATCACCTTGCCCATCGAAGCCGGGTTGAACTGGAGATGGCGCAGGAAGAAATACTGCTTGTACAGCGTGCCCGCGCCGGCGACGAAGAGCAGCGCCTGCGAGATGTAAAAAATGACGAACAGCGGATGGCTGAAGCACTCGCGAGCGTAGGTGCGGATCGACTTCCACGTCCGCTGGAGCCACGGCTCGGTCGGCGGGGCGATTTCTTCCGGCGGGGGGTATTGGCCCTCCTTCACCATCAGGCACATCGCCCCGAAGCCGAGGAAGTAAACGATCGCCGCGCCGACGTAGATGTGCGGCGTGTGCGTCTCGATCCGCCCGTAGATGAAGGCCCACCAGATCATCGACGCGCACGTCCCGACCATGCGGAACGCCGCCATGAAGCGGCCGAGGAACGCGCTGGGGATCACGTCGCGGAAGAGGTACCAGTAGATCGAGTTCGCGAAGACGTTGAAGACGTCGTAGAGCAGGATGAGCAGCGCCATCACGATGATGATGGTGGTGAGTGGCGAGAGATTGAGCTTGGCGGGGAGCGATGAGTTTCGGATCCACGCGCCGATGTGATCGGAGAAGCCGAGGATCGCGAGGAAGAAGCAGAGGAACGGCATCGTGAAGAGCAGGAACGGAATCCGCCGGCCCCAGCGCGAGCGCGTGCGGTCGGAGCGGAAGCTGATGACCGGGACGAAGGTCATGTTGATCATGGCGCCGGCGGTTCCCATGATGTAGCCGGTCCAGTTCTTCGGCACGCCGAGGCGGTCGAGCTGGAGCGGCATCGAGGCGGGGAAGACGGTCTCCATCAGCGACCAGACCAGGTCGCCCCAGAGCAGCCAGAGAAAAATCACGAACAAGCCGAGGCGGGTGTAGGTGAGCGTGCCGACGCTGTACTCGGGGCCGCTGTAGCCGAGCCAAAGCTGGACGCGGCGGAACCCCTTCGCCGGGACGAGTGGAATCTGCTCGGCGGGCGGTACGCGGGCGGGGTCCGGCGACGCTTCGGGGGGCTCATCGACAATGCTCAAGGGGCCGCTCCCGTCCGAGATGCAGAAACCGCAATTACGCCCGAAGCGATACGATTTGACCAGTCCGAAACGCTCCGCCCGCGTCCAGCACACCTCCCGCCGGATTATTCTATTGCATTATAATAAATCGGTGGTAGAACAGCAAGCGTTACCGCGAATATATGGGGCGGGCGCAGTCCTGCCAGCGAAATGACCGCTCCGCTAATTTACTATCCGGGCAAGTAATAATCCGGGGCATGTGCCCCTGAAGAAGGACGGCAGATGATTTCTCGACCGACGAAGTCGCAGCGAGCCTCCTCGACCCTTCGCGCCGCCTGCGCGCCCACCATGGCGACGCTCGAGCGACGCGTGATGCTCGCCACCTTCACGCCCATGACCGGACCCGCCCTTCAGACCGCGATCAACAACGCGGCGCTCGGCGACACGATCACCCTCGACGCCAACACGACCTACGTCGGCACGTTCACGCTGAGGAACAAGACCACGGGCAGCGGCTGGATCACAATCCAGTCGTCGAACCTCGCGCAGCTCCCGGCGGCGGGCGTGCGCGTCACCCCGGCGGACGCCGCCAACATGCCCAACCTCCAGGCGCCCGGCAGCAACGCGCAGGCCATCAAGACGGAAGACGGCGCGCATCACTACAAGCTGCTCGGCCTGGAGATCATCGGCCCGGCGAATAACACCGACCTCACGACGCTGGTCGAGATCGGAAACGATTCGCAGAACACCGTCGTGCAGGTCCCGCACGACATCGTGATCGATCAGACGTACATGCGTCCGAACCAGCCGTCGTCGAACATCCGCCGCGCCGTCGGACTGCACGGCTCCTATGTCGACATCACCAACAGCTACATCGAGGAAATCCACGAAGGCAGCGACTCCAACGCCATCGCCGGATGGAACGGCCTGGGGCATTACAACATCATCAACAACCATCTCGAAGGCGCCGGCGAGAACATCCTGTTCGGCGGGGCGACGAACCGCATGCCCGGCACGGTCGCCGACATCCTGATCAAGGGCAACCACATCATCAAGCCGCTGCATTGGCGCGACGGCTCGAAGGGGTACACGCCGACCGTCAAGAACCTGTTCGAGCTCAAGCACGGCGCGCGGGTGACGCTGGAAGACAACATCCTCGAAAACTGCTGGACCTCCGGGCAGACCGGCGTCGCGATCGTGCTCAAGCTGGGCGATTACAACGTCTCGCCGCAGAACGTGACCGAAGACGTCATCCTCCGCAACAACATCATCCGCCACGCCAACGGCGCCGTCGCCCTTCAGGGCCGCGACTACTCCAGCAACAGCCCGGACGGTTTGGTCCGCCGCATTACCTTCAGCAACAACCTCTTTGACGACATCAACGGCAAGTGGGGCGACTCGGGCACCGGCGGCGGAACGTTCAACATCTACCTGACTCAAGGCCCCAAGGACGTCACCTTCGACCACAACACGTTCCTCAACGGCTACACCACGATCGAGCTCGACTCCTCGCTCAAAACGTACCCGGCGACGAACTTCGTGTTCAAGAACAACATCACGGCGCACAACAGCTACGGCGTGCGCAGCACCGACGGCACCGGCAACCCGAGCTTCGCGAACCCGGCCCCGGGCAGCTACTTCGGCGACGCCGGACATGTTTTCACGAAGAACATCCTGATGGGCGGCAACGCGAACGTTTACACTGACCGCCCGGGCAACTACTTCCCCGCGACGTGGACCGCCGTCGGCTTCGTCGACAAGGCCAATGGTAATTTCAACCTCGCTGCCAGCAGCATCTACAACAACGTCGGCACCGACGGCAAAGACATCGGCGTCGACGCCAGCCTGCTGCCGGTTGAATTCGCCTACATGACCGGCACGACGCTCAACGTCCGCTACGATCTCATTACCAACGCGCCGCGTCCGATCACGCTGGACGGCAACGGTTCAGCCATCACGGCGATGTACGACGGCGAGATCCTTCCCTTCACCGGCGTCACCAACATCGTCGCCATCGGCACCGCCGGCATCGATAATCTCGTCCTGGCCGGCACGAGCACGCTGCCGCTGACGTTCAGCAACGGCGCGGGCAACGACGTCGTCGATGTCGTCAACGCCGCAAATTGGACGCTTCAGAGCAACATCGGCGGCGCGACGCGCAATGTCGCGGTCAACGTCGCCGCCGGCGGGTCCGTCACCTTCAACGCCACGCAGCGCCTCCGCAGTCTCAGTGTCAGCGGCAACGCAACGCTCAGCAGCGGCGGGCACAAGGTCCTGCTCACGAAGGACCTGATTCTCGCCGGCAAGCTCGACCTCACCGACAACGATCTCATTCTCGACTACAGCGGCGCCGACCGCCTCGGCGGCTTCAACGGCACCAACTACACCGGCGTGCTCGGCCTGATCCAGTCCGCCCAGAACGGCGGCGCCTGGGACGGCGCGGCTGGGCTGTTCACCAGCATGGCGGATGCGCAGACCGGTTTGACGACGCTCGGCGCGGCCGGATCGGCGGACGTCTTCTCCATCGGCGCGGGCGAGACCGCTCTGTACGAAGGCGAGACCATCGACTCGACCGCCGTTATCGTGAAGTACACCTACGCCGGCGACGCGAACCTCGACGGGTTCATTTCCGGCGACGACTACAGCACGATCGACTTCAACGTCGGCACAAGCGCGTTCGGCTACGCGAACGGCGATTTCAACTACGACGGAATTATTTCCGGCGACGACTACTCGACGATCGACTTCAACTTCGGTGCGCAGGGCGCGCCGCTGTAGCGTCATGGGAAGAGGGCAAAATTGATGATTTCTCAATCGAAGCGCGGCACGTCTGTGGTTCAGTCGGCGTGCGGGCCGATGATCGACCGGCTCGAACGCCGGATGATGCTGGCGATTCACACGCCCGCCAACGCCGCCGCGTTCCAGGCCGCGCTCGATAGCGCAGCGCTGGGCGATACCGTGATCCTCAACGCCGGGACGACCTACACCGGCCCGTTCAATCTTCCGAACAAGACGACGGGCAGCGGCTGGATCACCATTCAGTCGTCAAACCTCGCGCTGCTTCCCGCGGCCGGCACGCGCATCAGCCCCGCTGACGCGGTGAACATGCCGCGGCTGCAGGCGGGCGGGGCGAACGTCTCGGTCGTCAGCACCAGGACGTCCGCGCACCATTTCAAGTTCGTCGGCATCGAATTCGTCGGCCCGACCAGCGGAAGCGTGACCGGGTTGATCTCGCTCGGTACCGATACCACCGCGCAGAGCACGTATGAGTCGGTCCCGCATCACATCATCATCGACCGCTCGTACATGCATCCGGCCACACCGGCGCAGAGCATTCGCCGCGCGATCGCGCTGAACAGCGCATTCACCGACATCACCAACTCCTATATCCAGGACATTCACGACGCCGGCTCCGATTCGCAGGCGATCGGCGGCTGGAACGGCACGGGGCCGTACAACATCATCAACAACCGGCTGGAAGGCGCGTCGGAAAACATCATGTTCGGCGGCGGCACGCACCGCATCCAGGGCTACACGCCGTCCGACATCGTGATTCGCGGCAACCACATCATCAAGCCGCTGAGCTGGCGCGGCGCTGGGTACACCACCAAGAATCTCTTCGAGCTCAAAACCGGGCGGCGCGTCCTGCTCGAGGGGAACATCCTGGAGAACTGCTGGGTCGACGGCCAGGACGGCACGGCGATCGTGCTCAAGCTCGGCAACTGGGGCGGCTCGCAGCACCTCACGACCGAAGACGTCGTCATCCGCAACAACATCATACGACATTCCAACAACGCCGTCGCGCTGCAGGGCCGCGACTACGCCGAGAACAGCCCGCCCGGACTCGTCCGCCGACTCTCGTTCACGAACAATCTCTTCCACGATATCAACAATGCGTGGTCGACCGGCGGCACCGGCATCGGCGGGAACATCCTGTACATGACGCACGGCCCGAAGGACGTCACCTTCGATCACAACACGATCATCAACGGCCGCACGATCATCAACGTCGACACGCCGCAGTACCCGGCGACGAACTTCGTCTTCACGAATAACGTCACCGCGCACAACGCCTACGGTATCTTTGGCGCGGGTGCGAGCCCCTCGAGCGGCGATTCGGCGTGGGACATGTACTTCAGCGACCCCGGCGCGCGGCTCCTGAAGAACATCATGATGGACACGCAAAGCAAGGCGACTCTCTACGACAACGTCCAGCGGCCCGGCACGGTGCATGCGCCGAACCTCCGAGGGGTCAATTTCTGGCCCACCTCCTGGGCCGCCGTCGGCTTCACTGATGAGGCCGCGGCGGATTATCGTCTGACCGCCGCCAGCCCCTACAAAAACGCCGGCACCGACGGCTTCGACGTCGGCGCCAACATCGACTTGGTCGACGCTTCGGTCGCGGGCGCGATCAGCGGCGTCTGGAGCAGCTCGTTTGCTTCGATGAGCGGCTCGACGCTGATGGTCGACTTCGACGGCACCACCACGCCGATCACGCTCGGCGTCAGCGGCGCCAACATCACCGCCACGCGCGGCGCGACGACGCTCAGCTTCCCGGGCGTCACATCCATCTTCGCGCGCGGCACGCTCGCGGACGACATCCTTCAGATCAACGGCACGATCACGCAGCCGCTGAAGTTCAGCAACGGCAACGGCGCGGGCGATGCGCTCAAGGTGCTGTCGAACACGTTTACCGCGCCCG
>JAXDMN010000452.1:0-11707 GCA_034666045.1 Phycisphaerales bacterium | reverse complement strand
ATTCCGCCCAGCGCGCGTACAGGCGTTCGACCTCGTGTTGCGCGTTCGCCAGCTCATCGTACGCCTCGTGCAGTTTCACATGATCGATCATGACGGCGGGATCGACGACGCGCGATTGCAGCGTTGCCACGCGCGCTTCCGCAGCGTGGATGGTTTCTTCCATCGCTTCCAGCTCGCGCTGCTCTTTCCAGGAGAGTCGAACTTTCGCCTGCGTTGCCGCCGCGGGGCGGGAGACCGCGGGCTTCCGCCCCGCGGCTATCACCTCACGTTCCATCTCCTGCGCGCGAGCGTTCTCCCACTGCGCTAGTTCCGCGTACATGTTCGCGTTCCCGCGACCATCCAGCGCCAGCAACTCCGTTGAGACGCGATCGAGCAGATACCGATCGTGCGTCACGAGCACCAGCGCCCCCGCGAACGATTCCAGGCTCGACTCCAGAACATCCAGCGTCGCGATGTCGAGATCGTTCGTCGGCTCGTCGAGGATGAGCACGTCCGCCGGCTTCAGCATGAGCCGGGCAATCAGAACGCGCGCCTGTTCCCCGCCGGAGAGTTCTTTGATCGGCATGTCGAGCTGCTCGCTGCGAAACAAAAATCGCCGCCCCCACGCGGTGATGTGCATCGATTGCCCGTCGAACTGCACGACGTCGCCCATCGGCGCCAGCGCCCGGCGGAGCGATTGCTCCGGATCGAGCTGCTCGCGGTGCTGATCGAACAGCACGACGCGCAACCCGTCCGCGCGGATGACTTCGCCCGCGTCAGGTGGTAATTCGCCGGTCATCAGGCGGATCAGCGTCGACTTTCCGCTGCCGTTCGGGCCGAGCAGGCCGAGCTTCGTCCCGGGCGCGAGCGTGAATGACACATCGCGAAAAAGCTCGCGCCCGCCGAGCGTTTTCGCGATTTTTTTCACGTCCAGCAGCTTTCGCGTCTTGCGATCCGACGCGGTGAAATCGATTTTCGCCGCCCCCTGTTGCATGTTGCGCTGCCGTAGGTCGGCCAGGTCCGAGATCATCTCGCCGGCGCGGTCGATGCGGCCCTTCGCCTTGGTCGTGCGCGCTTTCGCCCCGCGGCGAAGCCATTCGATCTCGCGGCGAACGCCGCTCGCCAATGCCCGCTCGCGTCCCGCCTGCGCGGCTAAAAACTCCTCGCGCTTCTCGACGAAGTCGCTGTACGCGCCGATGTGGCTCAAAAATCCGTCCGGATACGCCCGTCCGAGCTCGATGATGCGCGTCGCGATCGATTCGAGAAATCGCCGATCGTGGCTGACGACCAGCGTCGCGAACGGCGCGCCCTTGATCAATTTTTCCAGCCAGAGAATGCCTTCGACGTCGAGATGATTCGTCGGCTCGTCCAGCAGCAGCAAATCCGGCTCGCGGGCGAGTTGCCGCACGATTGCGAGACGCTTTCGCCATCCGCCGGAAAGTTTTTCGACGTGCTGCGACGTGTCCGTGAACCCCGCGCGATCGAGCAAAATCGCCGCCTGGAGATGTCGCTCGTGATCGTCGAGATGCGCATCGACCGCATCCGCGACGCAATCGAGGCACGACTGCCCCGCGCTGAAAACATCTTCCTGCGGCACATATCCGACGCGAAGCTGCCGCCGCGCGACGAGCTCACCCTCATCGGCGTGTTCATCGCCCGCAAAGATGCGCAGCAGCGTCGATTTTCCCGATCCGTTCGCGCCGATCAACCCCACGCGCTCGCCCGCCTCGAGTCCGAGCGTGATCCCGGAGAACAGCACGCGCGGCCCGTACGATTTGGAAAGATTTCGACCGGTTAACAACATCAGGCGGGATTGTAGGAGAAAAGTAGCTTGGGCATCTTGCCCGAGCTTCGCGGCGGCCAGCCGCTTTCTGCTGCTAAGCCGCTGCGCTCAAATGCTCGGGCGAGACGCCCAAGCCACGTATGACGCTCGCCCGGCGTGCGTGTTTTCGCTCGGCGGGCGATACGCTGGCGGCGCTGGAAACTCTGTTGTCCCGCGCGTTTCCGCGCTCGCCGCGCGTCACTCCCCATCCACCGCTTCGATTCCCAGCTCTTTCACTTTCTTGTTCAGCGTGTTCCGATTGATCCCCAGAAAATCCGCCGCCTTCGTCTTCACGTTGCCGCATTTGTGCAGCGCGCGCTCGATCAACGCCTTCTCGATCTGATCGACGACCAGCGAATAAATCTCCCCTTCGCGCAGCTCGTAATCCGCGATCGCCTGCTCGGCCAACCGCTTCGTCAGCGTCTCGATCGACTCGCTCGCCTGCGAATTTCTTCGCTGCGCCGCGAACATGCGCACGCTCAGCGGCAGGAGATCTTCGGTGAAATCCTCGTCATTCGATAATACGACCGCCCGCTCGATCGCGTTCTCCAGCTCGCGGACGTTGCCCGGCCAGGGATAACGCAACAGCACGTTCAACATCTCGCGGCTGATCCGCCGCAGCCGGCGTTCGTTTACGCCGTTGTATTTGTCGAGGAAATAATCGATCAGCCGCGGAATGTCCTCGCGGCGATTCCGCAGCGGCGGCAGGTAAACGCTGACGACGTTCAGCCGATAGAACAAGTCCTCGCGGAACTGCTGCTTCGCGACCTCTTCCTGCAAATCGACGTTGGTCGCCGCGATGACGCGCACGTCGACCTTGATCGTCTGCGTGTCGCCGACGCGCTCGAACTCGCGCTCCTGAAGCACGCGCAGCAGCTTCACCTGCAACACCGGCTCCAGCGTGCCGATCTCGTCGAGGAAAATCGTTCCGCCGTCCGCCGCTTCGAATCGGCCGATCTTGTCGCGGATGGCGCCGGTGAACGATCCCTTCACGTGCCCGAAGATTTCCGACTCGAGCAGCGTGCCGGTCAACGCGCCGCAGTTGACGCGGATGAACGGCTTCTCCTTGCGCGGCGAGTTGTAATGAATCGCCTTGGCGATCATCTCCTTGCCGGTGCCGGTCTCGCCGAGCAGGAGCACGGTTGCGCGCGAATTCGCGACCTGTCCGACCGTCGCGAACACTTCGTGCATCGCCGGCGAATCGCCGATGATGTTCTCGAAGCGGAAACGGTCGCGCACCTGGGCGCGGAGCTGCGCGTTTTCCTCGAGCAGCTCTTCCTTCTGCCGCATCACCATGCGATTGATCTGGATCGCCTGCGCGAGGAACGCGGCGATGATGTCCATGAAAACGTGGTCGCTGCGGAGCTGCTCGTCGCTGACGTACGGCTTGTCGATCGCCAGCGCGCCGGTCGTGCGGTTCTGAATCTTGATCGGCACGCAGATATAGCTGATGGCTTCGTTGCGCTTGTCCGGGGTGATTCGCCCGGTGCGATTGAGAAAGTCCGGCTCGTTGCGCAGATCCGGAATAATGCGCGGCCGACCGGTCGCGACGACGTTGCCGTTGATCCCTTCCCCTAGCGCATACTTGCCACGGGCGATTTCTTCGTCGGTCAGCCCAACCGCCGCCTCGGTGCGCAATCGGCCGGTGGAATCATCGAGCAGGACGAGCGTCCCGCGGTGCATATTTAGCTTGTCGGAAATGATTTGCATCACTTTCCCGAACGCCTCGCGAAGTTCGAGGGTAGAGGAAAGGATTGCCCCAATTTCGATCAGGATGGACAGTTCTTCATCAGCCTGAGATGGACCTGCTGACGATGTAGGCGGTACAGAAGCAGCCATGACCACAATGTACGCAGTAGAGCAACGCGTTGCAACGCAGACGCCTGTTTTTAGACACGTTGTTTGCTGAAATTGGATTACATCGACGGCCATAACTCCTTATTTTTCGCCGGGCGAGCAAAAATGCAGGCCTAACTTCTGCGCGGGCCATGAATAAAAACGCGCTCGCCTGGGTTCGCCCGCCGCACGTTTCATGGGTCGGATGAATCCAAAGTCGTCGGCGAAGCAAAACGCGGCCAACGCCACGGGCCGGGCGGCAAACGATATCGGACGTCTGTGCGCGCTTTCTGGTCCCCTCTCCCCGGCGGGGAGAGGGTTAGGGAGAGGGCCGAGCGCGGGGAGACGACGCGGCCGGTTCCGCAAGTTGAAAAGATGAAGCCTGCGAACTCGGCGCAAACCGAATCCACGCGATCCCCCCTCTCCCCAGCCCTCTCCCCTCCGGGGAGAGGGAGCAAGAATTCGATTGTCACGCCCGCTTCAGTTTCCCCCGCCAACGCCCGATACAGAGGTGGGCTTATTCCAGATGCGCCGTCTTTAACAATGGTCCGGCCGTGGAGCGCGAGAAACCGGTTGTCGTTCTCTCTTCGCCTTCGCACTCTCACCCGCTGGTGACGTGGCTGGCGATCGTCTTCGCCGTGCTGGCGACGGCGGCGGCGGTCCTGTTGACCAAGGCCAGCGAACATTTCGCCACCGGCATGCTCTGGATGGTCGGCTGCGCCGTGCCGACGATGCTCGCCGCGGTTCTCTTCCGACACTATCGATCCGCCACCGCGGCGCACGAAGCGGCGCTGCACGCGATGGCCGCGCGATCGCGCACGGTCGATCGGCTGCTCGACTTTTCCCAGACGATCCAGGGCGCGGGCAAGCCGGAGCAGATCCTCGATTCGCTCGCACTCTTTCTGCACACGGAGCTGACGCTGTCCGGCGTGGCGATCATCGCGCACGATCCGGATTCGCTGCCGGCGACGTCGCTGAAAGCGGTCTTCCCCGCGACGCTGAACCGCTCGGGCGTCTCGATCGGCGAGATGGATACCGCGCTGTGCCCCTGCCTGCGCCAGAATCTGCCGCGCTGCTTCCGCCCGGACGCATCGCCGGTGCGATGCTCGGTCGATGAAGCCCTTCGCCTTCCGCCCGATCACCCGGCGTACTGCATCCCGTTCACGATCGGGCGAAAGACGCAGCTCATGGTTCACATGCTGCTGCCGCCGAACGAGCAGTGGACCGAAGAACGCCGACAGCTCGCGCAGACGTACATCAACACCGCCAGCTCATCGCTGATCACGCTGCATCACCTCGCCGAAGCGGAGCGGCAAAGCCTGACCGACGGCCTGACCGGGTTGTTCAATCGCCGATCGATGGAGCAACTGCTTCAGCGCGAGCTTGCGCTGTCGGAGCGGCACGGGCAGTTGCTTTCGCTGGTGATGATCGACATGGACAAGTTCAAGGAAATCAACGACGAGCACGGTCACGCGGCCGGCGATCACATGCTCCGCGCTTTCGCGGATTGCGTGCGAATCACGCTGCGAAAGACCGATCTCGCCTTCCGCTACGGCGGCGATGAGTTCGTCATCGCGCTGCCGCAGACCGGCGTCGACCAGGCGAAGGCGGTCGTGCAGAAACTTCGGCAGGCGTTCTACGCCGTCGATTTCTCCGACGCGATCGCGCATCTCGCGCATCAGCCGACGTTGAGCATCGGCGTCGCCGAGCGCAGTGTCCGCGACAACATCATCACCTTCTCGACCTTGCTGGCCGCCGCGGATTCCGCGCTGTACGAAGCGAAGAAAGCGGATCGGAACTGCATCAAGGTCTATTCGAATCCGCAGGCGGCGTAGTGGCCGCCGTTACACGTGCGGTTGAGTGGGCGGCGTCGGGTCTGTCGTTGTCGGCGGCGATGTCGCCGCGGCGCGGCGGGCGAGATCGTCGCGCAAAAACTGTTTAAATGTCGCGATCCCGCCGCGATTCGCCCACGCCGCTTCGATTTCCTCGGCGAATTTCTGGTTCACCTTCATCAGCTCCGCAAACACGCGGGCCTCGCGGGAATTCGGCGCGGGGCGGATGTGCTTGTCGTGCGTGTCAGCGCGAAAGAGATGCCCGCGACCGTCCGGCGCGCGCTCGATCACCAGTTTCATGTGCGGGTAAACCTTGTTGCCCAGGCGAAGCGAATAGCGCGTCGGCGGACGCGCGTCGTCGCGCTCGAAGACCGGGCTGTCATAAAAATCCGCATCGCCCGTCGCGCGCACCGATGCCAACCGGTCGCGCACCGCCGACGGCGGCGCCGCGCCCGCGTACGCCAAACCCACGTACACTTCGATCGCCGCCCAAACCAGCGGAACGGACGGCTTGCTCCAGGACATTGGCGGCACCTCTCGCCCGGATCGAATATAGTACCGGCTCAGTTTCTCTGGAGCGGACAAAACATGCCGGACAAGCCGGACAACGGGCGACATCCTTCGGTGCTGGTCGTCGAGGACGATCGCGAGATCAACGAGCTCGTCGGCGCCTACGCGCAGATCGCCGGGTTCGAATATCGCGCGGCCCTCGACGGCGCATCGGCGCTGCGCGAGGCGCACGCGCGCATCCCCTCGGCGGTTGTGCTCGACCTCATGTTGCCGGATATCGATGGATTCGAGGTCTGCAAGCAGCTCAAGGATCAGCCCGACACGCGGCAGGTGCCGATCATCATGCTGACCGCCCTCTGCGACGAAGCCAGCCGCCAGCGCGGCGTCGCCTGCGGGGCGACGGAGTACCTGACGAAGCCGTTCGACCCGGAGCGGCTCATGGCGGCGCTGGCACGACACGCGCGAAACGGAAATGGAACCACAGATAAACACGGATGAACACGGATAAGACGCCACAGCCATCTTTCATCTGTGTGCATCTGTGTTCATCTGTGGTTCCTTCGCCTTCATCTTTTTCGGCTCACATTGCAGCGGGAGCGTGACGACGAAAGTCGTGCCGCGCCCCACTTCCGAATCGACCGTGATGGTTCCGCCGTGGTCGCGGACGATGCCGTAGCTGATGCTCAGGCCGAGCCCCGTCCCCGCGCCGATCGCTTTGGTGGTGAAGAACGGATCAAAAATCTTCGCGCGAATCTCCGGCGGGATGCCGCTGCCGGTGTCGGCGACTTCGATGCGGATCTCGCCATTCTCACCTGGCGCGCTGCGGACGATGACCCGGCCGTTTTCGTTGCAGGCGTCGATGGCGTTCGTCACGAGGTTCATCACCACCTGGTTGATCTTCGCGGGGTAGCACTGCACGCTGGGCAGCGGCGCGAGTTCGAGATCAACAGTCACCTGCTTGCGCTTCGCGACGCCACGGACGATGTTGATCGTCGATTCGATCCCCGCGTTCAAATCCGCCTCATGAAGATCGCCGGCGTCGAGGCGGGCGAAGTCGCGGAGGTCTTTGACGATCTGCTGGATGCGTTTGAGCCCATCGCGCGAGCGGACGAGCATTTCGTCGAGGTTTGAGAGCGTGTAGGCCAGATCAATCCGCGCGGCGAGATCGCGAATCTGCTGTTTTAGCTCCGCCGACTGCTCTGGTGTCGCCGATTCGAGTTGTCCATACAGGCCGAGCAGCTCGGCGAGCGCTTTGATGTCACGCTGAAGGACGGCGACGTTGTTGCTGACGAAGGCGAGCGGATTATTTATTTCGTGCGCGACGCCCGCGACCATCTGCCCGAGCCCCGCGAGCTTTTCCGTCTGCACGAGCGCGCTCTGCGTCTGCTTGAGCTTTTCATGCGCGGCGTGCTCCGCCTGCATCATGTCGTGCAGCTCGCGCTCGAGCGCTTTGCGCGCGGTGATGTCGTGAACGACCGTACACGCGACCTTGCCGCCGGCGAAGGAGATGACGCTCGCGCTCGATTCGACGTCCACCTTTGTGCCGTCCTTGCGACGATAAGTGCGCTCGCCGTGCAGCGGGATCGGCGCATCGGCCAGTACAAGCATCCGCGCATCGACATGATCGCGCGTATCGTCGACGAGGTCGTACACTTTTTTCCGCTTCGCCTCGCCCGGCTCATAGCCAAGCAGTCGTTCGAGCGCGGCGTTGGCTTCGATAATCTGCTTGGTTTCGAGATCGACAAGATAAATCCCCTCGGCGGCCTGCTCGGTGACGGCGCGGTGGCGTTCTTCGCTGAGTCGCAGCGCGTCCTCGACGAGCTTTCGCCGCTGGTCGACGCGGCGTTGGATCTGCGCGTTCCACCAGATCAGCGCATTGAAGATGACGATCAGCCCGAGGACGAACAGCGTGAGACCGAAGTCGGCGCTGAACCATCCGCGGCGCTGCCCGAGCAGGCGGAGATAGCCGAGGCCGACGGGCAGGATGAACGCGGCCGGCAGCAGTCGTCGCGCGACGGCGCCGCCGACGGTGTCGTCGAGCAGCGTCGCGACCGGCTGCCGGTCGGGCCGCACGCAGAGGATGCCGATGACGAGCAGCGCGAAGCAGATCGCGCTGTTGAGCGCCATCGGGATGTAGCCGCTCATGCCGTAGAGCGCGCCGACGCGATAGAGATACCCGAGCAGCGCCAGCGCGCTGATGCACCCGACGGCGAAGAGGAAAAACTGCGAGAGGCGCAGCTTGCGCAGCCGCGTGCGGGTATCGAGCAGCAGCAACGCGACGGCGGTCAACACCAGCGCGGCGGCGGTGTTGGGGGCCATCACATTGCCGGCGAGTTTTGAGCGGAAGAGGATCTCGTCGACGCGCGCGCTGCCGTCGAAGAGGTAGCCAACCAGGCGGAGCATCCCGATCGCGGCGACGATAGTCGCGCAGGCGCGCGCGATCCATGTCCGCGCGCTCGGGCGCTCGTCACGCAGCATCCAGAGCGCGACGGCGAGCAGAATGAAACAGAGCGCCGTCGCCGGATTCATCGCGACGCGCGCCGCGTGCAACAGACTCTTGAGAAACTCGACGTTGAAAAACCAGCCGATGAGGACAAGCAATCCGCAGGTCGCAACGAGCGCGGCGCTAACGGCCGGTGCGAACCGGACGATGCGATCGAGGCGTGGATGCCTGCCGGATGTGCTCATGTCGGCTTCGGCGTCGCGGGCGTCGCGGGGAGCGTGATCGTGACGGTCGTGCCGCACTGCAATTCGCTGGAAATATCGAGCTTTCCGCCGTGTAGCGCGACGAACGATTTCACGACGCTCAGCCCGAGCCCCAGCCCCTGCCGCCCGTGTTCGAAGTGGCCGGACGAATGATGCGTGACGTCGAAGCCGGTAAAAAACGCTTCGCCGATGCGCGGGAGATGCGTCGGGTCGATGCCGCAGCCGGTGTCGCTGATGCGGATCTGCGTTTCCCCATCGCGCTGCGCCGCGGCAACGGTAATCGTCCCTTCGTCCGGCGTGAACTTGATCGCGTTGAGCAGCAGATGATTCAGCGCGTCGCGAATCTTCTCCGCATCGAGCGACATCACGCCCATCCGCTCCGGCACATCGAGCGCGAGTTTTTGATGCCGCACGTCGACGAACGGCCGCACGTCCTCGACCGCCGCGCGGATCAGCTCCGCGATCTCGACGTCCTTGCGATTGAGCGGCTGCTCGAACTGCCCCGCCTCGAGCATCGTCGTGATCTGCTGCATGAGGTAATTCAGCCGCTTGAGCGCGCGGTTCACGCGCTCGAGGTAATCCTTCAGCGGCCCCGCCGCGGACTTGTCGCGCACGGCCAGCTCGGAATATCCCATCGCGATCGACAACGGCGTGCGCAGCTCGTGACTGGCGACTTGGATGAACGCATCCTTGAGCGCGTTCGCCTCGCGGAGCTCAGCGTTGGTCGATTCGAGCTGCGCGATTAGCTCCTTGCGCTGCACGAGCAGGTCGTGGCGTTCGCACGCTTCCTTGATGATCGTCTGAAGCTCATCCGGGTCCCACGGCTTGGCGATGTAGCGGTAGACGTTCCCCTGGTTGATCGCGCCGATGACGGCGCTGATGTCGGCGTAGCCGGTGAAGAGCAGGCGCGTCGCGTCCGGGTGCGGATCGCGCGCGCGTTTGAGAAATTCCACGCCGGTCATGTCCGGCATGCGCTGATCGGTCATGATGACGTCAATCGGTTGCTCTTCGAGGATGGCCATTCCCTCGGCGGCGCTGGTGGCGGTGAAGACCTGGTAGTCGAGTCGGAGCAGGTCTTTGACGCTGCGCACGACATCCGGCTCGTCGTCAACGACGAGGATCGAATGGCAGGATTTCATGAGCGTGTCATTATCCGCACGAAGCGGCGAACTCGGCTAGGGCACATCTTGAGCGATCACAATCGATAAAAGTTGTCGCAGGCGCTCCAAGTGCTTGCCTCTTCGCGGCTTAGTGCTCGGGCGGAATACCTTGACGGCGTCGGTACGTTCCCCCAGAATCGGCGGCACAGACCGATGGCAACTCACTCGTTCAGAATCACCCGCTCGGGCGGCGAAGCGGCGGCCGGGCGGACCAGCTTGGGTAGCGTCCGATCGTATGAAGTCGAACTCGACGAACGGATGACCGTTCTCGACGGCCTCGTTCAGATCCAGCGCGAAAAAGATTCGTCGCTCGCCTTCCGCTGCTCGTGCCGCGTCGGCATGTGCGGGACGTGCGCGATGCTCGTCAACTACGAGCCGCGGCTCGCGTGCCAGACGCGCGTCGCGCCGCTGAAAAGTTCCGTCATCCACATCGCGCCGCTCGATCATCTCCCAGTGATCAAGGACCTCGTCGTCTCGCTCGAGCCGTTCTTCGACAAGTGGAAGCAGGTGAAGCCCGCGCTGCACCCGGCGAAGAAGGATGCGAAAGAGCTGGCGATCGTGCCGCCGGATTCGGAGTTCGGACAACAGGCGCAGGGAAAACGCGATTGCATCACCTGCGGCGCGTGCTACTCCGCGTGCAGCATCACCGGATCGAACTCGAAATATCTCGGCCCGGCGGCGATCAATCGCGGGTTGCTGCGGCTGCTCGATCCGCGCGATAATGCGGTCGACGAGCGCGTCGAAGTCCTGAACGCCGAGCAAGGCGTGTGGCGATGTCACACGCAGTTCAACTGCGTCGCCGCCTGTCCGAAGGGGATCAACCTGACCGACTCCATCGTCCGCCTGAAGCGCGCGATGCTGAAACCGAAGACTGCGTTCCATGGCAAACTCGCTGCGGCTGGCAATTCGTAAGTACCGCTGGAAGTACGCCGGCATGCTCGGCTTCTGGATCCAGCGCATCACCGGGCTCGCGCTGCTCGCGTACTTGTTCCTGCACGTGAAGACGATCCACCAGCTCAACGACCCGCAAAAGTTCCAGGCCGCGCTCGATCAGTTCGGGCAGCCGCTGTTCAAGCTGGGGGAAATCGGCTTGCTCGCTGCCGTCGTCGCGCATTCGCTGAATGGAATTCGCATCACGCTCGTGGATGCCGGCTACGGCGTCTCGAAACAGCGGCAGATGTTCTGGTATCTCGCGATAGGCGTCGGCGCGGTGATTTTCATCGCCGGGGCGCTGCCGATCCTGATCTACACGGTGATCAAGTAATGATGCGTGGACGGGCGATTCATTGGTGGTTGCAGCGGGTGACCGGGGCGGCGTTGCTCGTGCTGCTCGTGCTGCACTTCTGGACGAACCATTACGCGTCGAACGTCCGCCGTGGGGAGCTTTCGTTTGAAGTCGTGCAGCAGCGGATGAGCAATCCGTGGATGGTGGCGATCGAGATTTCGTTCCTGCTGATCGCGCTTTATCACGGCTTGAACGGGCTGCGCGGAATCATCCTGGACTATGGTTGGGTGACGCCGCGGATTGCGAAGTCGGTGACGAGCCTGCTCGTGATTCTCGGGCTTGTCTGGGCGTACTGGGGCGTGACGGCGTTCGTGGGGAATCGCCATCTGCAACCTGGCGCGCCGAATCCACTGAAAAATGCGGTGCAAACCCCGGAGGCGCACGTTGCTTCCGCTCGATGAAATTTCCTGCGACATCCTCATCCTCGGCGCCGGCGGCGCGGGGATGCTGTGCGCGCTGCACGCGACGGAGACCAATCCGTCAACGAAGATCGTCATCGTCGTCAAAGGGCTGCTCGGCCAATCCGGCTGCACGCGCATGGTGCAGGGCGGATACAACTGCGTCCTCAATAAAAACG
>JAXDMN010000451.1:0-25120 GCA_034666045.1 Phycisphaerales bacterium | reverse complement strand
GCCCGCCCCGCCCGTCGCCCGACCAGTAACCACCGCCGCGCGGGCGCGGCGTGCGCCCCCGCGCATCATCGCTTCCGCAGCATCTCCACCGGCATAAACACAATCCGCTCCCCCGCCGCCGGCTGCGTTTTGCCAGTCTCGTTCACGTCACACCCCTTCGCGCAGCACGCCCCGAGCTTGCTCTTCTTCAGCCGAAACGTGCGCACCAACTGCCGCGCCACGAAGCCGAAGCACCCAGCGACGATGAGGAGGACGAGAAGATGTTGCAGCCACAATGGCATCGCTAAGCGAACAGTTCTGCAACAGCGAGTTGCGCCTGAGGATGAGATAGCGGCCAGAGGATCTGCGGCGCTCGCGCAACCGACGTGTTCGCGTAACGCTTCTCCCCTCTTACCGGATCGCGATGCACTTCGATCTGCGACTCGTTCAGATTCACGATCCAATACTCGGGCACACCGGCCGCCGCGTAAATCGCCGCTTTGCGACGATCCAGACGAAGGCTCGAGTCGCTGACCTCAATCACCAGCAGCGCGGTCTCGGGATGGTCGGTCTGGGACCAGCTTGGATCCGGCAGGACGGCTACATCCGGCTCCGGGTCCGATCGCGCCGACGCGTTCAGCGGCATCTGGATGCGCACCAACGCCGGCGACGGGAAATGCGTCGTCGCCCAGCGGTTTAACAACGTGATCGCCTTGGAGTGCGGATGTCCCTGCGGAGCCATCTCGAAGATCTCCCCTTCGATGAGTTGAACGCGCTTGCCGCGAAAGTAACCCTGCTCGGCGAGTTCGTAAAACTCCTCGCGCGTCCACCGCTTGGTCTGCGGCTCCGGCAAGGTCTGAGGTCCTCGAGTCTGAAGCGTCATGACAACATTATACGGCGTTTACGCACCAATGCGGCTGCCAATCTGATACACCACCAGCGCCGCCACGTACGCCAGGGCGTTCATGTACAGCAGCATCCCCAACGGCCAGCGCCAACTGTTGGTTTCGCGTTTGACGATGGCCAGGGTGCTCATGCACTGCATGGCCAGGACGAACCAGACGAGCAGGCTCGCGGCGACGGCAGGCGTCCAGACCAGGCGGCCGTCGGGGTAGCGGTCGGCTTTCATCGATTGCCGGAGCGGCGTCGTGTCGCTGTCGTCGTCGCCGACGCTGTAGACGATGCCCATTGTGCTGACGAACACCTCGCGGGCCGCGAACGCGCCGACCAGGCCGACGCCCATCTTCCAGTCGTAACCGAGCGGGCGAATCACCGGCTCGATCGCATGGCCGAATCGGCCGGCGAAGCTGTGGCGGAGTTGCGCTGCGGCGACGGCTTGTTCGCCAATTTCATTGCGCCGCTGCTCCACTTGTCTCTTTGCTTCCTGCTCGGCTGCTGCAAGATTTGCATCAAATTCGCGTTTCTCCTCTTCGGTCCAAGCACGATTCGACGGAGGAGATGCCTTCATCACGATGGCAGACGACTCAATCCAAACGTTACGAACCTTCTTTTCGCGCAGCTGTGCGGCATACGTTTCGTCCAGCCGCGGGTAGTACATCAGCGCCCACAAAAGCACGCTCAAACAGAAGATGATCGTCCCCGCCTTGGCGATGAACGCCCACGTGCTGCCGATCACCACGCGGGCGACTTGCGACGCCTGCGGGATCTTGTAGGTCGGCATCTCGAGGATGAACGCGGCCCGCGGGCCTTTCGTCAGCGAGCGCTGGAAGATCCACGCCGTCGCCGCCGCCGCGACGACGCCGAGGCCGTAAAGCGACAGCAGAATCAAACCCTTCGCCCAGAACCCGTAGCCGGCGAAGAATGCGCCGATCAACAGCGCGTACACCGGCAATCTCGCGGAGCAACTCATGAACGGCGCGACGAAGATGGTGGCGAGGCGGTCGCGCCGGTTCTCGATCGTGCGCGTTGCCATGATGCCGGGAATCGCGCAGGCGAAACTGCTGAGCAGCGGAATGAACGATTTGCCGTGCAGGCCGACCTTGCTGAGCAGGCGGTCCATGAGAAACGCCGCGCGGGCGAGGTAGCCGGAGTCTTCGAGGATGGCGAGGAAGAAAAACAGCAGCGCGATCTGCGGGACGAAGACCAGCACGCCGCCCACGCCGGCGACGATGCCGTCCTTCCACAGGTCCTGCAGCGGCCCCGCCGGCAGCAGGCCGGTCACCAGTCCGCCGAGCCAGCCGATGCCGCTTTCGACGGCGCCCATGATTGGGTCGGCCAGGAAAAAGATGGAGACGAACAGCGTCCCCATGATCGCCGCGAACGTGAGCAATCCCCAGAATTTGTGAATCAGAATCGCGTCGGCTTTGTCGGTGAGCGTGCGCTGGCGGGCGTATTCCAACATGGCATGGGCGCCTCGCCCATGCGTTCGAGCGGAGCGATCTTCCAATGCGTCGCTCCGCGATTGTTGCACGGGCGGGGCGCCCGTGCCACGTGCGTGTTCATTGACAGTCGCCGCGTGCGCAACGGATTCGATCCATCGATAATGCGCTTCGACATCCGCCTGCATCGGGTCGATGCCGAGTTGCCCGAGGCGGCTCGACGCATGATCGAGCAATTTCGAGATCGCCTGCGATTTCGCCAGCTCCGCGAGATCATCCGCGCGATCGCCGACGAGCAATCGCTCGGCCGTCACCTGGTATCGGTCGAGCGGCGTGGACGCCGGCGCATCGCCGTTCGCATGAATGGCGAGCCCGCCGCTGACGAGCATGACCTCTTCGCGCATCGCCGCCGGCAGCGGCCAATCGGGGAGCGGGGCGATTTTCGCATTCGCGATCGCCGACTTCAGCTCCGCGATGCCGCGACTTTTATGGCCGATCACTTCCACAACCGGCACGCCGAGTTTCTGCGACAGCGTCTCCGCCGACACATGGATCCCGCGGCGATGCGCGATGTCCACCATGTTCAGCGCGACGACGAGCGGCCGCCCGAGCTCGATGAGCTGGCTCACCAGATAGAGATTGCGTTGAAGGTTGCTCGCGTCGACGACCACGACAACGACATCCGGTGGCGGCGTGTCCGAGCGCAGCCCGCGCAGCACTTCCATCGCCACGCGTTCGTCCGGCGAGCGCGAAATGAGCGAATAGGTGCCGGGCAGATCGATCACGTCGATCCATGAGCCGTCGCTGAGCTTGCAGCGCCCGGTTTTTTTCTCGACGGTGACGCCGGGATAATTCGCGGTCTTCTGCCGCAGGCCGGTGAGCGCGTTGAAGATCGTCGTCTTGCCGGAGTTGGGATTCCCGGCCAGGGCGATCGTTAGAGTGGAGGCGGAAGGCGCGATGGGCATTGTTAGTTGTTAGTGGATAGTCGTTAGTTGTTGTTGCACGTCTCAACTAACGACTAACAACTAACTACGAACAATTCGGACGTTTTTCGCCTGCTCACCCCGTAATGAGAGGCAGTAGCCGCGGAGGCGGAACTCGATCGGGTCGCCGAGGGGGGCTCGGCGAATCACTTCGACGCTCGCGCCGTTGCAGAAGCCCATCTCAAGCAGCCGACGTCGGACGTCACGATCCCCGCCGACGGCGACGACGCTGCCACGGCAGCCGACGCCGAGCGCGTTCAGGGAGCAGGTGCCCGGATCGCCACAGTGATCGCACCCCGCGAGATCGCACGCCTTGTGCTGCATGAGGGACAATATACTCCGTTGAGACTGAGTTTCAACAGCGTACGCTGAATTGATGGGCGTGACGCTCAGGACTGCGACCAGGAGATAAACGCCTGTCGCAGCACGAGTTCGATATCACGGGTAATACGGATCGAATCGAGAAGCCGAGATCCTGACAAGCGACTTCTGAGCGCTTTGCGGCGGACAGCGAGGTGATTAGGGTCGGCGGCGAGGCGTTGCGCGAGGGTGACGAACGGATCGTCCGAATCCACTGCCAGGTCGTCGTCACCGACCGAGCGGAGCAGGGTTAGACCGACGCGGGAGACGTGCGTTTGACCGATCCGCGAGATGACCGGCACGCCCATCCACATCGCTTCGCAGGTCGTCGTCGTGCCGTGGTACGGAAACGTGTCGAGCGCGATGTCGACCTCACCGTATGCGGCGAGGTGATCGCGCAGCGATTGGTTCGCCTCGACAAGCTTGATCCGCCCCGCGTCGATGCCATGCGCCGCGAACGAGCTAATAATCCGTCGCCCGGAACCGGTGCTGCCGAGCCCGCGCGATTTCAAGATCAGCCGCGCGCTCGGCAGCGCTTGTAAAACTTTCGACCACAATAAAATCGTCTCCGGCCCGACCTTCGCCGCCTTGTTGAATGAGCCGAAAGTGACGAAGCCATTCCGCAACATCGGCGGCTCGACCACGTCCGGCGTCAGGTGCGCTTCCGGCGGCGCGTAACATAGAAACGGCGCGGGCAGGCGGATTAGTTTTTCCGAGTAGTGCGTCTCCGTCATCCCTACCGGATCGGTCACGTCGTCGGCGATGCGATAATCGATCGTGCTCAAACCGGTCGTGTTCGCGTAGCCGAGATAAGTCATCTGCACCGGCGCCGGCTTGCGCCCGAAAACGGCCAGGCGATTGCCGGTCGTGTGCCCGGCGAGATCGATCAGCACGTCGATCGCGTCGCGGCGAATCAGTTCCGCGGCCTGGTCGTCGCCTATGGCGAGAATGTCGCGCCAGCGATCGACCTTTTGGCGCAGGCGCTCGGTGACATCGTCCGCCGTCTCGGTATTCGAGTACGCGGTGATCTCGAATTTTTCCCGATCGTGATGCGTGAGGATCGGTTCGAGAAAGTACGCAACCGAGTGCCGCCGCAGGTCGGGCGAAACATAGCCGATGCGCAGTTTTCGATCCGGCGATCGATCGTTCGCATGCGGCGCGATCGGCGTGGTCACCGACGCGAATCGCCGGCTCCACTCGCGGTGCGCCTCCAGCGCCTGCTGCGGCGTCGCCGTCGAACGATAGTTGAACCCGGCGAGCAGATTCCCGTGCAAACGAGCGTTCGCCGGATCGAGCTGCGCCCCGCGCGCGTAGACGGCGTTGCCCTCATCGAACCAACCTTGCAGGTGCAACGCGGTCCCCAGGTTCGAGTACGCTACGGCAAGCGATGGCTTCAATTCAATCGCGCGACGCCCCACTGCAATCGCATCATCCAACCGGCCGAGACGCGTCAGCAGGTGGCAGTAATTCGTGTGCGCCTCGGCGTAGTTCGGGTCGTGCGCGATTGCGTCCCGCAGCGACGCCTCCGCGGCCGCGCCGTCGCCGAGTGCGGCCAGCGCGTTCCCGAGGTTGCTGTGCGCCACGGCGTAGTTCGCCCGCAGCGCAATCGCCTTGCGAAACATCGCCGCCGCTTCCGCATACTTGCCGGCGTCCTTCAAAATTGAGCCGAGATTGTTCCACGCCTCCGGAATATTCGGCGACATCTGCACCGCCCGGCGGCACGCCTCCAGCGCCTCCGCCGTCCGCCCCAGCGCGCGATACACCTGCCCGAGATTGAGAAAAAACTCGCCGCGCGGACGGATCGTGATCGCCTTGTTGATCAAATCGGCCGCTTCGGCATTTTTGCCCGATTGGTGCGCCAGCAGCCCGAGAAGCTGAAGCGCATCCGCGTTGCGCGGATCCTTTGCGAGCACGTCGCGGTAGATTTTTTCCGCTTCGGGAAATCGCCCGGATTGGTGAAGCGCCACCGCCTGCTGCATCACGCGATGGATGTGGTGCTGGGACATGCGGAGAACTGCGACGAATGGAGTTCGACGAGTGGGACTTCGTCCCGACCGCTACGCGACTCGTTTGCTGTCAATCACCACTCGTCAATCACCATCAAAACTGTTTCAAGAACCGAATGTCGTTCTCGACGAAATAGCGGATGTCGTGGATGCCGTACTTGCGCATCGCGATGCGCTCGATGCCGAAACCGAACGCCCAGCCGGAGTATTTTTCCGCGTCGACGCCGCACGCTTTGAAAACATTCGGGTGGACCATCCCGCAGCCGCCGAGCTCCACCCAGCGCTGCTTGTCCTCGAACCAGACGTCGACCTCCGCGCTCGGCTCGGTAAACGGAAAAAAGCTGGGGCGGAAGCGCACCTTCGTCTCTTTGCCGAAGTAGGCGTGGACGAACTGCATGATCGTGCTCTTCAGGTCGACCATCGTGACGTTTTCGTCGACGACGAGCGCTTCGAGCTGGTGGAACATCGAGAGATGCGTTTCATCGTGCGTGTCGGGGCGGTAGACGCGACCGGGGATGACAACGCGGATCGGCGGTTTTTGGGTTTCCATCACGCGGATCTGAACGGTGCTGGTTTGCGTGCGCAGCAGCCGCGCGTGTTCTTCCAAGCCCCGGGATTGCAATCCCGGGGCTTTGTCTTCACCCGTGTCAATCGACACATAATAGTTGTCGAGCGGATCGCGCGCGGGGTGGCTCTTCGGGATGTTCAGCGCGACGAAGTTGTGGAACTCATCTTCCAGTTCCGGACCGGACGCGACCGAAAACCCCATCCGACCAAAAAGCTCGGTCAGCTCGTCCGTCACCGTCATGAGAATGTGACGATTGCCGATCTCCGGCCGTTTGCCCGGCTCGGTGACGTCTTCCGTCATCCCCGTCGCGGCCCCTGCGGCAAACTCGGTCTGCTTGGCCTTGAACGCGCTCGAGACGTGATCGTCGACCGCGTTGGCACGCTGCCCGAACTCCCGCTTCTGCTCCTTGGGGATGTCGCGCAGCCGTTTCATGAGGCTCTTCACCGCCCCGTTGCTGCCGAGGTATTTGATGCGGAACTGCTCGAGCTCCCCCGCGTTTTTCACGGCGCGGAGCTCGGCGTCGGCACGGTCTTTCAACTGATCGATTTCAATTAACGCGTCGGACATAGTCTTCTCAAACGGATTCGTTTGCGTCACAAGGCGGAGCAAGCGTACATTCGTCATTCTGTCGGCGACGGTCAAGCACGCGCGACCCCGCGCAATCCCGCGCAACCCCGCGCGACCGCGAACGGGAGGCCCGAACCATGGACATGTCAAAGCTGCCGCGGATGTCGCAGACGCCGCCCCCGCCGCCGGATGAGCCGCAGCAACAAGCGTCACAATCCGCCGCCCCCGCCGCGGCCCCCGTCCACACCGCTGCCAGTCACTACCGCGAAGAACACGCCTACGCCGCCGAGCCGATCGGCGGATCTCTCGCCGAGGCGTGGATCAGCATCGCGATCGGCCTCATCCTGCTGTTCGCGACGACCGCTTTCCGTCTCGTTCAGTACCTGTCGTCGCCCGGCACGTTCACGTGGACCTTCAACGACGAAAACGGCGCGCCGATCAAGTACACGCAGACCGTATTCATCTGGGGCGACGCCGCGATGCTGCTGTTCAGCATCGTGCTGATTCTCGAAGGTCTGTTACTTTTCACGCGCAAGCCGGGGCTGATCGCGCTCGCATTCGGCATCACGGTGCTGACGATCGCGGTGAACCTCTTCTTCCTCGCCGGCATGATGACGCGCGGCTACGGCTTTCAGCTCGCGTCCGCGCTGGCGATCGCGTTCGGCGTTTACATCGCGATTTTTCAGTGGAAGCTGCTGCAGTCGCTGCGCATGAGCCGCGGCCGCGCGGGCGCGTAAATCTCTTCATTCCGCGCGCTCGCCGCATCGTTGACTCTCCCCGCGCATGCAGTCATATTGACAGCCCAAATGCATCGCGGCCACGGACGGCCGACGATTATCGGCCGTTCTGCCGTCGAGGGAACTTTCCCGTTCAACCCGCGTCCAAATCCATGTCGAGCGTGAGCGGAGCACATTACGACGAGGCGGGCTTCCCGCCGCACGGCGGCGCCGAACAATCCGCCGCTGCCGGTCCGAACGTGCTCGAGCTCGAGCTGATCAAGAAAGCGCAGCACGGCGACCGCGGCGCGTACGGAAAACTCGTCGCCCTGTACCAGGACCGCCTCTACAACGCGATCCTGCGCATGGTCGGCGATCACGACGAGGCGCGCGAGTTGGCGCAGGAAACGTTCACGCGCGGGCTCGACAAGCTCGACGGCTTCCGCGGCGAAGCGTCGCCGTACACATGGCTGTTCCGCATCGCCACGAATCTCGCGATCAGCCGGCTGCGAAAGGTCCAGCGCCATCGCACCTTCTCCCTCGATCGCCCCATCGGCGGCGGCGGCGGTCGTGGAAACGGCGGCGAAGACCAGGCATCGGCCCTGATCGGCCGGATGGCGTCCAGCGATGCCACGCCCGCCGACGAACTGCTCCGCCGCGAGCGCAACCAGCAAGTGCTGGACGCCCTCGGCCGGCTCGACGCCGAATATCGCGCCGTGCTGGTCATGCGTGACATCGAAGGTTTCGACTATCAGCAAATGGCCGACGTCTTGGGCCTGCCGCTGGGAACGTTGAAGAGCCGGTTGTTCAGAGCGCGATTGGCGCTGAGGGATGAGTTGAAGTCGTACATGAAGTGACAGATGGCTAATACAGAGAACATCGAAGCCAAACTCTGTGCCTACGTCGACGGCGAGCTCGATGATGCGGGCCGCGCGGAGATCGAGGCGCATCTGGCGGCGAATCCGCAGCATCGCTCGCTGATGGCCGAGCTGATGAAACAGCGCGAGTTGCTGCGCGAGCTGCCGCGCGAGCGCGCGCCGGAAGATCTCTTTGAATCGATGACCAATCAGCTCGAGCGCTCCGTGCTGCTCGATGGCGACGCCGCGCCCGGCGCCGCGCCGCACGTCGCCGGGAAAATTCACCGCTGGCCGCAGGTCTTCGCGGTGGCGGCGGTGCTGCTGCTGGCGGTCGGGCTGGCCGCGGTGATCTACGCCGTCCTGCCGAACCAGAGCAACCGCACGCGCTATGCCGTCAATCCGCCGTCCGGGGAATCCGGTTCGCCCGTCGCGGTGACGGGACAGGCCGTCACGCAACCGGGCGGCGAGAGCGCCCTCGTGCGGCGCGGGGCCGGCGATCGTCCCGAAGCCAAGGGCGGCGCCGGCAGCAATTTGATGGACACGGTCGGTCGAAAAGACCTGGACACGAACGACGCCGAGACGACGATGCCGACCGCGGTCGCCGTCGTGCCGCCGGCCGCACCGCCTGCGCGCGAGATCTTCTCCAAATCCGGCGCGAGCTTTGATAAAGCCCCCGCCGATGCCGCGGTGATGACGAATGTCTTCGCCGACTCACAGCTCAACGAAAAGCTCAAATCTTCGCCCGGCGTGCCGGACAATTCGATGCTTGTCGTCGTGTCCGCCGAGGATCCGTCGGCGACGAACCAGCAG
The DNA here is from genome assembly GCA_034666045.1 of Phycisphaerales bacterium. Classification (GTDB taxonomy): domain Bacteria; phylum Planctomycetota; class Phycisphaerae; order Tepidisphaerales; family Tepidisphaeraceae; genus JAICTV01. The sequence goes on along the minus strand of JAXDMN010000451.1, from coordinate 15,935 downwards.
ATCCGCGCCTACTTCGACAACAACGGAATCGCCTGGGAGCCGCTCCCTGAACCCATGCCCGCACCGCTCGATCTCCGCGACAGCCAGGTCGTGCTGCGCTCGCGCCTCGGCGAGACGCGAATGAAACTCAAAGGCGGCGGGGAAATTTTAGCCGACGGACAACAGCAGCAGCCGCCACAGCAGCAGGGCAAACGCGCGGAGCAAGTGCAGACGGAAGCGTTTAGCGATGCGGCAAAGGCAGAGAACGAAAAAACATTCTCAGGCCAATCGCAGGCATCCGCCGCCGCGCCGGCGGCGACGCCGTCCGCCAACGCTGCCGACGCTTTCAGCGGCGGTAAGAACATGCCGGCCCGCGCGAACGCGAAGGATTCCGGCGGCGCCGGGATCAACACCGTCGGCGGCGCCGGAGGCGCGGGTGCCGCCGCCCCGCCGCTCGAAGCCGATCGCAAAGGAGGCGACACCGCGCCGGCCGGCGCTCCTGTGGTGAAAGAACGCTCCGTCGATCAAGTCGCCGCCGCGGACGCGATGCGACAGCAGCGGGAGTCGGAGCAGCAACAAAAATCGGCGCCGAGCAACGAGCTTTCGCTCTCGCAACCGTCGCCGCCGCCGCCGCCCGCCGCCATCGCGAATCAGCCGTCCGCCGGCGTGCCGGGTCAGCAGCAGCAACAAGCGATGCAACAGCAGTTCGGCGCGTCCGCTCAGCCGCAGATGATCATTGCTCGGCAGTTGACCAAGCAGCAGGTGTCGGCGTTGAATTCCTCCATCGCGACTGGGAATCGCATCAGCAACTACAGCCGGGCCGGGGAGACGATTACGCCGACGACGCTGCCGACGGCACTTGCGGATGCGCTGACGCTGCGGGCCGGGTTGCCGAACCAGGCCGCCGCTGGCGCGAGTCCGGAAACGCCACTGAAGATCGCGAAGAAACAAGAGGACAAGATCGCGGAATACTCGCGGCGCGTTGAAACGCCGGCGCTTGCGACGACGGCGCCCGCGGGGGGGGTTGGCGCAGGGACGCGACCTGCTTCTGCCGCGCCGGCGACGGGGCCGAGCGGTGGGGAGTTTCCGGTTGCGAAGCTGGATTTGGCGAACGGTGCGGGGGCGGCGGGTCGAGCTACTTCCGGGCCTGTGCCGGCTACGGGTCAGGTGACACAAGCCGCGACCGTGCCCGCGGGGGCGGCGGGGGATGAGCGCGTGGACGTCGTGATTCTCGTGCAGCCGGATGGGGCGGGGAACGGGCAGCAGTTTTTCCAGGAAGTCGCGCCGAACGCTGCGGCGGCGGATGCGCCGGCGACTACGGCGGCGACGACCACGGCAACCGCGCCAGCCGCGATGACGGCGCCAGCGACGACTACGCCGGTCGCGAAGTAAACTCACCTGCAAGACTGTGGGCCTTCGGCCCGACCGCTACGCGCGCGGCGGAGCGCGGGGCGCGGGCGGGGGAATTCGGAACTCGCCACGTGGCTGCTCTCGCGGTACAACTTGCGGCGCGGGCATGCCACTTCAGCCACGCGACGAAAGAAAATGCTTCACCCGGTCACCATCGAGAACGACGCCGTCCGCATGGAGGTTTGGCCGACGCTGGGAGGGAAGGTTTCTTCGATCGTCGACAAAGCCGATAAATTCGAGCTGCTCTTCAACTATCCCGATGAGCTGCCGACCGAAGCGCAATACGACATCCCCTACACGCACGGCTGGTACGCCGGGTGGGATGAATGTTTTCCCGCCGTCGCGCCCGGGCCGTACGTCGGGCATCCGTACAACGGCGTGAACGTGCCGGACCATGGGGAATTGTGGGGCATCCCCACGATCGCCGTCCCGACCAAGGACGGCATCACCACCGTCTGGAACGGCCTGCGCTTCGGCTACCGCCTGACGCGAAAACTTTTCCTCGACGGCCCCTCCATCAACGCGCGCTACACGCTGGTGAACACCGCCCCCTTCCCCTTCCGCTTCGTCTGGGCGATGCACGCGCTGATGGCCTGGACGACGAGCGTCCCGGTGCAGATCGAGCTGCCGCAGGGCACGATGATGCGCATCAGCCACGACTCGCAAGGGCGTGAATCGAACGAGTGGTTCACCTGGCCGACATGCCCCAAGCCGGAGCTTGATTTCTCGCAGCTCCCGAGCCTCCCGCAACGTCAGGGTTGGAAGCTCTTCTCGATGGACAAGATTTCGACGCCAGCGATCGTGCGCTACCCGTCGCGGGCGCGCTTCGTCGAGATCAATTTCGCGTCCGACGACGCGGTCGACGCCTACTGGGGCGTATGGATCAACACCGGCGGATGGTCGGCGCATCATCATTTTGCAATCGAGCCGACGACCGGCCGATTCGACCAGCTCGACCGCGCCGTCAAAGACGATTCCGCCGGCATAGTCGCCGCATCGGCGCAGGTGAATTGGTCCGTCACCTGGGCGCTGCGCAGCTAAGTCCGGCTGACGCGTCCCCCCGCAATATCTCGAACGTACGTCCCTTGGTTTCGTGCGTTCTCCCCAGCGAAAACCGGATAATTCCAATGTAAGCCGAAACTAACAGGGCACCCTGCGCATGTGTCTTTACGAACGGGAATGAAACGTGTCAGCGGTTCGTTGACACTCTATTGTCAGGAGGCGGGCTATGACTCGTCGCTCCCGTTCGCTCGGCAGCGTGGCAGTCGGTGTCGTTGCAGTCATCGGTTACGCGTTGTTGTGCGGAATGCTGTACCTGAAATGATTCAAAACCCCCGGAACGGGCGCTTCCTGCGATTGACCTGAAGCAGCGTAGCACCTTTCGGGAAGCACGATTACCTACCCTCCCCCTGAGCTCCGGACGTCTTCCCCGCGTCCGGAGCTTTTTTTGTATGTGCGCAAACGCATCTCCCGATCTCCACGCGTCGCCGACTGTCGCTTGCGCCTTCGCGGAAGTGCCAAACCGAAAAACGGGGACATCAAGTGGATAACCTGACCCCGCGCCCCGCTTCACGCTTCCGCGCGGAAAATCTTTGCTACCCTAACCCTCGAAACGTCCGATCGTTAAGATCGTGTTTAACAATCGCTATCCCATATTTAGTAAAGTCCCGATTGCAGGATACCAGATGTAGTGTATAAACCCCGGCGTCGTGGGGAAACGACATCGCAGGACCCCCATCCCACCCCGACGGGCAGTTGCGGGAAAGATTCGGTTCCTGGCGATTGCTGAATGGGACGTGCATCTCGTCGTCAGGAGGATGACGGCTAACGACAATCAGGCGATTCGACCCGCCAACGACGGCACGTGGACGTGTGCCGCCGGCAGGTTTTCTATCGCCCATGTTCGAGGCGTTGACGAAACCATGGGCATCCTTTGCGACACCCAAATCCGTGAGCTCATCGGCATCGAGCCGTTCGAGGAAAACCTCAAGCGCCCCGGCGCGGTCTCCTACGGCGTATCGAGCTACGGCTACGACATCCGCGTCGGCTCGATCTTCAAGATCTTCACCAACGTCATGAGCGAGGTGATCGACCCGAAGCAGTTTTCGGAGCGCTCCTTCGTCACCATCGACACCGACGAGACCGGCCAGAACTACGTTCTCATCCCGCCGAACAGTTTCGCGCTGTGCGAAACGGTCGAGTACGTCAGCATCCCGCGCGACATGCTCGCCATCTGCGTCGGCAAGAGCACGTACGCCCGCTGCGGCATCATCGTGAACGTCACGCCGATCGAACCGGAGTGGCGTGGCAAGATCACGCTGGAAATCAGCAACACGACCCCCCTGCCGGCCAAGATTTACGCGAACGAAGGCATCGCCCAGCTCATCTTTTTGAAAGGCGACCGCGTCTGCGCCGTCAGCTACGCCGACAAGAACGGCAAATACCAGGACCAACCGGGGCTCACGCTCCCGCGCGTCGATTAACTCGGGATGGCCCACGCCGGGACCGCAGGACGGATGCGATGTTGAAGAGAATAACCCTCATGATCGTAGCCGCGACGCTCGTTGCAGGTTGCACCATGCAATCCAAGCAACCGCCGCTCACTCGGCGCGGCGAAGTTGTGGCTCAAGGCACCGGGCCGCTCTCGTTCAGGGCTCCTGAGCGCGGCCTGGTGTCTGTTTATGACGTGGCGACCAATACCGTCATCCACTCGAGCGGCGTTTCGCCCGGCTCGGTGCTGATGGTCAACACCACGACCGGCAATATCGCCGTCAGCGATCCCGGCGGCGGGGCGCAGACGGTTTACCAGGGCCTGAACAAATCGCATCGCTACGAGATCTGGTTCATCCCCGCGCAAGGCGGAACGGCCCGGGCGTCGTACTAATAAGAGAAGAATCGCAAGAGCAAGGATCGCTCGCACGTGGGATCGCATCGCTGTTTCATTTTCACCGCTTCGATGATCGCCGCCCTGGCGGTTGCCGGCTGCAAATCGGCGAAGCGCTCGCCGGCGAACGATGCCGACCAGCAGGCGAGCGAATTTCGCCGGCATGCGAAGTGGGATGAGCAGCCCACCGGCATCACGCAGGAGCCCGTCGCCGTCGCGCAGGGAACGACGCCGTTGGTTTACCTCTTCGACATCGGCGGGCCGATCCGCGTCGTCGACTTGACGACGAAGTCGCGTCTCGTCGCCGCCGACGTGCCGAACCGCACGCTGGTCCGCGTCGACGATCGCAACGGCGTGACCGTCGGCAAAGAGAATCTGATGCCCGGCCCGCTGCCGCCCGGGCACACGTATGGAATTTATCTCGACCCGACAACGCCAAACGTCTACCGCCAGGGCATCGGCCCGCCGGGCGACGTGCCGCGCTGAGTTCACGAATCGAATGGGAACGGTTTCGCCAGGAGGAAATCCCATGTCAGCCAGAATGGAATCGAACGCTAGCAGAAGAATGATGGGAATGACGATCCCGACCGTGCCCGCGCCCGCGTCAGCAGCGCGCGGCCACGATCGCGACCGCCATTCCGCCGCGTCGTCGTGTCCTTAAAACAACCCGCGACGTGAGCCGCCCTGCGATCCGTGCGAGCGATCGTGGCCGGGCGCGCGTCGTCACACTGAATCATCGCTCGCATTTGCGCCAGGAAAAGACCAACGCCGCTCGAAGGGATTCGGAGTACCGCCATGAAGATCACCCGCCGCTTCACGAAACAGGGACAGGACCCGTTTGCGTCAGTCGAATATGAAAAACGCACCAGCCGGATTTCCAATCCGGACGGCAGCGTCGTCTTCGAGATGAACGACGCGGAGATCCCTAGGCAGTGGAGCCAGCTCGCCACCGACATCATGGTGAGCAAGTATTTCCGCAAGGCGGGCGTCCCGCAGGTCGACGCGACCACGGGCTCGCCGCTTCGCGACGCGAGCGGCAACGTCGTCACCGGTCCGGAAAAATCCGCGAAGCAGGTGATCTACCGCCTCGCCGGTTGCTGGCGCTACTGGGGCGAGAAGCACAACTACTTCGACACCGCCGAGGACGCGCAGGCATTCGAGGATGAGCTCTCCTACATGATGCTGCACCAGATGTGCGCGCCGAACAGCCCGCAGTGGTTCAACACCGGCTTGAACTTCGCCTACGGCATCACCGGCCCCGCGCAGGGCCACTATTATTGCGATCCGCGCTCCGGCGAAGTGCTCAAGAGCAAGGACGCCTACTCCCGCCCGCAGCCGCACGCCTGCTTCATCCAGTCGGTCTCTGACGATCTGGTGAACGAAGGCGGCATCATGAACCTCTGGACGCGCGAAGCCCGTCTCTTCAAATACGGCTCCGGCACCGGCTCGAATTTCTCCAAACTCCGCGGCGAAAACGAACCCCTCAGCGGCGGCGGAAAATCCTCCGGCCTGATGTCATTCCTGAAGATCGGCGACCGCGCTGCCGGCGCGATCAAGTCCGGCGGCACCACCCGCCGCGCCGCGAAAATGGTCTGCCTCGACCTCGATCACCCGGACATCGAATCGTTCGTCAACTGGAAGGTCCGCGAAGAGCTGAAGGTTGCCTGCCTCGCCGAAGGCATCAAGCACATCGCCAGGGACCAGCAGGAACTCGCGAAAAAGCTCGGCCTGAAGCTCGATTATGATTTCAACGGCGAAGCCTACTACACCGTCTCCGGCCAGAACTCGAACAACTCCGTCCGCATCCCGAACGAGTTCTTCAAAGCCGTCGAAGAAGACGGCGATTGGAACCTGAACTTCCGCCAGCGCAAAGGCGTCGCCAAGACGATGAAGGCGCGCGAGCTCTGGGAACAGATCGCCTACGCCGCGTGGCGCTGCGCCGATCCGGGCGTGCAGTACGACGACACGATCAACCAGTGGCACACCTGCCCGCAGTCCGGCCGAATCAACGCATCGAACCCCTGCGTCACCGGCGACACGCGCGTCCTCACGCCGGGCGGCATCTGGCGACGAATCGACCAGATGATCCACCTCCCGTCGCGCGTCATCACGAATCTGCGCGACCAGGAAATCCACATCACCGAAGGCGCCTTCCCCACCGGCACGAAGGAAGTCTTCGAGCTCGTCACCGTCGGCGGATACAGCGTCAAGGTCACCGCCGATCATAAAATCTGGACGCGCTCGCGCGGCTGGGTCGAGGCGCAGCACCTCACCAGCGACGATGAAGTCCGCCTCACGCACAAGACGTCGGCCGTCCAGGAAGTCGGAGAACCACAGGACCCGAAATTCTTCCAGATGCTCGGCCTGTTCCTGTCCGATGCCAATCACGACGCCAACGCGCTTCATCTCGACGCCTGTTTGCCGAGCCACGACGTCGCCGAGCAGTTTTCGCGTTACGTCACCGAGAACTGGCAGGACCGCACCTACGCGGACGACTACGTCAACCAGCTCATGGTGACGAACGCGGAGGTGAACGATGACGCCGACACGATCACCGTCACGCTGACGAATCGCCGGCTCATCAGCCGGCTGAAAGGCTTCGTCCGCACCGACGCCGGCCGCGCCCGGCTGAGCGAAGAAGCCTTCACCGCCGGCCTGGCCGCGCAGAAGCATTTCCTCCGCGGCCTTTTCACCGCCGACGGCACGATCGAAGGCAACACCCTCGAGCTGCGCAGCGATTCGCTCGGCCTCTTGCAGGACGCCCAACTCATCCTGCTCGGCTTCGGAATTCAATCAGCAATCACAAGCGAGAACGATTCTGGCGAAGGCGGAGCCCTCGCCCGCGGAGGCATGCCCGGACGGCAGGGGAGCTTTTCAACGTCACCCGGGATGCGCGACGACGGCGGCCCATCCGCCGCCCGACGCATCGACGCAGTTGCGAGTCGCCACGGCCTGCGTATCGATCCGGGCAGCCTCCGCAGTTTTGGAAAACACGTCGGCCTCCTGCCGGGCAAGAAGCTCGAGCAGCTCGCCACCGCAATTTCGTATTCGCTCGAGCGCAACGGCGGCTCGAACGGCAATTTCGATCGCGTGAAAAGCTTCACCTCGATCGGCCGCCAGCAGGTCTTCGATCTGACCGAGCCGGTGACGTCCAGCTTCATCGCCAACGGCATCACCGTTCACAATTGCTCCGAGTACATGTTCCTCGACGACACGGCCTGCAACCTGGCGTCGCTGAACGTCCTCACCTTCTTCGACGCCGAGGCTCGCCGCTTCGATATCGAAGCGTACAAGCACGCCATCCGCATCTGGACCATCGTGCTCGAAGTCTCCGTCTTGATGGCGTCTTTCCCGTCCGAAGAAATCGCCCGCCTGAGCTACATGTTCCGCACGCTCGGCCTCGGTTACGCGAACCTCGGCGCCATGCTCATGCAAGCCGGCATCGCCTACGACAGCGAAAAGGGTCGCGCCATCTGCGCCGCGCTCAGCGCGATCCTCACGGGTGAGTCGTATGCGACCTCAGCGGAAATGGCGCGCGAGCTCGGCGCCTTCGCTGGTTACGAGAAGAACAAGAACGACATGCTCCGCGTCATCCGCAATCATGGCCGCGCTGCATACAACGCCGTCCACAAGGAGTACGAGAGCCTCGACATCAAGCCGGTCGGCATCGATCACACGCAGTTCGTCGCGAGCGATCCGCTTGCCTCGCGGCAACTGCTCGCCGCTGCGCTCGAATGCTGGGACCGCGCCTTGCTGCTCGGCGAACGTCACGGCTACCGCAACGCCCAAACCACCGTCATCGCCCCCACCGGCACCATCGGCCTCTTGATGGACTGCGACACCACCGGCGTCGAACCGGACTTCGCCCTGGTCAAATTCAAAAAACTCGCAGGCGGCGGCTACTTCAAAATCGCCAACCAGTCGCTCCGCCCCGCGCTCGTCAACCTCGGCTACTCGCCCGAAGCGGTGCACGGCATCCTCCAATACGTCATGGGCACGCTCACGCTCCACGACGCCCCGGTGATTAACTGGGAAACGCTTCTGCACAAGGGCGTCAAGGAATCCGAGCTCGAGCGGATCGAGGCGTCGCTCCCCAGCATGTTCGAGCTGAGCTTCGCCTTCAGCCCCTGGACGCTCGGCAAAGAATTCTTCGAGCGCATGGAGATCCCCGAAGCCGAGTGGCAGGCCCCGAATTTCAATGTCCTGCGAAAGCTCGGCTTCACGAAGAAGCAGATCGACGACGCCAACGACCGCATCTGCGGCCACGGCACCGTCGAAGGCGCGCCGCTGCTCAAGGACGAGCATCTCTCCGTCTTCGACTGCGCCAACAAGTGCGGCAAGACCGGCCGGCGCTTCATCGACGTCGAAGGCCACATCCGCATGATGGCCGCCGCCCAGCCGTTCATCAGCGGCGCGATTTCCAAGACGATCAACCTCCCCCACGAGGCCACCGTCGAAAACATCAAGAATTCGTATCGTCTGAGCTGGGAACTCGGTCTGAAGGCGAACGCGCTCTACCGCGACGGCTCGAAGTTGTCCCAACCCCTCAACATCAAGTCGGATGAGGATCTCGACAAGCATGTCGACGACGACGATCAGGACGGTGTGGACGCCGCCCGCGAAGAGATCGCGACCGAAGTCGCCGCCGGGCTCGCCACGTCAGTGGCAAGCTCCCCCGCCGAACCCAACATCGAACCCGCGCCGATGCACACCCACGTCATCGAAAAAATCGTCGAACGCATCGTCGAGCGCCCGCTGCGCCGTCGTCTCCCCGACACCCGTCACGCCACCACCCACAAATTCGACGTCGCCGGCCACGAAGGCTACATCACGGTGGGCTTGTACGAAGACGGCCAACCCGGCGAGATCTTCATAAGAATGGCCAAAGAAGGCAGCACCATCGGCGGCCTGATGGACACCATCGCCACCCTCGTCTCGGTGAGCCTCCAATACGGCGTCCCCGTCGAATCCCTCGTCCGCAAATTCGAGCACGTGAGATTCGAACCCAGCGGCATGACGAGAAACAGCGAAATCCCCTTCGCGAAATCGCTCGTCGACTACATCTTCCGCTGGCTCGCGATGGAATTCGTCCCGGGTTATCGCGCCGCCAACGCGCCCAAGCGCACGAAGAAAGAACCCGTCATGAAGCAAGTCCCCAGCGATGTCCCATCACTCAGTCCTCAGTCCTCAGTCCCCAGTCCTGAAATGTCTGGCAACGGTCACGGCTCAAGAATCCCCCCCGAGGATTTCGGCTCCGGTTTAGAAGCTCAACTCAGTTCCGGTTCATCCAATCCCCCCGCCGGTGACGGCACCACCGCCACCGACGGCGGCATCAACCTCCGCCTGGCCATCGTCGCCGACCCCTTGAGCCAGCAAGGCGCCAACATGCAAGCCGACGCCCCCGCCTGCGACGTCTGCGGCAGCATCACCGTGAGAAGCGGCACCTGCTACAAGTGCTTGAATTGCGGGAACTCGATGGGGTGCAGTTGATATACTGCCGAGGCTGAGGATGAAGTACCGGGAGGTGATCCAGCGCATCGAGGCCGATGGCTGGCGCCTTGATCGCACGGTCGGCTCGCACATGCAGTACCGCCACCCGACCAAGCCCGGCACGGTCACCGTGTCCGCTGGCGGCAAGTTGAACCGCGACATCCCGCCCGGCACGTTGAATAGCATCCTCAAACAGGCTGGCCTGAAGTGAGGCGCGCATGAAGTACGTTTACATCATCGAGAAAGCGAACGACGGAAGTTTCTCCGCCTACGTCCCCGACCTCCCCGGATGCACCACCTCCGGCGACTCCGCTGACGCGGTACGAAAGCTCATCCGCGAAGCCGTGAAATTGCACATCGATTCTCTGCGGGCCCACAACGAGCCCGTGCCGCCGCCGACTTCAACGACTGACGTGGTGGAAGCAGCATAAGCGTCCGATCAGACACCAGTCATATCATCCTGACCGCGGGCACGAACGACCTGTCCAGCCTGACGCCGTTGGCGCCGCAGCTTCTCGCGTCGCTGAATCATGTGAAGCCGGGGACGGTGACGGAAATATTTCCGTAGGCATCGTCGCGCTGCGCATTTGTCATGACGAAAGCGCAGGGCGCGCGAAGGCGAAAAACCGCCGCCAGACAATTTTTTCTCCACGGCTTTTCGTGCATTTCGCGCAGCTCGCCGCCGCGCGCTGCGCGGTTGTCGTGACGAATGCACAGCGCGCATGCAGAGATAGAGGGCCCGGTCGTCGCGAGCGAACGCGGATGCAGCAAACTGCAACACCCTGCAACAATATCCTTGCGGCGCGCCCCCGCGCGAGGCGCAAGTGGTGGTGGGTTCGGAGGTAGCGATGGAGGCGGGAAAATCACGCCCGGAAAATGTTGCAATTGGTCAGGAACGCGGCGGCGGAAAGGGGCGCGAGGATCAGAACCGATCCAACTCATTCCACAACTGAAAATACGCCCAGCGCGCCGCCTTTGTGTTGGCGCCGTTCTGGCCGCTGTTTTCTTCCGCCTCGATGTTCTTCAGATGCTTCTGCACGTACTCCTGCGGGATGTATTTTGCAGACCAGTTGGCGTAGAGCGCGTTACTGCCGCCGCGGTGGATGGCGTTGCGGTTGGCGGTGCCGCTGTTCAGGTCCATCAGGATCGCGGATGCGCCCTTGCGCGTGAAGGCGTTGGCGCGCGGGAAGCACGGGCGGTTGGCGTCGACGTTGAGGATTCGCACGCTGGATGTCTTCGTGGTCTTGTCCAGATCCCAGCGTGCGTACGGATATTGCGGGACCGACGGGTTCGCGTAGTACTCGGGACGCATCGTGTACGTGTTACGCGTTGTATAGCCGGGCACGCCGACCCATGGGTTGCTCCAGCCGGCGTTGCCGCCCGGATCCATGTAGTTGAAATCGTTCGTCGTCCAGATCGTGGCGGCCGTCGGGCAGTAAAAAATCCGGCCCTGCTCGGTCCCGCGGCGGCTGGGCGCGATGTTGGGCGGCACCATGAGCCCCAGGCCGGTGAAGTCGTTGACCGGAGTCGCGCCGTTGTTCCCCATGTACATGAAGTAGCCGAGGTAGGCGGGGTCGCTCAGCACGTAGATCGGCAACGCGCCCTTGAACTGGTTCTGGTACATCTGCAGGTAGACGCCGATCTGGTGGAGGTTCGACAGGCAGTGCGCCTTGTTCGCCGATTCGCGGGCGCGGCGCAGCGTCGGGAGAAGGATGCCAACCAGGACCGCGATGATCCCGATCACGACGAGCAGTTCAACGAGTGTGAACGCGCCGCGGCGTGGCGTCGGGTATTGCTTCATATGTGGGCTTCTTCCAGGCAGAAATGTATACCAGCGGCATTGTGCCGAAGCGGGCCGTTAAACCGCAACACAATTTCCGGGAGTTGCCGATCCCATTTAACGCGCCGCCGTCCGATAAGACCTCGCCGCGAGGGCTGCTCGGCTCATCCCGGACCTTTTTCCGGCCGATGGTTAACGGCTATGGTCATGGTCGACGTCATCGTCATGTTTGCGCCGGGCGAGTCCCAGAAAATGGACGATGAGATGCTCGCGATGAGCTTCGCCGCGACGAACATCGAGCGGCCGCACGTGGGGGGCGATCGCGTGTACGGTGCCGGCTGGGATGGACCATCACATCGAGCGACATCCGGGCGTGGCGTACGTCCGGCGGGTGCAGTCGTATACGGGGAGTTTGAGCGCGTAATTTCGCCCGCGACTGATGTCGATTCGGCCGTGCGGGCCGGCCGAGGTCGGATCATTGGCGTGGCGATGTAACCGTGCCGTTCAGTTCGGTTCGCTGGTCCCGAAGCCATTTACCGAACATTCCGCGAATTCCCAACAGGGCCAGGGCTGAACCTGCTACCGTAGCCTCGGCGTATACGCCGCCGCGCGGCCAGCACGTGCGGAGTCCTCCCGAAGTTGTTCCTACCTCCGAAAGCGAGCACCGTGAATTTCAAAAAGCTGATGCTGATCGTCATCCCCGTGGCGGTCCTGATCGTTGGTTATCAATGGCTCACCGGCGTCGATCGTTCCGATCCGATCGCCGTCGCCACCGCGTTCTCGAAGAACCTCAAGTCCGGCAACATCTCATCGGCGGCGAAGTTCTACGTCCCGGCGGAGGCCGAGGCGTGGGAAGAAAGCGCCACCTACATGAAGAGCGGCGCGCGCGAGCGTTTCCGCGAGCGCATCCCGGCGAATCCGGAGTTCACCGCCCCGGTGACCACGCCCGCCGGCGTGACGACGATCTCGTCCGCCGACAAGGTCTACGCGCTGGAAATGAAGCAGCTCGACGGCAAGTGGTACGTCGCAAAAGTGCCCGGCTGATCGCCGCGGCAGAACCTCGCCGGCTAGTGCCAGAAACGCCCCGCGTCGCCTAAGCTTGTGACGCATGGCCGCGTCGCGCACCGCCAACAACTCATCGACCACTCGCGCGCCGCGCCGGCGGGGCAAACGTCTCGGCCGCGCGTTTTACCGCAGGCCCGCGACGGACCTCGCCCGCGCGCTGATCGGCAAGGTGCTCGTGCATCGCGTCGACGGGTGCACCTATCGCGCGCGGATCGTCGAGACCGAAGCCTACGTCGGCCCGCACGATCTCGCGTGTCACGCCTCCAAGGGCCGCACCAAGCGCACCGAGATCATGTTCGGCCGCGCGGGCCACGCGTACATCTACCTCATCTACGGCATGTACCCGATGCTGAACATCGTCTCGGGCGAGCCGGGCGTCGCCGAAGCCGTCCTGATCCGCGCCGCCGAACCGCTCGACGAGCTGGAAGCCAACTTGTCCGGCCCCGGCAAGCTCTGTCGCGAGATGCGCATCACGCTGGCCGACAACACGCTCGACCTGACGCTGAGCGACAAGCTGTTCCTGATCGACGACGCCCAGCCCCTTGCGCCGCGCATCGCGACAAGCAAGCGCATCGGCGTCGACTACGCCGGCGAATGGAAAGACGCGCTGCTGCGTTTCTACGACCCCGACAGCAAATCAATATCCAAAGCGCGGTGAGGAATGACGAGTGACGCGTAACCGCTGTCTTCCGCGCGTAGCGGTCGGGCCGAAGGCCCACCCGTCCCACCGCTCAATACAAGATCGAAGGAAACCACCACGCCCCCATCGGCGGCTCGTGGTATTCGCCGCTCGCCATCAGCGTCGTCGGTTTCATCATCCGGAGCTTCTGTGACAGGCACCAGCGGAAGAAACCCGCGTTGCGCGTCGGCACCTGCAACCCGATCGGCCGGCCGCTTTCGTGCGCGGCGCCGAGGAGCAAGTCTTTCATGTCCTGCTCGGTCTCGGCGACGCCGTGGTTCATCAGGAAGAAGCTCGGCGTCGACGCGTACGCGCGGATCCGTCCGCCGCGATCGAGGACGAACGGTTGGAAATGCTGGAGCGCGTCCCGCAGCTCGCCGGTGCGCTCGATGCCATGAACTGCGCGGCACACCATCGCGCACGCCGGCAGATCGGCTTCGCTCATCGGGCGCACGTTCACCCCAGCGGACGGTTTCCCCGTCGGCATGCCGATCATGACGGCCAGCGGCTCTTTGACATCGAAACCGACCGACGCGTAGAGCGCCATCGAGGTCGTGTTGTACGCCTCCTGCACGAGGCGGACCGATCGCGCGTTCGTCTCTCGCGCGCGTTCGAGCACGGCCAGCATCAGCTTGCGTCCGATGCCGCCGCCCTGCTCGGCCGGGTCGATGCAGATCGGCCCGACGCCTTTGGCGTCGCAGCGCTCGTCCAAAAAGTTGCAGCCGACGATGCGCCCGTCGCCCGCGCGTTCGGCGAGCACGCCCCACACCTGCGGGTGATTTATCCACGCCTGCGTGAGCCCGATCGCTGCATCGAGCGACGGAAAATCCCGCGGCATGTTGTGCTTGTCGTGAAACGAGCTGAACGCATCGAAGATCAGCCGCGCGACTGCATCGGCGTCAGCGGGCGTCGGTTGGCGGAGTTTGATCGACATGCCGGAGAGATTAGCTGACGCCGGCGCGACGTCATGTTCCCTGATCAGGGGGTCGGGCGGAGACAACTAGGCGGGATCGAGGTCGACGTCGCAGTTCAACTCATTCCCGACATTCTCTAGCTCGCGGCGGAGCTGCGCGAGCGGAACGCCGCGCGGAACGGTGAGGCGCATCTCGGTCGAGAACAGCGGCGAGCCGGCGAACGGCGCGGAATCCTGCCGCGCTTCGAGCTCTTCGATGTTGACGCCCATCGCGCGCAGCACCGCCGTCAGCCGCGCGAGGATGCCCGGCTGGTCCATCGAATAGGTCTTAAGGCGGTACGGGATCCCGTCCGCCGGGCGCGCGGCGCGGGCCTGTTGCGGCGTGACGGTCAGGCGCAGCCCGATGCGATCGCCGTGACCCGGCAGCTCGCCCGCGATCCGCGCGGCGGCGTCTTCGGCGACGTCGAGCAGGATCATCATCGCGAACTCGCCGCGCAGGTTGATCATCCGCGAGTCGAGGATGTTCCCGCCGGCCGCGTGCAGGTGAGCCGTCAACTCGCCGACGATGCCAGGTCGATCCGGTCCGACGGCGGTGATGATCAGTTGGGCCATGGTGAATTGAGTCTACCAATTCGCCTGCGAACGGCGAGAATCGAACGGATGGCGAACCCACCGCGTCAGTTCCCGCCCCCGCAGGTCACCGCCGCCGGCCGATTCATCGGCGCCGTCTTCGGCATCGCCTTCGCGACGGTCGGCCTGGTCGTGATCGGCTCGCTGTGGTTCAGCGACGGCATGGGCGATCCGCCGATCATCTTCAAGCTGGTCGGAAGCTGCATCGCGCTGGTCTTTGTCGCGATGGGCAGCACACTGGCGTTCAGCGCGATCACCGGCGGCGGCCTGATGGCGCGAGGCGGACAAGCGGCGGCAACGGCGGATGAAGCGTCAGCCGCCGCGACCGGAAAACCGCGCGGCTACACGTGCCCGCACTGCGGTGGTGGACTCGACGAGCGCGCGGAAGTCTCGCCGATGGGCGACGTGAAGTGCTCCTTCTGCGGCCGATGGTTCAATGTGCACGGCCGGACCTGAGCGCGGAGAATTGTTGCAGATGGAAGTAAGTCAGTTGAGCGACGGATCATCCGGAATCCGTCCGATGTCGATCGATCGCCCGAGCGACAGCCAAGTCGTCAGCTTCGACCAATCGCCCTGGCGCTCGAAGACGTGCTCGGACGTTGCCGGCGTCAGCACCCAGGCGCCTTCGCTCAGTTCGGCGTCGAGTTGACCGCGGCCCCAGCCGCTGTAGCCGGCGAAGTACTTGATGGGGCCCTTGTTGTTCGCCAGCAGCCACTCGATCGCCTCGCGGTCCATCGTGAAGCGAACGCCGTCGCACACTTCCTCGCCCTCGGCGGCGAAGTTCGCGTGAAGCGCGGTGAGCGGACCTTCGCAAGGCCCGCCCTGGTGGATCGGCTCCTCGACGCCCTCGGCGGCGTCAACCTGCTCGGCGATCGCGTCCGCGACGGTGATCTCGAGCGGGCGATTGAGGATGACGCCAAGGGCGCCCTCGTCATCGTCCTTGACGAGCAGCACGACGGTCTTGAAGAAGTTCGGATCGCGCAGGCGCGCAGAAGCGATCAGCAGTTGTCCGCGGCGGTCGTCCATGGTGCTGACAACAGGTTACGCCGCGCGTAGCGGATCGGGCAAGCGGGGAAGCAAGAAGAGTGACCTACTCCCTCTCCCC
>JAXDMN010000450.1:0-13415 GCA_034666045.1 Phycisphaerales bacterium | reverse complement strand
CCGCCGCTGGCGCTGGTCGCGCCGGTGTAGGTGTTGACGCCGTTGAGTGTCCAGACGCCTGCGCCGGACTTCGCGAGCGAAAGTGCCGCGCCGCCGGCGGAGTCGGCGAGGACGCCGGCGATCGTGTTGCCGCCGACGTTGCTGCCGGTGAGCGTGAGTGTGCGCGCGGTTGTACTGAAGCTGAGCGTGTCCGGGCCCGCGACGGTGGGCTGGTTGCTCAACGTAATACTGTTGGTCGTGCGGTTGATCGAGCTGATTGTCGTGTTCGCCGGGACGTTTGTGCCGGTGACGCCCATGCCGACGACCAGATCGAGCACGCTTGGGAGCACGACGCGGGTGCTGGTGATGCTGGTCGTCGTGCCGCGGGCGGCGGGGTCGGCGGAGACGATGGCGCCCGCGTTGTTAAAGACGATCGCGCCGCCGCCGGACGCATCGAGCGCGCCGCCGACGGCTGAGACGCTGAAGAGCCGGTTGGTGCTGACGCCGCCGCCGGTGTATTGCAGCGTGCCGCCGGTGAGCAGGAGGTTCGACGCGGCGCTGGTCGACGCGCCGATCGAGCTGGCGACTCCGCCGTTGGCGATGTTGGTCGCTCGGAGGATTCCGCCGGCCACCGCGGTCGGGCCGGTGTAGGTGTTCGCGGAGTTCAGCGTCGTCGTTCCGCTCCCGGTCTGCGCGACGGTGCCGGCGCCGCTGATCACGTTGGGAACGGTGACGCTCTGGCTGCTGCCGAAGCTGAGCGTGGCGCTGTTCGTGACCGCGGCGGCCGGGGCACCGAGCGGATTGGTAAGCGGCGCCGCGTCGCTCGCCTGGCCGACCTGCAACATGCCGCCGGTGACGATCGTTCCGCCGGTGTAGGTGTTCGTGCCGGTCAGGATCAGCGTTCCCGTGCCATTCATGGTCAAGCCGGCGTTGTTGATGCCGTTGCCGCCGAGGTTCATGAGCGCGGCGCTGTTGCCGCTTGCTGGGAGGGTGATGGTGCTGATGACGCGCGTTCCGCCGGTGCCGGCGGCGGTCGTGCCGATGGCGTAGCCGTTCATGTTCAGCGTTCCGCCGCTGAGCGTCAGGTTGGTGACCGATGCGGGCTGCGTGAGCAGGCTGTTGTCGATGATGTTGGTGTTGATGTTGGCGGTGCCGCCCTTGATGACGAAGTTGCCGCGCGACGCACCGGCGCCGCCTTGATTGGAGGCGATGAGGAACTGGTTGCTGACGTTCAGGACGCCGGTGGAATTGGCGCTGGACCCGAGGTTGAACGTGCCGACGATCGCGCCGCCCGACGTGCCGCTGGTCGCGACGCCGAGACGCAGGTTGGCGGCGTTGAAGGTGCCGATGTCGAAATCAATTCGTCCCCCCTTGGTGGTGCTGCTGCCGCTGGTGCCGCCGGCCATTTGACCAACGATGACCGTGCCGGCCTGAATGGTGGCGGCGTGTCCGGTGACATCCATGAGGCTTGCGGTGCCCGCGGGCGTGCCGCCGGAGGAGGTGCCGACAATGATATCGGCGGTGCTTGCGCCGCCGGCGGCGCCGTTGATCTGCACGGTGCCGGTGGTCA
Source organism: Phycisphaerales bacterium (assembly GCA_034666045.1). Lineage (GTDB taxonomy): Bacteria > Planctomycetota > Phycisphaerae > Tepidisphaerales > Tepidisphaeraceae > JAICTV01. Next base: position 11,866 of record JAXDMN010000450.1, on the reverse strand, counting down.
CGCCGGTGGCCCATTGGAGGATGCCGCGCGAGCGTCCATAACCGAGGATGATCGTGTTGGCGTTCAGCACGTTCGTCGCGCTGCCGAGGTTTAGCGTGTTCGGATTGCTTCCGGTGACCGGCGTTCCATTGCCGGTCGAGCCGGGCGTCGGATTGGAATCGCCGACGGAGATCGTGCCGGCGGTGATTGTGCTGTTCTGCGCGAGGTAGGCGGTCGCCATTTCGCTGTTCCCGACGCCGACCAGAAATTCGTTTCCGCCCGGCCCCGCAGGCGGGGGCGTCGGGCCGGTGCCGGTGGTGAACGTGAAGTTCGCGAGGTTGCGCATGTCGAGAGTGGGGGTGGGCGTGGCGGTGCTCGACGGGCTGTTGCCGATGCCGACGACGAAGCTGGAGTTCGCCGCGCCGCCGGAGACGTTGAGGGCTCCGGCGCCGCTGACGGTGAGATTGGTCGTAATCGGCGCGGTCGTGAAGGCGTTCGGGCTGCCGACCACGAAGACGCCGTTGATGCCAGTGCCGGCGAGGCTGCTGTTGACGTTGAGCGCTGCGCCGGTGTCGATCGCCAACGTGTTGATGCCGGTCGTGTTGTTCGTCGCGGAAGTGAAGCTGCCGACGGTAACATTCGCGCCAGCGCCGAGCGATAGCGCGCCGACCGGATCGCCGCTCGAGGGCGCGACATTAGACGTGCCGAGCGAGACGGCGTTCGTGCTCGCGCCAAGATTTCCGCCGGCGGCGATGACGACGCTGCCGCTGTTGATCGCGACCGGGCCGGTGAAGGTGTTATTTCCGGCGAGGTTGAGCGTGCCGCCAACGCCGGTGATGGTCAAACCGGCGCTGCCGGTGATGGGCGCGGCGATCGTTGGGCTGACGCCGCTCGCGAGGTTGATATTCGCGCCGCCGACGAGCGTGAGCGTGCTTACGCCGCTGGCGGCGACGGTGTAGTTGCCGCTGCCGACGGCAGTGAAGTTGATCCCGGCGGCAGAGACCGTGCCGGATGAGTCATCGATCGTGATGGTGCCGGCTGCTCCGCCGCTGCCGATGGCGGCGGTTTCGCCATTCAGCCAGGTGGAGTCGGCCGCGCCGTTAGACCAGTTCGCGTCGGTGGTCGTGTTCCAGTTTCCGCTGCCGTCGGTGGGCGCTGTAGGATTCGTGGGGTTGGCATCCCAGATGAGGACGGCTGCGTGCGCCGGTCTGGTTGCCGCCGCGGCGATGGGGTATCGCCGCCACCGCTAGAGCGAGAAATTTATTCAGTCGGTCCCGCCGCCGATTGCCGTCTGCGCGCTGCATGTCACACTCTCCCGTTGCCACTAGTCGTTTGACGATGTGGAATCCCTCTCGCTGCGCTAATAGCACTCGCTGTCCGAATCGAGACATCGAAAGAGCGGGTGTCCCAAAGCAGGCGCCGAGTGCTATTAACGCGTAAGAGCTGCTCCCTTCTTGCGGGATGGCCGGGGCGGTCGTTGTCTATCCACGTGTGACCCAAATGAACGATCAGCAAACTCGCCGGGGTTTTCTCAAAAGTGCTTCCGCGTTGGGCGTCGCTGCTGCCGCGGCGGCGGGGACGACGACGTTGCTTTCCGCCGCGCCCGCGACTGCCCCGGCGCAGGCGCCGATGGGCAACGCAACGGAACGCGCGTGCTACAAGGTCTCGCTTAACGCGTATTCGTTCAGCAAAGCGCTGAACGACTTCAACAAGCAGCGCGGCGCGGGAATCAGCCTCATGGCGCTGCTCGACTTCTGCGCCAAGAACGGCTTCGACGGCATCGATGCGACCGGCTATTTCTTCCCGACCTATCCCGAAGTCCCGCCGGACGAATTCGTCAACAACTTCAAGCGCAAAGCGTTCGGCCTCGGGCTCGGCATCAGCGGGACCGGCGTGCGGAACAATTTCACCACGTCGGAGAAGGCCGAGCGCGACGCGTCGGTGAAGCATATCAAGCAGTGGGTCGAAGTCGCCGCCCGCATGGGCGCGCCAGTCCTGCGCGTCTTCGCCGACACGCAGATGAAGGCGATGAGCTGGCAGGACGTCGCCAAGGGTTTGACACGGGACGACGTGCAGAAGTACATCGTCGAAGCGCTGCACGACTGCACGGAACACGGCAAAAAATTCGGCGTGATCATCGGCGTGCAGAATCACGGGGATTTTCTTCAGACCGCCGATCAACTGATGGCGCTCGTGAACGCCGTCAATTCCGAATGGTGTGGCCCGATCGTCGACACCGGCTACTTCAAGACGCCGGACCCATACAAAGACATCGCGCAGGTCGCGCCGCACGCGGTGAACTGGCAGATCAAGGAGAAGCCGTTCGGCCAGGAGTCGGAGATCCCGACGGACCTGGTCAAGCTGATGAAGATCGTCCGCACGTCCGGCTATCGCGGGTATCTGCCGATCGAAACGCTGTCGAAAAATAAAGGGGCGGACGGCTACGACCCGTTCACGGTCGTGCCGGCGTTCGTGAAGCTGTTCCGCGAAGCGATTCAACAAACGGCGTAGATCACATGAAGCGTGCGCTCCTCGTCATGTCGCTGGTGCTCCTGTGCGCGGTCTCCGTGCGCGCGCAGACGCGGCCGAGCGTGTCGAAAGGGAAAGATCTCGAAAGCGACATGCCGCCTGATGCGCATCGGCTGAAAATCGGCGATGCAGCGCCGGATTTTTCGCTGAAAGGCGTGGATGGCAAGACGTACACGCTCGCCGATTTCAAAGACGCGCCCGTGCTGATGGTCGCGTTTCTCTCGAACCATTGTCCGTACTCCCACGCCGCCGAAACCCGCTTGTTGCCGATGGCGGCCGAGCTGAAAGATCGCGGCTTGGTGGTCGTTGCGATCAATCCCAACAGCCCGGACGCGGTCGACATCGGCGAGTTGGGATACAGCAAGTACAACGACAGCTACGACGAGATGAAGCTGTACGCAAAGGAGAACGGCTTCACGTTTCCGTATCTCTACGACGGCGACACGCAGAAGACGGCCAAGGCGTACGGCGCGCTCTGCACGCCGCACGTGTTTGTGTTCGATCGCGAGCGGCGGCTGCGCTATGCGGGGCGGGTGGATGATTCACGAATTGCCGATCCGGCGACGGTGAAGTCGCCCGATGCGCGCAACGCGGTCGAAGCGCTCCTCGTCGGCAAGCCGGCGCCCGTCGAGACGACCCGCCCGATGGGTTGCTCGACGAAATGGCTGGAGAACAAGTCGAAAGTGCTGGCAGTCAACGAGCAGTGGAGCAATTCGCCGGTGACGCTGGAGTCGATCGACGCCGCCGGCGTCGCCAGGCTGGCGAAAAATGGCACCAACAAGGTGCGTCTCGTCAACGTGTGGGCGACGTGGTGTGCGCCGTGCGTGGCAGAGTTTCCCGGGCTGGTTTCAATTTCGCGCCGGCTGGCGAATCGCGACTTCGAGCTGATCACGATCAGCGTGGACGATCCGAAGGATGAGACGAAGGTCAAAGAGTTCCTCGAGAAGCAGCACGCCTCCATTCCGAACCGCGTGCAACGCTCGCTCAAGACCGAAGGCCGTCAGACGAACAACTATCATTTCACCGGCGCGGACCTCGACGCGCTGATGCAGGCGCTCGATCCGTCATCGCCCGGGCCGGTGCCGTATACGCTGATCATTGCGCCGGACGGGAAAATCATTCATCGCCAGTCTGGAACAATCGACGTCGCTGAGCTCCAGTCGAAGCTGATTGGCACGCTTGGCGCCTACTACTCCTCAGCAACGGGCCGTTGAGCTCCATCGCTACCAATCCTCCCGCGCCGCTGGCTTCGGATGATGCGCAGCCGTGGTGGCGCAGCTTCAATCGTCATCACTGGTTCGTCTTCGCGATTGCGTCGCTGGCGTGGCTGTTCGATTGTCTCGATCAGCAGTTGTTTAACCTCGCGCGGGACGGCGCGATGGAAGACCTGCTGGCGGACAAGGCGAAGGCGGTGGAGTACGCGCCGTACACGACGTCGGTTTTCCTCGTCGGCTGGGCGATCGGCGGATTGGTGTTCGGCGCGCTCGGCGATCGATTTGGACGGGCGAAGGTGCTGTCGCTCACGATCCTGCTCTACTCGGTCTGCACGGGACTGAGCACGTTTTCCACGGGATTCGCGGACTTTTGCGCCTATCGATTTTTGACCGGCTTGGGCGTGGGCGGCGTGTTTGGGTTGGCAGTCGCGCTGGTTGCAGATTCCGTCCCCGATCGCAGCCGCGCGCCGGCGCTCGGGTTGCTGCAATCGCTCTCGTCGCTCGGGAATATCACCGCCGGCGTGCTTGGCATGGGCATCGGGATTCTCGCCGCGCGACATTTCCTGCCGCTGGGGCTGAAGGCGTGGCAGGCGATGTTCCTCATCGGCGCAGCGCCGGCGTTTCTGTGCGTTTTCATTCTTCGCCGATTGAAAGAGCCGGAGAAATGGGTTCAGGCGAAAGCGGAGGGCGCGCGGATCGGCGTCAAGTTCGGGTCCTACGCGACGCTGCTCAAAGATCCGCGCTGGGCGCGGCACGCCTGGCTTGGATTGATCCTGTGCAGCGCCGGAATCATCGGCCTCTGGGGCATCGGGAATTTTCATCCGAAGATCATCCGATCGATCATCGATTCCCATCTCGCCGCGAACGAAAGTCTGTCCGCCGCCGCGCTGGCGAGCAAGAAGGCTTACTGGAGCTCGCTCGGCCTGCTGCTGCAGAACGTCGGTGGATTCCTGGGCATGCTCACGCTGGCAAAGTTCGCACAGATGAAAGGTCGTCGGCCGGCGTTCGCCGTGGCGCTGCTGCTTTCATTTCTGTGCACGCTGCTGGTCTTCAAATACCTCCGCGAGATCGAGCAGATTTACTGGATGCTTCCGATCATGGGATTCGGGCAGTACTCCGTGTTCGGCGTCTACGCGATTTATCTGCCGGAGTTGTTCCCGACGAGCCTGCGCAGCACCGGCACGAGCTTTTGCTACAACTTCGGCCGCCTGATCGCCGCCTCCGCGCCCTTCACGCTCGGGCGAATCACCCGCGGCCTCGGCGGGAACATCGAAGGCTTCCGCGCCGCCGGAATGTGGGTGAGCGTTGTGTTGCTGCTCGGCATCGTCGTCCTGCCGTTTCTTCCTGAGACCAAAGACCAGCCCTTACCGGAATAACGATGAAACTCGCAATCGCCGCGCTCTTGATGCTCGCTTCACCGATGTTCGCCGCGGAAAAATCCGTCGCGTTCGTCCCTGCCAAGCCAGATCCGCTCGTCGGCGACTGGAAGGGCGAGTCCGGCGGCGTCGTCGCACAGGTTTTCCTGTTGCCGGACGGGAACTATCGGGCGAATCTGCTCACCGCGTTCGATGCACCGGAGAAACCTCTCGCCGTTCTTCGTGGGACGCGCTCGAACGACGCCGTCACCTTCACCGGCGACGGATGGACCGCCACGATCACCCAGTCGCGCTTCGCGGGCAGCAAGGGGAGCGAGCAGTTCAACCTCCGGCACGTCACCCGCACGTCACCGACGCTCGGCGCGCCGCCACCAGAAGGCGCGTTCGTGCTCTTCGACGGCAAGCACCTTGACGCCTGGGCGAAGAAGGCGGGCAAGGAGTGGTTGAAAGAAGACGGGCCCGCACAGTGGAAGCTCATCGATGGCGGCGCGGTCGAAGTCGTGCCCGGCACCGATTGCATCATCACGCACGCCAAGTTCGGCGATTGTCATCTGCACCTTGAATTCCGCATCCTCGGTTCGCCGACGAACAGCGGGGTTTTCCTTCAGACGCGATACGAAGTGAACATCAACGACAGTTACGGCCGGATCGACGGCTCGTCCAACGGCGGCTTGGATAACTGCACGGAAAAAATCCGCCCTCGCGTCCAGGCGACGCTCCCGCCGCTGGCGTGGCAGACGTTCGACATCGATTTCCGCGCCCCCCGCGTCGATGCCGCCGGCAAGAAGACCGAAAGCGCCCGTGCGACCGTTCTTCTCAATGGCGTGAAGATTTACGACAATCAGGAGCTGGATTCGCCGCACGGCGCGGCCGGTCGCCTGGGCGAGGCGCCGACCGGGCCGCTGATGCTGCAGGAGCACGGCGAGCCGGTTCAGTTCCGCAACCTCTGGCTTGTCGAGAAGAAGCCCGCGCGGTGAACGGTTAACTTCGCGGTGTGAGCGATTGGTGGGCTCAGACTGCTTCCCTGTCCTAAATCCACCCGCCGTTGCTATTACTGGCTTCAGACGTACGGAATTGACGTGTTCCCATGGAACAAGATCCGTGCAATGAAACGGAAGACCGCAAGCGCCTGATGACGTTGATGACCCGTCATCAACGCCAGTTGTTCTCCTACATCTACGTCCTGGTGCCGAACCGTTCTGACGCTGAGGATCTGCTTCAGGAAACGAGCCTCGTGATCTGCGAGAAATTTCACGAGTTCAAAGAGGGCACGGATTTCGTCGCCTGGGCGTGTCAGATCGCGTATTGGCGCGTTCGCTATTCCCGCCAGAAATTCGCGCGGTCCAAGGTCGTGTTCGATCAGGACATCGTTGACGTCGTCGCCCGGACCGCCAGCTCGATGGTCGACGAGCTGGATGAGCGTCACGAGGCGCTGGCGCATTGCCTGCAACGGCTCCATCCGCGCGACCGCGAGCTGCTGATTGCACGCTACGAACCGGGCGGCAGCGTCGACGAAGCCGCGCGCCGCTCGGGGCGAACGTTGCAAACGGCCTACAAGGCGCTGGGTCGGCTGCGTAAACTATTGCTCGACTGCGTGAGCACCCGTTTGGCCGGCGCAGGTGCAGCATGAGTTTAAGCGATGCCGATATTCTCGAGCTGAACGAGCTTTGCAATGCGGTCGTCGACGGCACGCTGAGTGAAAAGCAGAAGGCGATCCTCTCGCAGTGGCTGACGAGCTCGGAAGAGGCGCGGCAGCTTTACGTGCGCGTCACCGGACTCTCCGCCAGCTTGTGCCACTACGCCGGGGAGATGCAGACGGGCGAGCCGGATATTCCTCTGCCGCTGCCGAATCCATCTCGCCCGTGGCGGTGGACGTTCGGCCTACTTGCGGCGGCGGCGTCGCTCGCACTGGTAATATGGGTTCAGCGCGGACTTGATCGCGTCGCGCCGCCGACGCCCGCGCGCGGCACGGGCAACATTGCCGTCGTCGTCGCCAAGCCCACGACCAGCGACAACAACGAGTTCGTCGCGCAATTGACCGCCTCCCGCGAATGCGAGTGGGCGAACAGCGACACCTCGATCTTGCTTGGCGCACATCTGCGCAAAGGACAGCAGGTCGATATCGCCAAGGGCTTCGCGCAGATCACCTTCGACTCCGGCGCACAAGTTGTGCTCCAAGGTCCCGCCTCGCTTGATGTCAACTCGGCATGGAGCGCTACGCTCACGCGCGGCCGACTGAAAGCGAGCGTGCCGCCCGAAGCGGTCGGCTTCAGCGTCTCCAACCCGTCGGTCGAAGTGGTCGATCTCGGGACCGAGTTCACGATGATCGCCGACGCCGCGGGCACCATGGCGGAAGTGCTGGTGCTCAAGGGCGAAGTCGAGGCCGCACCGCGTGCGTCGCCCGACCAGCCTCCGATCGTCCTGCGCGAGATGGAATCACGCCGTTTCGCCGCCTCCGGCGTCTCCGATGTGCAGAACAGCAAGCAGCGCTTTGAGGAACTGAGCCGCCCGGTGATGCTTGACCAGTTCGTTTCACCGCCTGGGTACGCGCACTGGTCATTCGACGACGATGGCGGCGACGCTTTCAAGGTCGATGCATCCGGCATCTCGGTCGACCCGACCGCGGCACAGATGCAGATCGTCCCCAAGTCCGCGCTGGCCGCGCAGACGGAGGGGCGTCGCGGTGGCGGGCTGCGCTTCGACGGCAAGCTTTACGCAAAGGCGGCGTTCCCCGGCATGTCGGCCAATGCGCCGCACACCGTGGTGTTCTGGACGAAGGTGCCGAAGGACGGCAATCTCTCCAACGCATACGCGATGGTCGCCTGGGGAGCCAACAGTGAAAAGTTCGGCTCGCATCCGTTCCACATCAGTTGGAATCGCAATCCCACCGAAGGGATTGTCGGCGCGCTGCGCACCGACTACGGCCGCGGGTTCGCCGTTGGTTCGACGCCGCTCCGCGACGGCAACTGGCATCACATTGCCATCGTCTTCATGCCCACCACCGATCCCGAGCGCCCGATCGAAGTGAGGCAATACGTCGACGGCCGGCTCGAAGGTGAAGGCAAACCCTCACCGCCTGGCAGCGAGATCTTCATGAAATCCGGCGACCCCTACGCCACGAGCGGCACGATCTGGCTCGGCTGTCGCCTCGGCATCAAGGGCGTCCGCACCGAGCGTTTCAGCGGCGAAATGGACGAGCTCTTCATCGCCGACCGCGCCCTCCAGCCGCGCGAAATCATTCGCTTGATGAATGAGAACCGGTTGTAGCTACGGTTGTCACGACACCACTGGTTCCGATCGGAGCCCAATCCGCAAGTGACGCATTGAGCGTCGCTTGCGGGTTTTTTGTTGCTTGATCGGACCCGCCTGGTCGAGCAGAAAGGAGGACTGGACTCCGTCCAGCTCACCGGCGGCGAAGCGATGCTTCATCCCGAGTTCTGGGAGATGCTTGCGTTCGTGAATGGCATGGACGGCGTCAAACGGATTTACATTCCCACGAATGGCATCCTGTTAGCCCGGCGCGCGTGCGCGGAACGACTCGTTGCGTTCAAAGATAAGACAATGGTCCTGCTGCAATTCGACGGCCGCGACGTTGCGACGAACAAACCGCTACGAGACGCCAACACGCTTGCGATCCGCCAGAGGGTGATCGAGAACCTCGCTGAGTTGCAGGTCTACATGCAGTTGACGATGACGGTCGCACGGGGCGTGAATGAAGCGGATGTCGGCTGGGTCGTTGACACGGCGCTGCGGCACAGCGTGGTGAAGGTCGCGGCGCTTCAGCCGGTGACGTATTCGGGACGTTATGACCTGCCGCCCGACCCGATGAACCGGCTGACGCTTTCGGACGTCGTGAAGGCCATCGTCATGCAAGCGCGAAAGCAAATGACGGAAGATGAATTCCTTCCGATTCCGTGCAGTCACCCGAACTGCGGATGGGTCACGCTGTCCGCACGTCGCTTTGGCTTAACGGTGAACATCGCGAATCACATCGACCTGGCGCGTGCGATGGACCGCGTCGCGTACAAAACGATCCTCTCGACGGATGAGCTTCGAGGCGTGGTCGGCAACCGTTCATCTTCACTGCGTCAACGCGCGACGGCGCTGCTCGGGCGAAAACTGATCCGCGCCCGGGACGGGGTGGGCATCGCAATCAAGCCGTTCATGGACCGCTTCACGTATGACCAGGATCGCATCTCGGCGTGCTGCCATCACACCCTCGACACGCACGGCAATGCGGTATCGTTCTGCGAGTACAACGCGCGACTCCGCCCCGGCGACTCGTGGGAGGAATTTCCGCGGATGCCAGGTTGACCTGAAACTTCCCGTTAGCTTGGTGACGCCAGCCTCGCCTGAGACAGCCCGCCGCCTGTGCGGGTTTCCCACACGCGAATCCTGACGCGCCCGACGATGATGAAGAAGAGGAAGCCGTGGAGATAGTTCGCGGTCGTGGCGATGCGCTGCCAGGTTCGACGGTCAAGGCGCGACGGGGCAGGATCGTCCTGGGCGTGCGTGTGCCACTCGCCGAGGTAGATTCGCCTCCCGCCGGAAGCGTGCCAGCTCGCCTCGATCATTTCCTGTGCCGTCCTGCGGCGTTGAGCAAAGGACCTGCGGGTGCGTCGGTCGCCGGCGCCCGGTGCGGTTGCAACGTCGATGACGACCTCGTGGCCGCGCCGAATTGTTTGGCCGAGCAGGATGCCGCCGGCCTCCAGCGCGCTACGCGTTAGCTGCCGATGAGAATGCATCACCCGCAACGCGTGCGCGGCGATGCCAAGCTGCCCGCCGCCAACGCGGTGAAACATCATGAGATCTTCTGCGACCGACGCAACATTAGACGTCAGGCCGGGATCGATGCCGTGCACCCGCCCGCGCCGCGGCGCAGGGCAGATCACGGCGGGCGAACTCCAACGGTCTGGCGTTTCCTGCGGCGTCATTGAGCGACCGGACGCTTGCGGGCGATCAACAGGATTTGCGCGAGTGCTGCGCCGCGGGTCTGATCGGCCGGGCCGTTGTTGTAGTCGAAGCCGGCATCCTCAATCTCGCATTCGAGCAACTCGACGCCGCGTTCGATGAACAGCGGCCGCAGGTCCTGGTCGATGTGCCAGTGATTCTCGCGCTGAGGCATGGCGCGGGTGATGCGGGTGGAAAACGTCTGCTTGTGATCGTTGTTGAAGAGCGAGGGCCACTTCATCTTCTCGTACAGTTCGTAATCGGGCACGACGACATAGAGGTGCCCGCCGGGCCGCACCACGCGGGTCCAATTCGTCAGCGCGGTCGGGACGCAGCGCACGTGCTCGAGGCAATGCGAGCTGTAGAGGAAGTCGAGTTGTCCGTCCGCCACGGTGGCAAGCACCTGCGCGTCGCCGTCGGGCAAATCCCAAGCGCGCACCTGCGCATCCGGGGCCTTCAGCACGTCGCTTCCCGCGCCGACATCAATGCCGCGCCCGCTGAGGTAGCGGTCGAAGTGCCCTCGCGCGCGGCGGGAATCGTGGCATTTGCTGGTTTCGTTCACCGCGACACCACCGGTGAGTCCGACCGCTACCTGCGCGGGATCCCCGTCAACCGCGACAGCTCATCAGCCAGTTGATTGATGCCCGCCTCCGAACGAAGAATGACGTGGGACGATTCAACACCTTGATCATTTTTCGTGATGACCAAAAGCTCGCGCACCCACGACGTCGGCGGGTGGCCGTACCAGCGGCCATGGACTTGCCAAGACACCACGTCGGGACGCATATAGGCTTGGCCAAGCCGCGGCAGCTCGATGCGGCCGGATTGCACCTGATAGCGAAGCCACGGCCCTTTTTTTTCTTCAATCCGCTGGAAGAAGGCGATGACCAGAACGCAAATCGCGCCAATCAATAACGTCAGCGGAACCGACCACCACAAGCTGCGATCCCAAATCAGAACCGCGGCGACAAACATCCCCACCACGACCAACACCCAGACGGCGGCTTTGCTCATCTGACGCAGGGCGCTACTGGGCAGCAGCGTCACTTCCGTATCCGTCGCGATAATGCGCCAATAGGGCGTAGGCCCGATTTGAACGGAATCATTCGCTGAGGATTCGGTCATATCGCCTACGGCCATAGTTGTCGTCTATAGCATCCGCCAAAGCAAAACTCGACCTGTATGGATGGATCACCCCACTTGCCCCAGTTGATCTCATGGTCACGGAACCCGTTCTCATCGAAATTCAAACAGACGCCAAAACCGTTGTAGGAAATCTGGCCGTAAATCTGGCCGCTGACTTCCCATGAGAACCATCGTGACGCCTTGATCATGATCGAGGCGATGCCCCCCAGCCGGAGCCGCACGTTGCCGCTTCCGCAGACGCGAAGGACGCCCAACTCCTTCTTCCCTTTGCACGGATCGTTAGCAAGTTCACCGCTCATCGTTCCATGGAGCCAGGCTTCGCCTTTGATGCCGGCCTCAATGCTTACCTTCGCGCCCGGCAGCCAATCACCGGTCGAGAACCGGAAACCTGCCAGAACGGAAATTGCACCGCCATATCTCGCCCGCACATAGAGCCGCTTGCGCTTCTCCCAGTTCCCATCCGGCTTGCAGCAGACCTCGCACTCCTCAAATCCGAAATCGAATTCGACCTTCCATTCGATCTTGAAGTACAAAAACCCGAAGAGCGGCGCCTTGTCATTGTTAAGGCCCGGCAGATCCATCTTGTGCGATCTGCTGAAGCGTTGGCAGTTGCGGACCGGGTCTCTTTCTTCGTCTTCGACGTCCAGACCCATTGGATCCAAAACATTCATC
>JAXDMN010000449.1:0-8172 GCA_034666045.1 Phycisphaerales bacterium | reverse complement strand
AGGAACGCGGTAGGATTTTCCCCGCCGCTCTCGATGAAGATGCGGACCTTGCCGTTTTCCAGCGGCGCGACGCCGAGACCGTTTTTCTTGTCGTTCTTCAGCACGTAATGCATCGGCACGCGGAGTTTTTGCTGCGGCTCATCGATGTAGCCGTGCATGACGACGTCGCAGGTGTAGGTTTTCTTCACCGGCACCTTCTCGTACTTCGCCATCAGCATCTCTTTGGTTTCGTTCAGCCCGATCGGCTTCAAAAATTCCTTGCCGAAGCCGGCCCAGAGGTTCGAGCTGCCGAATTCCTCGTTGGCGAAATTCTGGAGGCGCATGTACTGCGAGAGGACAAGCGTTTTCTCGTCGCGCGTCGCGACGGCGCGATAATTGAAACTTTTGCCGAGATTGCCGAGGAGATAGCTGATGCGCACGCGGGCCGAGCCGGATTCGCCGGCGCCGACCGTCCAGACCAGCGCCGCCTCACCCGGCGGATAGCTGACGCTCAGCACTTTCACGTCCGGCTTGTCGACGACGCGGAAGACGATGGTGTTCGGATCGATCTGCGTGGCGGCCCAGGAAAAATCGACCTGATTCTCGCCTTTCACGAGCGGGACGATCCGCTCTTCCTCGACGAGCGTCGCCTGTTCATGATCGAGTTGAACCTCGACGCGCTCGCGCACGGGCAGCGTGATCAGCTTGATCCGCGCATAAGCTTGCGGCGGATCGGGACGGACGAAGATTGACGCCGCCGCCAATGCCAGCGGCAGCCACTTAATATGTTTCATCCTGCGTGCTCCTCGGAAGTCGCCCCTCTGTGAGGCAGATATCGGCGTTAGACGCCGCGGGCGGCGAGAAGTTCCGAAGTCTCACTCCCTCGCCCCGGTACACCGGGGAGAGGGCTGGGGAGAGGGGTGAGCGGCGCTCCACGTATCGCACCGTTCGATTCGTCGCACAGCGCGGTGCGGCGAATCGAACGGTGAATAACTCCACGCGCACCTGACCCCTCTCCCCCGCCCTCTCCCCGGCGTACCGGAGAGAGGGAGCAAAACCGCGGAAAATCAATGCTGGACATCGAGCGAAAACTGACGAGACTGTTTCGCCCCGCTGCGCGGTTGGTTTCGCGTGGCGGCGGGGAACGCGTTGCCGATGGCCCTTCACGCAAACTGGAACGATCGATCGCTGTTGCTGTGGAGCGGCGCTACCGCCGCGGAGCTGCGCGACCTGGTCGGGCAGATCTCCTCCGACGCCCTGCTCGCCTCGGCGGCACAGGAAGCGACCCTGCGCCTCTGGCTGCCGCAGAACGGCCGGCTGGAAGCGAGCGAGTTATCGGCCCTTAAATTCTCGCCCACCGAGGCGGTGGACCTGCTGCTCTCGCTGCCGGAACCGCTGCCGGCGGAGTGCGGGGATTCGGTGCGGTATTGGGTCGCGCTCGCCCGATTCGTGACCGATTGCGTTCGGCGGGAGAAGTTTTACCCGATCGTCCGCCGGCCGAACGCCCATCACGAGGCGGTCTGGCGGCTGCATTTGCCGAGCGCGGAAGAGCTGGACCGGCTCGAGCGATTCGCCAACTCGATGCCGCCGAGCTGCCGCGCGATCGTCGGCGAAGAAGCGACGGCGCTCGGGCTGATCGATTCATTCCTGACCGAAGCGGCCGATGCGCTGATCCGCCGGGCGGTCAGCAACGATCCGTTCTTCACGCGCGTTCACAGTCTGGCGGCCGAGCCGGGCGCGGGGCCGGAGATGCGCTTGCTGTCGGCGATGCTGGCGCCGGATCGCACGGTGCCGGGCGAGCTGCGCGACAATGAAGTGCTGGCGGACCAGGTGCAGCTCTGGTCCAGCCGGCTTGGCGGCGCCGCGCCGGCGACGGGATGGCAGGTCGCCTTCACGTTGCACGAGCCGCCGGAAGACGTCGCCACCCCGGAACAGGCGCTGTGGCGCGTGACGTTGCGCCTGCAACCGCTCGGCGACGGCAAGCCGCTCGACGCCGCGCGCTTGTGGGAAGATGTTTCGCCGCTGAGCCCACTCGGGCGGCAGTTGCCGGAGCTGCGCAGCTTGTTCATCGCGGAGTTGACGCGTGCGGCGGAAGTGTTCACGCCGCTGGCGCGCGTGCTCGCGTCGCCGGCGCCGGTCGAAGTGGAACTTTTGACCGTCGAGGCGAATCAATTCCTGCGGCAATGGTCGGTCGAGCTTCGCGCGCGATCGTTCGCCGTCGAGCTGCCGTCGTGGGCGGATGATACGGACCGCCGGCTGTCGCTGGTGATGGCGCTGCGTCCGTCGAATGGGGACGGCGAGTTTCCCAATTCGAATGACGGCGGCGGCGCGGGCGGACGGGGCGGCGGATTCTCGGCGGCCGGGCCGTCGCGGATGGGGCTCGACAGCCTGCTCGAATTTGACTGGCGCGTGTCGCTGGGCGGGATGGATTTGTCGCCGGACGAATTTGATACGCTCGTCCGCCGGCAGTCGCCGCTGGTGAAAGTGCGCGGGCGCTGGGTGGAGATGCAAGCCGACCTCGCCGCCGCTGCGCTCGAGCTGATGGAGAAGCAGAAGGCCGGCACGACCACGCTGGGCGATGCGTTTCGTGCGGCGTTCGCCACGTCGCGCGGCGGCGATGCCGGCCGAGCGCCGGCCGTCGCACTCGCCGGCACCGCGTGGGTGAAAGACCTGCTCGATCAGCTCCCGGCGATGAAGGCCCAGGAGCTTCCGCAGCCGGAGGCGTTCAAAGGCACGCTGCGCCCCTACCAGCTTCGCGGCCTGCAATGGCTGTCGTTCCTCGACCGCCTCGGCATCGGCGGCTGCCTGGCGGACGATATGGGTCTCGGCAAGACGATCCAATTGATCGCGCTGCTCCTGCACGAGCGGATCGACGGCGAGAAATGCGGGCCGACACTGCTGTTTGCGCCGACTTCGGTCGTCGGCAACTGGGTGAAGGAGCTCGAACGCTTCGCCCCGAAGATGCGCGTTCTGCTCCATCACGGCCCGCAGCGGCGGCGCGGGGAAGAGTTCATCGCGGCGGCGGCGCGCACGGACGTCGTCATCACCAGCTACGCGCTGGCGCATCGCGATCGCGACGATCTCGCGAAGGTAAAATGGCATCGGCTGGCGCTGGACGAAGCGCAGAAAATCAAAAATCCGTCGGCGGCGTCGAGCGTGGCGATCCGGTCGCTGTCGGCGCCGCGGCGAATTGCGCTGACCGGAACGCCGATCGAGAATCATTTGTCCGAGCTCTGGTCGATCATGGACGTGCTGAACCCGGGGCTGCTCGGCAGCGCGCGCGATTTCCGCGAGCGCTTCGCAGTGCCGATCGAGAAGCTGCTCGATCGCGACCGCGGCGAGCATCTGCGCCGGATGATCCGCCCGTTCGTGCTGCGGCGAAGCAAGACCGATCCGGAAATCGCCGGCGATTTGCCGGACAAGATCGAGATGAAGGTCTTCTGCAACCTGACGCCGGAACAGGCCGCGATGTACGAGCGCGCGACGGCCGAGATGCTCGGCCAGATCGACGCCGCCAGCGGAATTCGCCGCCGCGGGCTGATCCTCGCAGTGCTCACGCGCCTGAAGCAGATCTGCGATCACCCCGCGCTGCTCAGCGAGAACAAACATAACGGCGAGCAGCTCGACCGCCGCAGCGGCAAGTGCGAGCGGCTCGTCGACATGCTCGAGGAAGTGATTGAGGAAGGTGAATCCGCGCTGGTCTTCACGCAGTACGCGCAGATGGGCACGTTGCTGCAACGAGTCCTCAAGGAGCGGCTCAAGGCGAACATCTTCTACCTTCACGGCGGCACGCCGCAGAAGCAGCGCGACGAGATGGTGCAGGCGTTCCAGGACGCGACCACGCCGAGCATTTTTATCCTTTCGCTCCGCGCGGGCGGGCTCGGTTTGAACCTGACGGCGGCAAACCACGTGTTCCACTTCGACCGCTGGTGGAACCCGGCGGTGGAAAACCAGGCGACGGATCGCGCGCACCGCATCGGGCAGAAGCGGTCCGTGCAGGTGCATAAATTCATCGCGGTTGGGACGGTCGAAGAGCGAATCGATCGGCTGCTGACGGAGAAAACGCAACTCGCCGAATCAATCGTGGGCGGCGGCGATGAGTGGTTGACGGATCTGTCGACGTCGGAATTGCGCGAGTATCTGAGGCTGTCGGATGAGGCGGTTGGGGAGTTTTGATCAGCACCACAAACGACCGTTTGTCATGCTGACAAATTCAGGGACGCGAAAGTGATGAACGAAGTCGAAACACAACAACCGCCGCCGTACCTTCCGCCTGAGCCGGAGAATTTCTTCCGCGCCGGCCCGGACGTCGAGTTGCTGATCTCCGTCGCGCCGCCGGAGCCTGCCCAGCATGTGCTCGAGCAGCTCGGGCCGCCGCCGTTTCGCAAGACGGCGTTTCCGATGATGGGATTCCTCGCCAGCGTCTACGAACACGTCGCCGCCCACGTGTCGGGGCAGCGGACGTCGACTTAACCCGCGCGCTCTCGCGCAACGCTACAAATCATCGCGGCGCTGCGTCGTCGGCGCGGTGGTCGGGGGTTTGAAGTTTTCTTCGCGCATCTGCTGGCGCATCTTCTCGAAGTGCTGAGTCGTTTTGAACTTCACGTACTCGCGCAGATCGGCGGGGACTTGCGATTCGCGCAGGACGACTTGCAGGCCGTTGTCGAGCGTGAGCAGCCCGATGCTCGGCTCGCGCGTCTGCGCCGACGCGTTGCCGGCGTTCCAGATGTAGACGCCCTTCTCGTTCACGCTCCACGCCAGCCCGGTGAAGCCGGCGATGCTTTCCAGCGCCTGTTGGATCGGCGCATTCTCGAGAACCAGGCGGATGTTCCGCGAATCGCCGGCGATGCGCTGCACGGCGCCGGGCTCGATCACGAAGGTCGTGCCGCTGAGGTTGGCCAGCTCGGCGAGCACTTGTGAGACGTCGACGCCGTTCCAACTGCGCGTGATCGTCCGGCCCAAGAGCTCGCGCACGTGGTCGGCCTTGGGGCGGACGAGTAGCGTGTCGCCCCACGGATACCAGGTGGCTTCGGTCGCGGTGGGGATGGCTTCGAGCGCATCGAGCAGCGTCGCATTGCGCGCGATCGCGACGGGCGTATTGACGATCGTGTCCGCGAAGGCGCGGTTCTCTACCGCGAAGGGACTTTTCAATTCTTCGAGCTTCGCGTCGACCGCGGCGAGGATCTGCTTGACCGTCGGATGCTCCGCGTCGAGCTTCAGATCCGTGCGCGCCAGCAGATCGAGCACGGCCAGTTCGTCGACGGTCGCCCGCCGGCCGAGGCGGCGCAGCGCGGGGAGCGGCTTGATCTCGATCGCTTCGTCGTGGAGCTCGACCATCAGGCCGAGCTTGCGGGTGATCGCGTCGAGCGCTTTGCGCAGCGTCTGGTTGGCGATCTTCGCGTTGATCGTCGTCTGCTCGCCCCACGGGAGCAGATCGTACGCCTGCGGCGTGACCTTGATCGGCACGCCGGTCTTGGTCTCAATCATCTTGACGGCCTGCGGAAGCGTGCCGTTGATCTCGGCGTCGAAGAGCTTGTCGAGTTCTTCGTTGATGAGCGCGGAGGTTTTCTGTTGCGCGAGGGCTGGCGCGGCGATGAGCGCGAGCAGCGTGATCGCGATGAGGAGGGGTTTGTTTGTCATCGTGAGGGACTCCCGAAGGATTGGCACCGGACGTCGTGGGACGCAGATGCTTCGGAGTACCTCAGCATGACAATCAGCGAGAGCCCGAGGCGATTCTGCGCAACGATCAGAACGGCAGCCGGCCGGTATCTTGACGATCGACGTGGCCGCTGGCAATCATCACGCGCGGCTCGCGGTAGACGACCTGGTCGGCGACGCCGAAACTCGTCTGTCGGGCCCATTGGGAGGGGCCGATCTCGATCTGCGCGACGGCCGGCTGCGAAGCCGCCTGTGCGACGGGGCCGGTGATCTCGACGATGACGACGGCGGTGTTCGCGGTCAGCAGTGGCTTCTGGTTGACGGCGACCTGCTCGACCGGCGTCGCCGGACGCAGGTGCCACAGGGCGATCGATCCGATGACGACGATGATCGCCGCGGCCGCCGCGAGCTTGCCGGCGTGACGAAGCGGCCAGGCAATCGTGGTCGTCGCGCGATCTTCATCGGCGACGGCGTCCGACAGATGCGCCGAAAGCCGATCCCAGTTCATCGCCGGCACGGGAAGCTCGCGCTTCAGCGACGCGTCGAGCCGGCGGTATTCGTCAAGCAGCGCGCGGGCGTCGGCGTCGTCGGCGAGCACCTGTTCCAGCGCAGCGCGTTCCGCCGCCGGCAGCGTGCCGTCGGCGTACTGTGCGATCTGAAATTCACGCTGCTCGTCGATCATGGTTTCACAAGTGTTCCTTCAAAATCTCTTTCAACTTCTTCCGTCCCTGGAACACATGCCACTTCACCGCCTCGACGCTGCATCCGAGCGCTTCGGCGACTTGTTTTTGCGGCATTTCGTCGATCGTGAACATCACGATCGCCAGCCGCTGTTTTTCCGGGAGCTGGGCGAGCGCTTCTTTCAGCTTCACGCCGAGCTCTTTGCCTTCCATGCGGCGGACCGGATCGCTGCCGGCCGCCGACATCCACTCGCTGCCCCCGCCGTGCGCTTCGGTCGCCTCGCCAGTCTGCGGGGCGAGCACTTCCGCGAGCGGGACGGCGGTTCGCGTCTTACGACTCCGGCGGTAGTTGAGCG
Source organism: Phycisphaerales bacterium (assembly GCA_034666045.1). Classification (GTDB taxonomy): domain Bacteria; phylum Planctomycetota; class Phycisphaerae; order Tepidisphaerales; family Tepidisphaeraceae; genus JAICTV01. The sequence continues at coordinate 1,499 of JAXDMN010000449.1, read as the reverse complement.
ACAGGTTCGACACGATTCGCATCAGCCAGCCGCCGAAGGCTTCCGGCTTCTGCAATGTGTCCAGGCTCGTGAAAGCCTTGAGGAAAGCATCCTGCGTGACTTCCAGCGAGTCCTGGCTGTTGCCCAACAGCCGATAGGAAACGGCGACCGCCTGCCGCTGGTACCGCCGGATGAGCTCGTCGAAGGCTTTGCGATTGCCCGTCAGGCACTTGGTGACGAGCTGCCCGTCCGTCGGACCTTGCCGCGAGGGTTCCTGGTTGGGATCGCTCGCGGCAGATTCCATAGGGCAGACACTCTATCTGGGGCAGCGTTAGAGGGTTGCGAGAAATTTACACGGTGCGCGTGGCGGTGGACGTTATCGGACCTTCGACAGCAGCTCGCGACAGTAACTCGCGACGGCATCAGGGATTGCAGCGGGCTGGGCGGCGTTTTGCTTCATTCGGCGGACGACGGCGCTGCCGACGATCGCGCCGTCAGCATGCCCGGCGAGCTGGGCCATATGGTCGGCGGTCGAGATGCCGAATCCGACGCAAACCGGGCGATCGGTCAGGCTCTTCATGTTCGCCACCCCCGCCGCGAGGTCGGCCGGGAGCTGATTCCGCTCGCCGGTGATGCCGCTGACTGACAGATAGTAGACGAAGCCGCTGCTCAGCCGCCCGATCTCCTCACGTCGCTTCGGCGGCGTCGTCGGCGCGACCAGCAGGATCGTATCCAGCCCGGCCGCGCGGACCTTATCGACGACCGCCTGCGCTTCCGGCGGCGGAACGTCCGGCAGGATCAGGCCATCGAAGCCGGACTCTTTCATCGTCGCCAGAAATCGCTCGAGGCCGTAACGGTACGTGATGCTGTAACTGACCATCGCGACGAGCGGGATGCTCATGCGCGGCCGCGCCTTCTTCACCGTCGCAAACACGTCCGCGAGTTTTAATTTCTTCGCCAGGGCGGCGGTGAACGCTTCCTGAATGATCGGTCCATCCGCGATCGGATCGGAGAATGGGATTCCGACCTCGATGATGCTCGCCCCGGCCTGTTCGAGGGCGGGCAGGAGTTTTTCCGTCGTCGCCAGATCAGGATACCCGGCCGGGATGAACGGCATGAACGCCAGCTGCTTCTTCGCGCGGAGCTGCGCGAAGGTGTCGGCGATGGACTTGCGAGTGGTCGCGGTGGCGGTGCTCATGTCGCGGCGGCGATGATAAGGCGGTCGGGGAATGAAATCCAAGACGCGCCCGCGCCGACGCCGGCGGCTTCACCGTCGCGCGCCGCTTCCGACCGCGGCGGTTTCGAGGATCTTTTCCAGGCCGTCAACGCGGTAGCTCCCGAGGTTCCACCCGTCGCCAAACGGTTTGGAGCCAATGGTGAGCAGCGTGCCGTTGTCGCTGCCTTCGGTTGGCATGACGGCGAACGTGCGGACCTCTTTGTCGGTCATCACGCTGACGTGCGCCGTCCAGATCGCGCGCGGATGGTTCGGCCGGATCGCTTTCGCCTCATTGAGGATCTTG
>JAXDMN010000448.1:0-4720 GCA_034666045.1 Phycisphaerales bacterium | reverse complement strand
CGGCTACATCATTCCGTTGCCGGCCGACATCACGCTGACGGTTCACGCGGATCGGATCGACATGGCGATCACCGGGTACAACGAGCCGCTGGCGGGGCTGCATACGCAGGAACAATTCCCGGGCGCGCCATTCAGCCACATGCCGGCGCTCAAATTTCATTGCCCGTGGCTGATCAAGACGCCGCCCGGGTACTCGACGCTTTTTCTTCCGCCGCTGAATCGGTTCGATGCGCCGTTCGTTGCGTTCTCGGGGATCGTGGAGACGGACACGTATTATCGCGCGCTCGCGTTCCCGGCGGTCTGTTTGCTCCAGCCGGGGCAGCAGGTGGTGCTGAAGCGCGGGATGCCGCTGGTCCAGGCAATCCCGATCAAGCGCGACGAATGGTCGAGCGCACAGGGTGCGTGGGACGTCGAGACGCTGAACGAGCAGCAGCGCGATCTCGACGCGAACGCGCACATGTATCGCGAGCGACACTGGAAGCGCACCGTCTACGGATAAACGTCGTTCGCGCCACGCGCGCCCCGCTTACACCGATTCCATTTAACCGCGTCGCTTGCGACGCGCGTCACTGCTCCACTGCGAAACGCGCGTGCTTCCGATGCAGCGCTCGCGCGCGTCGCAAGTGACGCGGCTAAATGGGTGTGGTGCGATCCGATGCGTGTGTTGGTGTCATCGCGTGTTCGTTTCACCGCGCATCGCACGCGCGCAGCGGTTCGGGTCCGATCACTTCGACTTTGAAGGTGAACAGCTTCGCGTCCGGTTTGCGCCACGCGTGTTGATCCATCCCGAGCTTTTCCTCGCAGAGCCGGTTGAGTAACTGCTCCTTCGTCCACCCGGTCTCGCGCGCGACTTGCGGGAGGAAGAACCCGCTGCGGCTTCCGAAGATGAGGTAGATCCCATCCGTCACTTCGAAATCCAGCGGTCCCGCTGCCTCGCGCGGGGGCGAGAGAACGCTTACTTCCAATTCGAGCAGCGCAATCTCGTCCGCCATCACCGGCATGCTCGCGAAGCGCGGGTCGCGGAGGACTTCCCCGGCGGTGACGCGGACGACTTGCCAGAGCGGGAGATCCGGGTCGAGCCGCCCGACGCAGCCGCGGAGACGGTGCGTGATCCGCTCGTGCAGCGAGACGAAACAACCGGCGCGGGCGGTGAGGGCGGGGTCAGCGGGAGGTTCGAGGTCGGGCGTGGCGGTGGTGTCGGCGGCGGTGGCGTTGCCGGCGGGGGCGTCGGTCAGTTTTTCCAGAAGACCGCCGCGGGCGAGGTCGAGCAGCATGAGGCGTTGGGCCTGCGTGAGGGCCACGGCGGGCAAAATCGTATCATGTTGAATCATCGGCCGGTACTTATAATGGACTGCCGCCGCCGGGCCGGCGAGCATTTCTCGCAACGGGGTCACCAAACGATGCAAACGCCGCACGAACAAGTGATCGGACTCCTGGCGCAAGTGCCGTTCGGCGGCGTGGACGGCAAGTTCATCATGATCGTGGTGATCGTGGTGGTTGCGCTGCTGCTGATCTTCAAAAACGGCGGCGTGGGCGCGCGGGCGGCGCACCTGACGCGGACGTGCCGCGATTGCGGCGCGACGCACCCCGGGTTCGCGAAGTTCTGCCGACGGTGTGGGAAAAGGCTGTGATTCGGATTTGCAATTTGCGATTTGCAATTTGCGATTGAAAGGCAAATCGGGGCTGTCTTTCCCTCAATTGCAAATTGCAAATTGCAAATCGCAAATCACATCGGGAGGTTCGTCATGAGCGGTTCAGGATTCCCCAACTCACCCGGTAACCGTCGTCCCGACGGCTCGTTGCTGCCGCCGCGGATTCCGCGGCAGCGGCCTGGGTTGATCCAGACGGTCGTCGTGCTCGGGCTCGCGCTGGCGATCGTGTACGGCGGATACGTCTGGTTCATCAAGCGCGTGGTGGTCGGCGAGAACGAGGCGCTCGTGCTGCTGAAAAAGAACGGCAGCAAGAGCCTGCCGGGCGACGAAGTGATTGTCCCGCGGGCGCCGGATCGGAAGACGGACCCGCAAGGGTACGAGCGCTGGGCGCAGCGTTACGGCGACTGCAACGGCATCCTCGAAGAAACGTTCCCCACCGGCACGTACTTTCAGTTCTCGCCGTTCGACTACGAGCGCGAAGTCGTCGACGTGACGACGTCGGCGAAGGTGCCGAACGACAAGGTCGGCATCGTCATCAAAAAGTTTGGCCAGAAGCTCGACGAGGGGCAGGTGCTTGCCGATCCGGCGCGCAACCAGCGCGGCGCGCTGCCGAATTACGTCGGCCCCGGGCGGCACAACGCTTACGCCAACCCGTACGCCTACGAGATCAAGCAGATCGATCCGGTGACGGTCGACCCGGGCCACCGCGGCGTCGTCACGTTGATGGCCAGCGGGGTGTCGAAGAACCCGAATCGCTACCTGATCGATCGCGGCGAGCGCGGCATCCAGCCGGTGACCGAGCCGGAAGGGTTCCTCTACATCAATCCGTTTGAGAAGCGCGTCACGCCGATCAGCATCCGTTCGCACCGCTTCGAGATGAGCGGCGAAGAGGCGATCAAGTTCCCGTCGAGCGATTCGTTCGAGATCAAGGTGGACGGGTTCGTCGAGTGGTCGATCATCCCGGACAAGCTGCCGCTCGTGTACAGCCAGTACGGCGAAGGCAACGAGCTGATCCCGCTGCTGCAGGAGAAGGTGATCCTGCCGTACGCGCGGTCGTTCAGCCGGCTGGTCGGCAGCCAGTACAACGCGCGCGATTTCATCAGCGGCGACACGAAGCTCAAGTTCCAGCAGGAATTCGAGAGCAAGCTGCGCGAGGCGTGCGGCAAGCAGGGGATCGAGGTGTTGCAGGCCCTCGTGCGCGACATCGAGCCGCCGGCCGCGATCAAGAATCCGATCAACGAGCGCGAGGTGGCCAAGCAGCAGGTCTTCTCGCTCGATCAGCAGATCCACGTCGCGAAATCGCAGGCGGACCTGGTGACGCAGGAACAGATGGCGACGCAGAACCAGGCGATCGGCGACGCGAACAAGCGGGTGGTGTCGGTCGTGAAGAAAGCGGAGCAGGACCGCGACGTCGCCGTCACGATGGCGAATCAGCAGCTCGCCGTCGCCAAGCTCCGCCTCGCCGCCGCCCAACAGGAGGCCGACGCGGTCGTCGCCAAAGGCAAGGCCGAGGCAAACGTCGTGCTGCTCAACAAGCAAGCAGAGGCCGAGCCGCTCCGCCAACAAGTCGAAGCCTTCGGCGACGGCACCGCCTTCGCGCGATTCTTCTTTTATCAGAAGGTCGCGCCGTCGATGAAAACCATCCTGACCAACACGGACGGCGTTTTCGCCGATCTCTTTAAGCAGTTCGCCACGCCGGCAGTGAGTGGGTCGGAGCAGAAGGGGAAGAACGCGATGACCGGGGTGCAGCCATGAATCGAACCACGACGATCGTCAAGACCCTCCTCGCTCTCGTGCTCGTCGTCTTCGTTCTTTACGAAGGCTTCAAGTGGACGGTGCTGCGCGTGTATGTGCCGCCGGGGAAGGCGTTGATGGTGACGAACAAGTTTGGGCCGGCGCTGCCGCCGGAGTTGATTGCGGTACCGCCGGGGGAGTCGAACAAGGGCGTGCAGGAAGAGCTGCGCAGCCCGGGACGGTACTTCATCAACCCGGTGTCGTATGAGACGAAGCTGGTCGACCTGAGGATCATCCCGGCGGGCGATCCGCAGCGCTGGCGGTTCGATGCGGACGGGAACATCACCGACCAAAGCGCGCAGCCGATGGTCGGGCTGGTCGCGGCGATGCAGGGTAAGACGGCGCCGCCGGGCGTGGAGGTGGTCGATCCGGGATACAAGGGGTTGCAGAAGGAAGTGCTGACGCCGGGGACGTACAAGATCAACCCGCACCTGTTCACGGTGACGCTGGTGCCGGCGGTGGTGATTCCGCCGAGCAGCGTTGGCGTGGTGACGCGCTTGAGCGGCGATCGCGGGGCGACGACGTCGGTGACGCTGACGGAAATCCGCAACAGCACGGTCGGCCCGAGCACGCAGCCGGGCGCGGCGACCAGCCACGCGCCGAGCCGCTTGATCGCGGGCGCGACGCAGCGCGGCGTGCTCAAGGACGTGCTCCAGCCCGGCATCTATTACGTCAATCCGCGGCTGGTGAAGGTGGACGTCGTGCCGATCGGGTACGACGCGATCACGCTCGATCACACCGACACCCGCGCGAGCAAGAGCCAGACGATGAGCAATCCGTCCGTGCGCTTCTACAGCGGCGACGGTTATCTGGTCGAGGCGGATTTTACGGTGGTGTGGGGCATTTCGCCGGCGGATGCGCCGGAGATCGTGGCCAATATCGGCGCGTGGGACAACGTCCGCGCCAACGTGATCGAGCCGGCGATGAAGGCGGCGTGCCAGAACGTCGGCGCGAAATATACGTCCAAAGAATTGATCCAGGGCACGACGCGCAGCAAGTTCCAGGACGAGCTGAGCGACTCGCTCGAGAAGAGCGTCGCCAGCCGCAACGTCCACGTGCTGCTGGCGCTGATCCGAAATATTCTCATCAAGGACAACACCGGCAAGGACCAGACCGGCGGGCTGCTGGCGACCATCCAGCGGGCGAACGTCGAAGTCGAGCGCGATCTGACGAATAAGCAGAAGACGATCACGGCCGTCACGGCGGCCAAGCTCGAGGAAGCGCTCAAGAGCGTCGACGTCGCACGTGAAACCGTCGCGAGCGACACGAATATC
>JAXDMN010000447.1:0-3421 GCA_034666045.1 Phycisphaerales bacterium | reverse complement strand
CGCGATGGCGCAAGCGGACGACGACGCGGTCCGGCACAGTCAAGCGATCGTGCGTGGTGCTTGTCGCTTCCGTGACCACGCCCGCAAGTTCGGTTCCGTCGGGGTTGAAGAAGCGGACCTTCGTCCCCTTCACGTAATCGATGTGCACCCATCCGCGAAAATGCGCCGCGAGTGTGCGGTCATCGAGCATGCGATCCGCGACGAAGCCGGGATGATCCATGTGCGCAGCGAAAATCCAGCGCGGCTGGTTCGTTTTCTTCTGCGGTCGCAACTCGATCAATAAATTGCCGGCCCGGTCGCGCGACAGCTTCAGCTTCGGTCGCGCGGCGACGAAGCGCTCCACGTACGCTACGACATTCTGTTCCGCGAACGGTGCGGTCGGGATCGAACAGACTTCCGTGAGGATCTTCAAACGCAACTCCTATTGTTTCAGTCGTCGCCGTAAGTCCTGATTCTTCGCCCGGCCGATGAAAAACCGCCGCCCAAGCGTCGGCCCGGCCGAGAATTAAAATCGTCTCGGCCCGTCCCGCCCGCCGCACGTTTCATGGGTCCAAAGGGTCCCGGGTCGTCGGCCATGCAAGACGCGGCCTGCGCAATCCTAGCGGCGGCGGCGACGATGAGACAGAATGTCGAACACCACCTGTCATGTCTTATTTCGCACCGTACGAACCGCGCAACCATGACGCGCGCTGCGCGCTGACCGGGTTGATCGTGCGACCGGCGGCGCGGCACGATGCGGCCGCGCTGGCAGCGATCAGTGCGGAGCGCGACGGCAATGCAATCGAGCATCATCTGCGGCGCATCACGGCGGAATTCGAGCCGTCGGACTATGCGCAGGATCGTCTGCTCTTCGTCGGCGAAGTCGATGGCGCGATCGCCGGCCTCGGTCGCGTGACGCGCTTCGAACTACCCGTCGACGCCCCGGCCAACATCGCGCCGGCGGGCTGGTATCTGACGGGCGTCATCGTGCCGGTGCGATATCGCCGGCGCGGCGTCGGGCTCGCGCTGACGCGCAGCCGGCTCGAGTGGCTGGCGACGCGCACCGACCACGCCTGGTATTTCGCCAACGCCGGCAATCGCGCGACGATCGACCTGCACGCGCGGCTCGGCTTCCGGGAAGTGACGCGCGATTTCCATTTCCCCGGCGTGACGTTCTCCGGCGGCGGCGTGGGTGTGCTTTATCGCGGGCCTACGCGCTGAACGCGTTAGAACGGATCCGCGTGCGAGGAGAGGTTCTCGAAACGCGTCGTCTTGTTCATGAACGTCAGCTTCACCGTTCCCGTCGGGCCGTTGCGCTGCTTGGCGATGATCAGCTCGGCGATGTTGTCCGGCACGAAATCCGGCTCGCTCATGCGGTAATAGTCTTCGCGGTGCAGCAGCATGACCACGTCGGCGTCCTGTTCGATCGAGCCGGATTCGCGCAGGTCGCTCATGCGCGGGCGGTGGCCGTCGCGACCTTCGCTGGCGCGGTTGAGCTGCGAGAGGGCGATCACCGGCACTTCCAGCTCGCGCGCGACCGCCTTGATGCTGCGGGAGATTTCGCTGATCTGCTGCTGGCGGCTCTCGGGGCCCGGATTGTCCATGAGCTGCATGTAGTCGATCATGACGCACTTGATGTCGTGCTGGAGTTTTAACCGCCGCGCCTTGGCGCGAAGGTCGAGCGGCGTGAGGCCGGGCGTGTCGTCCACCCAGATCGGCGCCTTGGCGAGTTCGCCGACCGTGACGGCGAGCTTGGTGTAGTCGTCGTTCGAGAGCATTCCCTTGCGGAGCTTGTGCGCGTCGATGTTCGCACGGCTGCACAACATGCGCTGAGCAAGCTGCTGCTTGCTCATTTCGAGCGAAAAGACCGCGGTCGGCAGCATGTGGTTCGCCGACATCGCTTCCACGATGTTCATCGCCAGCGCGGTTTTGCCCATCGACGGGCGGGCCGCGACGATGATCATTTCGCCCGGCTGAAGGCCGTTGGTCATCGAGTCGAGCTCGAGGAAATCGGTCGGCAGCCCCTGCCGCCCGCCGGAGCCGATCATCTCGTAGACCTCGTGGAGAACGTCCTCCATCGGGACCATCTGGTTGCCGACTTTTCGCTGCGCGATCTCGAAGATTCGTTTTTCCGCCTTGTCGAGAACGAGAGCGGCCTCCTCGTGCGGGGCGTAGGCGTCGCGCAGGATCTCATTCGACGCGGCGATGAGCTGGCGGAGCAGCGCTTTCTCGCGAACGATGCTCGCGTAGTGCGATCCATGCGCCGCGGACGGGACGGAGTTGAGGATCGCCGCGAGATACTGAATCCCGCCGACTTCTTCGAGCAGTTGCCGCTTGATCAGCTCTTCGCGCAGGATGACCGCGTCGATCGAGCGATTCTGCTCGTAGAGCTTCACGAGCACGTCGTAAATGATCTGGTGATCGGCTTGGAAGAACGACTCGCGGTCGACGATCTGCACGACGTTGCCGACCATCTCCTTGTCGAGCATCATTGAGGCGAGGAGGCACATCTCCGCCTCGATGGCGTGGGGCGGGAGCTTGTCGAATTGCTTGGTGACAGATGAGTCGATGAGCTGGTTCACGTCGGCCTCCGTTCCGAAACGCGCGTCGCAATCTTCAGCCTAACTTTGCGGGGACTGAAGACGCAAGAGCGGAGGGTATCGATTCGTTTGACGGAGGCTGAACGACGGCCGCGCCGGCGACGGCTTTCGCACAGGTCGTGCACATTCAGGCAGTGGACGGAACGAACCGAACGCGCAAAAAGAATCCGCGCGCGGCGTCTGCGACGCCGCGCGCGGACTGTCTGCTATCTCACAGCGAACGCGAACTTACGCGCTGCGTTCGAAGTTGCTCGCCGGCGCGGGCTCGGTGTCGCGGGCCTTGCGGGCGGCGTCGATGGCGGCCTTGCTGTCGGCGTCCGGGGCGACCCACACCTTGATCTCCGCCTCGAGCTCGTCGGCGAACTTCACGCGCACCGTGTAGTTGTTGATCTGATCGAGCTTGCCGGGCAGGTAGATGTCGTCCGCGCCGACCTCGTAGCCCTGCGACTCCAGGGATTTCGAGATATCGGTAGCGCTGACGGCGCCGTAGAGGTGGCCCTGCTCGTTGGCGCGGCGCTCGAGCGTGACTTCGACGCCCTTGAGCTTGTCGATAAGCTGCGCCTGCTCCTTGCGCTTCTCCGCTTCCTGCCGCTCGATCTCCTTGCGGCGGGCTTCGATTTTCTTGACGTTGTTCGGGGTCGGCTCGACGGCGAGATCCTTCGGGAGAAGGTAATTTCGCGCGTAGCCGGGGGAGACCTCGACGACGTCGCCGACTTTGCCGACGTGTTTGATGGATTCTTTGAGAAGGAGTTTGACGGTTGCCATGGGGTCCTCTGCGATTCAGAAAAATACGGGTGGGCCTGCGGCCCGACCGCTACGCGAAGAAAATTCGAGCCTAGAAC
>JAXDMN010000446.1:0-6100 GCA_034666045.1 Phycisphaerales bacterium | reverse complement strand
ATTTGCAGCGCGCCTTCGACCGATTCGGTGCCGCCGGTGGTGCGGTAGGAGACCGCGAGCTTGCCGGGCGTGATGCGGGCGAGCATTTCGGCGAGTTGGACCCAGGGGCGGTAGAGGTAGTCGGGATGAACGTAATCGGGGCCATCGAACTTCCGCGCCGCCGCGCGGATCTCGGTGTTCCCCCAGCCCAGGTTGCCGACGCACCAGCCCATCATGAAGTCGATGTATTTGCGGCCGCGGGCGTCGGTGAGATAGCTGTCAGCGGAGTTGCCGACGACGACGTCCTCGGGTTCGCCCTGGCGGCCGAAGTGCTTTTTGTCGAGTTGGCGGAGGTCCATGCAGGGCTCCTCTCGCATGGGCGGGAAGATTTCGCGCCGCGTGGGAAGATACCGGGCGCGATCCCCACCTGCATACGCATGCCGTAGGATAAGCAGCGCCATCCCCGCAGCTATGCCGCCACGGTCAGTCGCGGTTCAATCCTGTCTCGTAAACGGAGAGGGGGAGATTCGAACTCCCGTAACCTTGCGGTTAACCGGTTTTCGAAACCGGCGCGTTCAGCCGCTCCGCCACCTCTCCGGCGAATGGAATTACGCCTGCGCACAGTGGCGCGGACGCGGGAAAAACAGTAGTCGCGGAGGCGGCGCGCGTCAAACGATTCCACGCGATTCATTCGGGGACGATGCAGTTAGCGGGCACGGTTATCGGTCGGAGGTTTGGTGCCGTGTGGGTAAAGTCGGACGTTCGCGGCGTCGATGTTGGATTGAAGAGGTACACGACGATGGAGCCGACCAACAAGCCGACATCCAGCGCCCCGGTCACGCCGCAGACTTCGTCCGCCGCTGCGATTGCTGCGGCTGCTGCGGCGGCGGCCGCGTCGGGCGCGGCGGCGGTTCCGCCGAAGCAATCGGAGCAGCGCGGGCAGGGTCCGGACCGTCGCAACAGCGTGGTCGATCGCCGCACCGGCCTCGATCGCCGACAGCAGTCGAGCGAAGCTTCCGGCTACACCGGTCCCGAGCGTCGCGTCGCGAAAGCCGAACGCCGCGCCGATTCCGGCCTCGAGCGTCGCCGCGGCCCGGGCCGCCGACGCAGTGACGATCGCAAAGCCGCCGAAGAGGGCGAAATGACCAACGAGCAGTTCGAGTTTTGCATGGCGATCGAGACCTACAAGAAGGTCAACAAGAAGATGTACCCGACGTGGACCGAAGTCCTGGAAGTCATCCGCCACCTCGGCTACCGCAAGGTCCAGGCGCGCAACATCAAACTGGAAAATTGCCCGGAACCCGAACTCTTCAAACTCACCGACGACCGCAGCGCGGACGCAGCCTGAGGAAAGCACGAAGCACGAAACTCGAAATCCGAAACAACTAAGAAAGCACGAATGACCGAAACGATCCCGTTTCGGTCATTTCTTCTTTTCCGATTTCGGAGTTGTTTCGGATTTCGTGCTTCGGATTTTCGTGCTTCACCGACTCGCCTGCGTCGCCGCTCCCGTCGTGGGCTCCGTCGTTGCTTCGGTCGCGCCCTGGATCGACCGGATCGCGTCGTCGATGGCGCGGACCAGGGAAAAATCGTTCTTGAAGCTCACCGGGACGAATTTGCTTTGGGCGCTGGCGCTGAATTCTTTTTCCACGCCGGTGCCTTTCCACTGGAAGCTAAAAAAAGCCTTCTTCACCTTTTCCGACAGTTCGGGATTCAGGTTCCAGACGTAGCCGAAGCCGGCCGTTGGGAAATTTTGGGACTCGTAGATCACGCGGTACTGCTCTTTCGTAATCAGCGGCGGATCCTCGGCCATCGCGCGCTTCATGACATCGCTGGCGATCGCGGCGGCCTGGAAGGTTTTGTTGGCGATGCCTTCGATCGACTGGCGATGGCCGTTCGAATAGCGCAGCGCGAAGTCGCGCCCGGGTTGCAGGCCCGATTTGCTGAGCAGCACGAGCGGCGCTTTGAAGCCGGAGTTGCTGCCCGGCTCGGTCAGCGTCAGCTCGCGCCGCTTGAGGTCTTCGATTTTCTGAATCGGGCTGTCGGCCGGGACGATGATCTGCATCTGGTAGGACGCTGCGCCCTGGTCGGTCGCCAGTCCGCAGAACGGGACGAAGCCGCACTGATTCACGGCCGCCGGGATGTTCCCGGTGTTGACGCCCGCGACGTGCAGCTTGCCCTCGAAGAGCGCGCGCAGCTCCTCCTCCGGCGAGTTGAAGACGACGTACTCGACCGGCCGCCCGACCTCTTTCGAGAGGTACGCGACAAATTCTTTGAAGCGCTCGCGGATCAGTTCCGGCTCATTGGTGGCGACGTACGAAAAATTAATCGTCGGCGGATCGACCAGCGCGCCCGGGTCCTTGGGCGCATCGGCGACGAGATCGCCGTCCGCGTCGGTGAAGCGATCCGCCAGCTTGAGCGCGATCGACTCGCCCGGCCGGCCGACCAGGTTGTAGACGAGCTGGTTGTTCAGTTGCGCGTTCTCGCGCTTGAGGCGTTCGACCTGGAAGTAGCGTAAGACGCCGTACACGATGCCGGCGCAGATGAGCGCGAGGATGAGCAGCAGCACCGGATTGGTCCGCCGCCGCGCGGGCCGCGACGGCGCGGAGAGATCGTCGACTTGGTTTTCGGTCATGTGTTTCATTCTAACGGAGCGATTGCGGTTTGGAGCGAAATGACGAACGGGGGCGACAGCGGGAGAGGGATTCCCCGCCCCTGCCTGTTAAACTGTTAACCCACAGGCGGCCGCCGCTGTCGCCGTCCTGTGCACACCCTGTCACCGCCGGCATTATTTTCCGGGACAAGCGGGCTGCGCTTGTTAGAATCGCCGGCCGCGGAGGCCAGCGCCTTTGCGCGACGATAACACGCCGTTCATGTCCGGGCGTGCATTTGATCGGTAGAGTCGGTGAGATGGACCAGACGGTGAGCCGCGCGGGCGCGGTCCCGAAATAAGTAGGTACGTGCGCGTTGTGTCCGCGTTTTCGGCGGCCACGGCACGCCCGCGCGACAATCCGGACCGGCCAGGGCCTATTGGAATGCTCGAATCGATTAGGAAGTTTTTACAATCTGGTGCAGGCAAGGCGTTGGCCGGAGTCGTCCTACTCCTCGGTCTGATCGCGGCGTTCATCGCGGTGCGCGGTGTGACGACTTCCGAGGCGGAGGACATGGCCCGGAGTCGGATGTTCATCGACGCTGACACCGGCAAGGCATTTCCGTACGAGTTGGAGTCGGGCGTGCCGATTCCGATACGCGCGCCGAGCGGCAAGCAGAGCGGCTACCCAGCCGAAGCGTGTTACTGGACGAAAGACGGGAACCCCAAGACCGAGCCGACATGGGTGTTCGTCAGCAGCGTGTGGAAAGGCGGCAGCGAACCAACGTTCTGTCCGGATTGCGGCAGGCTGGTGGTCGGACACAACCCGCCGCCGAAGCCGGATGGGTCGCCGCCGCCGACAAAAGAAGAATATTCAAAGGGTAAAAGAGGTTCTACGCCACAGCGGCAATGAGCCGCCACTGGCGCCACAAGCAGAGGAGTGGTCATGAGAAATTCGTCGTCGCCGACCGTCGCGTCCGCAGCGCGGCGCGCGTTCACGCTGGTTGAACTGCTCGTCGTCATCGGAATCATCGCGATCTTGATTTCGATCCTGCTCCCGAGCCTGGCCCGCGCGCGCAAAGCTGCGCAGACCGTCGCTTGCTCGGCCAACCTGCGCTCGATCCTCCAAGCCACGCACATCTTCGCGGCGCAGAACAAGGGAAGTTTGCCGGGAAGCGTCTACAGCAGCGGGCGATTCCTCTTCGTCGATCCGTACGAGGGAAACGTGCCGGGTACCAATATCGCCGGGTACAGCAACGGCAATTGCCCGAGCATCATTCAGGCCACCGACTGGGCCTCGCCGCTCGCGAAGATTATGAACTTGAAGTTTGACGAGGGCGAAACTACCGATGCACGCGGGCGGCGCTACATTCAGATGCGCGATTTCAAGGCCTTTACTTGCCCGAGCGGCGAAGTGCCTGCGATTCAGTTCAGCCCGGTCCTGACTTCAAACGATCCGGTGCTCAAAGGACAACTTGAGAACGGTCGTCTCGTTTCCTACAACACCGCGTTGCCTTTCCTCGTCCAACGTGACAATGGGCAGCCGGACGCTGCGGGAGGCGGCACGTGGGGTCTGAGCGTTTCGCGCGGGCAAAGCTGGAACGCGCCAGCAGGCTACAACTGCAAGATCTCCAAGGTCGGCGATCCGGCCCGGAAGGTCTTCATCGCCGACGGCGCGCGCTACAGCAACCCGAGCACCGACCCTGACTACGACCTCAATTTCAACGGCACGTTCGGCGGCTCGTTTGCGGACCAGGGGCCGGGCGTTTTCAGCAATGCATGGAACCGTAGCGCTGCGAAGGGCAACGCGAGCGCTGGCCCGACCGCGAAGGACGCGCGTTTCTTCTGGGCTCGCCACAGCGGCAGCCAGGTCTCGCGCGGCTCCAAGGGCGGCACCTTCCGGTTCAATGTCGGCTTCTTCGACGGTCATGTCGAAACCATGGACGACCTCGCCGGCGCGGACCCGCGCATGTGGCACCCGAAGGGCAGCGTCCTTCTGGTGAACAGCGCGCAGCTTGATAACGACGTCATGACCAAATACTTCCCGGGCGGCTCGCCACCCCCCAAGCCCAGCGAGGGGCTCCTCGCCGGCTGGATCCGGGTGCCCTAAGCGGCCGCGGATTCTCGCGCCAAAGAAAGAACCCGCCCCGGCACCTGCCGGGGCGGGTTCTTTTTGGGTATTTCAGGCCGACTAAGCGGATGCGATTGCTACCGCATCCCTTGCCCCGCAATAGCCGAACCCGCCGGCCGTAGAGGGCGTATTTGGCAGAAGCATGCCTCGGGTCGTGAGTTATCGCCGCGCTGGCAAAGCGTTCGGCGGGAGATGAGCTATACTCACCACCCGGAGAGGGAGATTTTTTCGTGATGCGAGCAAAACAGCAGGCGGTTCTTTCGGCGGCCGTATGCGCCGCTTTGGCCTTGGCCGCGGTTCCCGCGGCCGCGCAGTACCAGGCGCCGGGCAACGCGCTCTGGAACGCGCCGACTGGCTATTACAATCTCGCGACTGGCACCGGCGCGACCCTCAAGGGCCAGCTCTTCTCCACCATCAGCGTCGGCTTCAACGAATCGACGCAGGCGCACACCGGTGCGCTGACGACGCGCAACTACGGCGACCTGCGCTACGCCGCGCGCGTGCTCTTCAAGGACACCGCCTGGATCCCGACCCCCGCCGATCCGAACGATCACATCCTCTGGGTCTACGACCGCGAGAGCCATCCTTATGTGTGGGACGCGGGCGACACCTGGAACCGCGAGCACTCCTGGCCGCAGTCGAAGTTGAATGTCTCGGTCAGCAACAGCTACACCGGCCCCGGCTCGGACATGTTCGAGATCTATCCGTCCAATTCCTCCACCAACAGCACGCGCGGCAACGCGGCGTACGGTTTGTGGCCCTACGCGGGCAGCGCCGGAATGAACGGCGGCTACTTCTATCCCGGCGCGATCGACAAGGGCGACATCGCTCGCTCCATGTTCTACATGGCCACGCGCTACGGGCAGGACCAGAACGGCGAAGCCAAGGAAGCGCCGCAGAATCTCAGTCTCGTCGACGGCCAGGGCGGCGTCGGGCAGATGGGACATCTCACCTCGCTGCTGCACTGGCATTACGAGGACGGCGTCGACAACTTCGAGCGCCGCCGCAACTACGTCACGTACAGCCCCGATTCCTCCGCCAACGCCTGGGACATCGCCGGCCGGCCCGCGCTCTACAACGAGGTCTACAACCAGGGCAATCGCAACCCGTACATCGATCACCCCGAGTACGTGTGGGCGGTCTTCGGGACCGGGCCGAACAATTCGAAGATCTACGTCGGCGCCAGCGCCCCGGCGAGCGGCGCATCGTCGATCACCTCGAACCTGCGCGTGATCAAGGACGCCCCGGCCTGGGGAGCCGCTAACGTCACGGTGAACAAGTCCGGCGCGCACCCGACGACGTATGACGTGATCACCGGCGGCAGCGCGACGACGACGGCGGCCGGGCCGGGTCAGCCGTTCGTCTATGATCCGACCACCCGCGTGATCTCGGTCAGTCTG
>JAXDMN010000445.1:0-9437 GCA_034666045.1 Phycisphaerales bacterium | reverse complement strand
CAACCTCGGTGATTCCGACGTGGAAAAAAGCACGTCGGAAAAACTGCTCTTCCACGTCGATCTCCCCGCGCGCGCCAAAGACGGAAAAGCGGAAAAGATCACCAAGAATCTGCACATTTTTCTGAAGAATGAATGGTGATTGATGAGTGTTGATTGAAAGGAAGATGCGGCCCCACGCAGTTCAATCACCACTCATCAATCACCACGAACGAGAACAACCATGACTACTCGACTCATTATCGTCCTCCTGCTGCTGATGAGTGTCACGAGCCCCTCGTCAGCCAAGAATGTCGACCTCTCGACGGTCCCCAAACGAAATACCGTCGCGCTCACGATCTACAACTCCGAAGACCTCACCCTCGTCCGCGAAACGCGCACGGTGACGTTCAAGAAGGGCGCAAACCCCCTCCAGTTCTCCTGGGCGAACACGCTCATCGACCCGACCTCCGTCGAGCTGCGCTTCCTCTCGCACGTCGAGCAACTCGACGTGCTCGACACCACGTTCCCGCATGACAAACCGCAGATGCTCTACTGGAACGTGCAGAGCGATTTCGACGGCGAAGCGACCATCGAGATCACCTACTTCACCAGCGGCATCACCTGGTCTGCGGATTATCTGGCGATCGCGGACAAGGACGAGAAGGTCGTTCGCTTCGACGGCTTCGTCCGCGTCACCAACAACTCCGGCGAAGAATACGAAGAGGCGAGCGTGCGGCTGATCGTCGGGACGATCAACCTCGTGGAAAAAATCGCGCAGCTCGCGCAGATCCCGGTGAGTGAGGTGTCGAAGCTCGCCGACAAGGATTTCGGTGAGTTCAAGCAAAAGGCCGCCGCCCGCATGATCAGGACCGCCGCCGGCGCGGTCGGCGGCGGCGCGCCGGCCGCCCCGCAGGCGCAGCCAAAGGAAATCATCAAGGAAGGCCTGAGCGAGTATTTCATCTTCACCATCGAAGGCACCGAAACGATCCGCAACGGCTGGTCGAAGCGCATGCGCGCGATCGAGGCCGACAAGGTGCCGCTGCGAATCCAATATCGCTACCGCCCCGCGGAATACGGCGATCAGCTCGTCCGCATGTACCTCATGACCAACGACACCACGTCGAACCTCGGCGATACGCCGCTGCCGGACGGCATCGTGCGCGTCTTCAAGGAAAGCGGCCGCGCGGGCGGCGGGCTCTCTTATGTCACGCAGCAGGCGATCAAGTACATCCCGATCGGCGACAAGATCGAGCTGAATCTCGGGCGCGATCCGGAGGTCGTCTTCGATCTCATCAAGCGCAAGACCTGGCGCGACAGCATCATCGTGAAAGTGCACGGCATCGAGGTCTATCGCCCGGTGGACGGGCGGGCGATCGAGATCGACGAGCGCTCGACCGTGGCCGGGTGGGCGGATCACGAGATCTACACGCAGCGCATCCGCAACTACACGAGCAAGCCGATCGACGTGGAAGTCCGCCGGGCGTTCCCCGGTCACGTGATCTTCCGCAGCCGCCTGAATCCCGCGCCGACGCTGCACGATTATCAGACCGTGCAATACACCGCGACCGCCAAGCCGGCGGAGAAGCTTGAGCTGAACTACGAAATCGTCCGTCACAACGGCCGCAGCGCGAAGCAGAACAACGTCACCGTGGAAGCCGCGGACGTAAAATTGTCGGGACCGGCGGATTAAGCGGCGCGACGAATTAAGCGAAGCGGCGGGCGACCCGATGACGAATCGGGATGGGCCGATTTCGCGGGAAAAATGCGTTTACGCTGCTCGAGTTGCAGGTGGCAATTATCGTCATCGCGTTCGGCATCGTGACGGTCTCATCGGTCGCCGCCACCGAGAGCCGGATGCTCAAGCGACTGCATGCGAAGTCGCGACCGCTGGTCACGACGACGGCGGTTCAACCTCAACGCTGAAAATCGTACACGCTGCCTAGCCGAAGAATCCCCGTCAGCTCATCCAGCGCCGCCCGGCCCTCGGCGAGCAGCTTCGGATCGGCCAGGTCATCGGGCGACAGCTCGTCGCGATAATGTTTTTCGATCCATTGCTGAAGTGACGCGAAGAGCGCGTCAGTGAAGATCACGCCGGGGTGGGTCGCCGCCAGCTCCGCGTCGGTGAGCACCACGCGCAGCCGCAAGCACGCCGGCCCGCCGCCGTTGCGCATGCTTTGGCGGACATCGACGAAATGAACGTGCTTAAAATCGCCGCGGGCGAGGAAAGTCGCGACGCGCGAATTCTCCCGGCACTCGATCGGCGCGATCAGCGCATCCTCGCCGCTCGGCAGCGTGACGAGCTGGCTGTTGAACAGATACGACGCGATCGCGTCGGCGAGCGGCACGTCGGCGTCGCTCACGCGGATCGTTTTGACGTCCGGCAGGTCGTTCCAGATCGGCTCGACCCACGCCTTCTCATGGACGAACAGCACATTTCGGTTGCCGACGGCGACGACGTCGTTGTGAAACGCGCCCGCGTCGATGGCGGCGGGATTCTGCTGGACGAATCTCGCGCGGCCGCTTGAAAGGCCGTGCATGCGCGCGATCATCTCGCTGGCCCGCTGCGCTTGCCGCGCGGGAAACGTCGTCGGCCCGCCGCCATAGGTGAAGAGTTCGACCCCCGCGTCGCCGTACTGTTTGCAAAGCCGCGTGTGGTTGGCCGCGCCTTCGTCCGCCAGCGCGCTGCTCGCCGGCAGCGGGTCGTGCACGATGAAGTGCTTCTCGTCGGCGAAAATCCCGCGAAGAATCGCCGTCGTCGTCTCCGCCTCGATCGAACGATGAAACTGCGTGACGAGATTCGCCGGCGTGAGGTGAACGCGACCATCGGCGGTATCCGCCGACGGCGAAACCGTCGCCGCATTCGCCGCCCACATCGCCGACGCGTTGCTCACTGCCGACAGCAGCCAGGGATCGTCTTTCGCCACTTTCTCGATGATCGCCGCATCGTTGCCGCGATACCCAAGCCGCCGCAGCGTCGGCACATGCGGCCTCTCGTGCGGCGGCAGCACCGCCTGCCGCAGGCCGAGGTCCGCCATGAATTTCATCTTCGCCAACCCCTGCAGCGCCGCCTGCTTCGGGTGCGAGACCGACTTCTTGTTCCGCATCGACGCGACATTGCCGTAGCTCAAGCCGCCATAATGATGCGTCGGGCCGACGATGCCGTCGAAGTTGATTTCGTATGCAGCCATCAAAAGAAAAACTTTTTAACCACGAATGAACACGAATGGACACGAATGAAGAGAGAATCTGTTTTTGTCTTATTCGTGTCCATTCGTGTCCATTCGTGGTTCAAACTCTTCTCCTCATAACTCAATCCCCGGCGAAAGTTTCTCCGGCATCGCGACGCGTTCGATCTCCAGCGACGCGACCGGATACGAGCAGTAATCTGCGGCGAAATACGCGCTAGGCCGATGGTTTCCGCTGTCGCCGACGCCGCCGAACGGGAGTGCGGAGCTCGCGCCGGTGAGCGGGCGGTTCCAGTTGACGACGCCGGCGCGGATGTCGCGATAGAACTCGTCCCAAAGCGTCCGGTCGTCGCTGAGCAGCCCGGCGGCGAGGCCGAAGCTGGTGCGGTTGGCTCGGCGAATCGCCGATTCGAAATGCGGCACGCGGATGAGCTGGAGCAGTGGGCCGAACAGTTCTTCATCCTCGGGATCCGGCTGGCGCACGTCTGTCACGTCGAGCAGTCCCGGCGAGAGCAACTGCGTGATGCCGCGCAACGACGACATCCGCGCGAGTGGCTTCGCGCCGCGGCCGATGAGGTTTTCCTGCGCCGCGAGCAGCTTCTCCGCCGCCGCGCCGTTGATGACCGGACCCATGAACGGCTCCGGGTCGTCCGTGTGAAGCCCGACGCGGATGCGTTTCATCATCGCCAGGAGTGCCTCGATGAACGCGGGCGCTTCGTCGTCGATCACAATCAGCCGACGCGCGCAACTGCACCGTTGCCCGGCGCTGAGGTAGGCGGATTGGATAGTCAGATACGCGGCGGCGCGAACGTCGCCGACACGATGCACGACGAGCGGGTTGTTCCCGCCCATCTCCAGCGCCGCGATTTTGCCGGGCGTGTCAGCCAGCGCGCGGCTGATCGCACGGCCGACTTCAAAACTGCCGGTAAAGAAGACACCGTCGACGGCCGAAATCAGGAACTTGCCGGTTTCCGGTCCACCTTCCACGAGATTGAGCACGCCCTCCGGTAGCCCGGCAGCGCTCCAGATCTCGACCGTCTTTCGCGCCGTCCGCGGCGTGTGCTCGCTGGGCTTGAAGATGACCGTGTTCCCCGCCAGCAGCGCCGGCACGATATGCCCGTTCGGCAGATGCCCCGGAAAGTTGAACGGTCCGAGTACCGCGACGACGCCGTGCGGCTTGTACCGCGTCGCCGCTGTCACGCCGCCAATTGTCGTCTCCGTCGGACGCCGCCGTTCCTCCATCGCGCGAACCGACAGCGCGACCTTCCCAATCATCGCGTCAACTTCCGTCGCCGATTCCCAGCGCGGCTTGCCAGTCTCTTCGCTGATGATCAACCCCAGCTCACCCTTGTGCGACTTGAGCTGTTCAGCAAACGCGCTCGCGATCTCGACGCGGCGGGGGACGGGCGTATCCGTCCACGCGGCGAGGCTGGTCCTGGCGTGCCCGAGCGCGGCAATGACTTCCGTGAACGGGATGGAAGAATCGTCGGACATCAAACCGCCTTCGGCGTTTCGAGCGCCGGCGGAGGCGACAGCTCGACGATCCGCACCGGATCGCCCACGTTCAATTGTAGCGCCGCCGCCGCGTCCGACGTGATCCGCACGCCGTCGCGGTTGCTCCGATCGACCGGCCCCTTGCACGCGCGGAACGTCTCCGTCGTCGTGCCAATCATGTACTCCGCCGCTTCGATTCGCTCGTCGCTGATCGCCGCGATCGTCATCCGCCGGCTCTCGCGCACCGTGCGAATCTCATCGCGCGGGCAGCTCACCACCGGCCCCGCGTCGAAAATGTCGACCATGTTCGCGAAGCGAAAACCCTCCGCTTCCAAATTCTTCACCGCCCGCTCGCTGTCGCGATGTGGTTTGCCGATGACCGCCTGCGCATCCGCCGGCAGCAGCGGGATGTAAATCGGGTGATCCGGCATCAGCTCCGCGATGAATTTCTTGTTCACGACGCTCAGGCGGTCCGCCTCCGCGAAGTCGAGCCCGAAAAAATGCCGCCCGATCGCGTCCCAGAAGGGCGAGTGCCCGCGTTCGTTCAGCACGCCGCGGATCTCGCTGATCACGTTCGGCTCGAACATCTCCGGGTGCTCCGCGATGAACAAAAATCGCACGAGCTGAAGCAGCCGCCCGTTCCCTTCCTTTCGCCAATCCGGATGGAGAAACAGCGAGCCGATCTCGCACGGCCCATCGTGCTCTTCGTGCAGTTTCAGCAGCGGCACTTCTTTGTGCACGCCGATGATTTTTGATTCGAAAAGCTGCGACTCGATGCGATACCCGTAGAACGGCTGGAACCCGCCGACTTTCGAGACGATGCCGCAGGCGCCGACGACGCGCCCGCGCGGGCCGTCGCCGCGATCTTCCATCACGAACAGATAACTCTCGCCGCCCGGCTTATCGGCGAACTTGCCAAAGCTCGATTCCGACGCCGCGATGCGCTTCGCCAGCAGCGCGCGGTCCTTCGGCAGCGTCGTCAGCCCAACGCCCGCCAGCCCGGCGAGTTCCGCCAGGGCGTCGAGATCATCCATGCTGACGGGGCGGACGATGACCATAGTCTTCCGTGGCTTGGGCATCTTGCCCGAGCAATCCTCAGAAAAGAAGCGCTCGGACGAGACTCCCAAGCCACTTTATTTCCCACGTCACGGCGGCGCGATCGCGCCCGACGCGAGCTTCATCAGCAGCAGGGCGGTCATCTTCGCGCGCTGCGGGATGCTGCTGACGCGAACGTACTCACGGTCGTTGTGCAGCTCGCCGCCGACCGGCCCGAGCGAATCCACCACCGGCAAACCCGCCGCCGCCAGCTTGTTCCCATCACACGTGCCGCCGCTCGGGACGACGTTCAGGTTCATGCCGAGCTCGCGCCCGCACACGAGAATGTGCTCGAGCAATTTTTTCGATCGCTCGTCCAGCGGCTTCGGCGGCGACGTGAAACCGCCTTCCAGCGCGACCGTGATCCCCTCGCGCAGCCGCACCTCGCGGGCCGCGGCCTCGAAGCTGGTAAACACCTGCAACTGCTCCGCCGGCTCGTTCACGCGCACGTTGAACCGCGCGATCGCCAGGTCCGGCACGATGTTGGTCGCCGGCCCGCCGCCTTCGATCTGCCCGCAGTTGACGATCGTTCCAGCCGCGACCGGCGACGACTTCGTCACGCGCGTGATGATCTCCGCCAGCGCGACGATCGCGTTGCGCCCCTTGTCGAAATCCCGCCCCGCATGCGCCGCGCGGCCACGCACGACCACCGTGTAATTCCCCGATCCCTTCCGCGGCCCGACGATCGACCCATCCGCAAACGCCGGCTCGAACACCAGCCCCAGATGATTCCGCGCCGCCGCCTCTTTCAGCAGCGCCGCCGAGCCCACCGAGCCGATTTCTTCGTCCGAGTTGAGGATGACTTCCCACCCGATTTTCGCCGCCCACGGCGACGCTTCCAGCGCCGCGAGCGCCGCGAGCATCACGACGATCCCGCCCTTCGCGTCGACGACGCCCGGCCCGCGCAGCGTCTCCTCGTCCACCCACGCCGTCTGCTGAAACGGGCTGTCCGCGGGAAAAACGGTGTCGTAATGAATCACCAGCAGCACGCGCAGCGCCGCCGCCGGCCGCTTGCGAACGACGAGGGCCTTTCCCAGCGGCGTCAAAATCGCGTCGCCGCGCGAATCGATCGACCTCGCCGGCGGCAGCTCCACCTCGCGCATCTCGCCGCCCAGCGACGAGAACGCCTCGCGCAGCTCGCCGAACATTTTGGATAGCCCGGCGAGGTGGTACGTGCCGGAGTTGATCTTCGACCAGCGCCGCAGGCGCTCGATCAGCTCAGGCGTTCGCGCGTCGATCTGTTCGAGCGATGGCGTGTACACGGCCGAGATCATATCTTCGCCGCCGTGAAGCTGCGCGTCGCGGACAAGATCCGATTGTTCACCACAGAATTGCAAACGCGCATGCCGTTCCGGTACGGGATCACCACGCTGACCGCGCTGCCGCACCTGTTCCTGGAATTAAAACTCGAAGTCGACGGAAAAGTTCACCGCGGGATCGCAGCGGAGAATCTCGCGCCGAAGTGGTTCACCAAGAACCCAAATACCACGCCGCAGCAGGACATCGCCGAAATCGAAAAAGTCATCGCCGTCGCTTGCCGCTTCGCGGAAGCCGCTCCGCCCGCTGCTAGCGTGCACGATCTCTGGCGCGCGATTTACGACGACCAATCCCGCTGGGCGCGCGACAACAAAATCCCTCCGCTTCTCGCGAATTTCGGTGTCACCCTCATCGAGCGCGCCGTCATCGACGCCTTCTGTCGCGCGACGGGACAGACTTTCGCCCGCGCCGTCCGCACCAATGCTCTCGGTCTTCCCCAAGCCCCCGTTGAACTACCGCCCGAGCCGCTCCGCCGCGTGATCGTCCGCCACACCGTCGGTCTCTCCGATCCCCTCACCGACGCGGAGATCCCGCCGAACGAAAAACTCGAAGACGGCCTCCCCCAATCCCTCGAAGCCTGCATCCGCGCCTACGGCCTGACCCATTTCAAAATCAAAATCGGCGGCGATTCTCGGGCCGACATCCAACGCCTCCGCCACATCGCCGCGGTGCTGCGGGACCAAAAAAATGTCGCCTTCACGCTGGACGGCAACGAAAGCTACCGCGACCTCGACTCGTTCCGCGCCTTTTGGGAGGCGATCAAGGACGAGCCGTTCGTCAAAACGAACATGCTCTTCGTCGAGCAACCGCTGCACCGCGACGTCGCCTTCACCGCCGGCCTGCAAAACTGGCCCGACCGCCCGCGAATCATCATCGACGAGTCCGACGGCGAGTTGGACAGCTTTCTCATCGCCCTCACGCGCGGCTACGCCGGCACGAGCTTTAAGAGCTGCAAGGGGGTCTTCAAGGGAATCACAAATGCCTGCCTCGCGCGCCGGCGCGGTGGGAACACCATCATCAGCGCCGAAGATTTGACGACCCTCGGCCCCGTCTCCCTCATGCAGGACCTCGCCGTCGTCGCCTCGCTCGGCATCCCTCACGTCGAGCGCAACGGCCACCACTATTTCCGCGGCCTCTCCATGTTTCCGCCGACGGTGCAACAGCACGTCCTCGCCGCCCACCGCGACCTCTATCGCGACAGCGGCCGCGGTTTCCCGACGCTCGACATCCGCCACGGCGCGATCTCGATCAATACCATCGTCGACGCCCCGTTCGGCTACGCCGCCGACATCGATCTCGTCTCCCATTTCCGCGAACTCTGAGCGCGACACCCGCAAGCCGATGTCAGCCTGAGCGTACACCCGCAAGCGCAAGCCGTTGTCATCCTGAGCGTACACCCGCAAGCGCAAGCCGATGTCATCCTGAGCGTACACCCGCAAGCGCAAGCCGTTGTCATCCTGAGCGTACTCGCGAAGGATCTGCGTTGTCCGTCGCGCGTTGCCAGATCCTTCGGCGTACCTCAGGACGACAAACGCCGACGCTGACGCTGGAAGAAAGCGCGTGCCGCGCTATGATTTCGTCCGCGATGAACCTCTACGCCGCCCGCGATCTCGCCCTCACGCTCATGCGCCAGCACAACCTCGACACGCAAGGCTGGTCCTTCAAATTCGACCACGCCCGCCGCCGCTTCGGCTCCTGCCAGCCGCGGCGAAAACGGATCACGCTCTCGCGTCCGCTCACGCTCTTGAACACCGACGCCCAGGTCCGCGACACGATCCTCCACGAAATCGCCCACGCCCTCACCCCCGGCGACGGCCACGGCCCACGCTGGAAACAAAAATGCCTCGACCTCGGCGCAAATCCGCGCCGCACCTACGGCGACGACGAAGTCACCTCGCCGCCGCGCCGCCCCGCGTGGTTCGAAATGGGCTGCGAGAATTGCGATTGGTGGATCGACCGCCGCCGCCGCTCCCGCCAAAAGCTCGTCTGCAAATCCTGCCGCCGGCCGGTGAATTATCGCGTCAAGGCCGAAGTATCGACCAAAGCGTCACCAGCCTAGCGTTTCCAGCTCCAAAGCATTGTCATCCTGAGGTACTCCGAAGGATCTGGCACCGCGCTACGGACGACGCAGATCCTTCGGAGTACCTCAATGACAAGCGTTGTCGTCCTCGCTTCGCCAGCGGTCGGCGTAGGGGCCACGGACAAAAAAGGGGCGGACAAAAAGGGGTCAGGACAAAAAGGGTGGACTTCCCCACCTTCCGTGGGCGCTAAATGAAGTTGTTCACGCGGCGGCCTCGAACGATTCGGGGCTTTGGTAGCCGAGGGAACTGTGCAGCCGTTGGCGATTGTAGAACACCTCGATGTACT
>JAXDMN010000444.1:0-8594 GCA_034666045.1 Phycisphaerales bacterium | reverse complement strand
GGTGTGTTGGGTGGGGGGGGCGGTGTATCGCGGTATATGTATGAAGTTGGATGATGGCTTTATCCCACCGATGACCTGTGTTCGTGTTGATCTCGCAAGCGCACACGTCTGGTGCCGTCTCTCCTTGTGCCGTCGACTCGTCTTTCGCTCGTTGAGGCGACGAACCTGGACACCGACCGGCGACCGCCGCCGGCGGGCCAGTCCATATTGTGCCACGCGCCAGTCCCGGCCGCCACTGAAAAACCGCTGCCGCGCGCCGGCGCGCGAGATTTCGACGCCGTACACGTCGCCGCGTAAGCTTCCCGCCAGGGCAACGAATGGGCGCACAAGAAATTCACATCCTCGCCCCGCGCGCGGAGCCGGTCGCCGTGCTGGCGTTTCTCCGCACGCTCGCGCCCAAGCTCGAAGTGGACGGACCCGAAAACCGCTGGAAGCGCGCCGCGATTCATGACCGTCGCGGCATCTTCCGCCGAACGGTTTCGACCGTCGCGTTCCGGCACGTGCCGGACTATTACGAGCAGCCGGATTTCCCGCAGCAGACCGGCGTACTCGCGGAAATGTTCCTTCATCGCCCGCTCACTGATCTTCCGCCCGACGTGCAGGCGGCGCTCGGCAAGGTGCGCTTCTGCTTATCGGTCGAGGCCGATCCCGACATCGATTTCGACGACGCGGCCGACGCGCGGCTGAAATACATCTTCGCCGTCGCGCGCCATCTCGACGCCGTGCTGCTGACGAGCGCCGGCATCCGCGACGCGTCCGGGAAAATCATCGCCGAAGCCGCCCCGGAGCCGGCGGATCCGCCGCCCGATCCGCCGACGCCGCAGCGCGTCACTCGGCGTGCGCTCGCGCTCGCCGCCGTCACCGCCCGCGCGCTGCTCGAACAGGAAGACCCGGCCGATCCGGATGTCGAGTCCACACGCCAGCGGATCAATCAATGGGTCGACACGGTCGGCCTGCGCGAGGAGCTCGAGCCGGACGAGGAAAAGCTTCTGCGCCGCGGGCTCGGCGCGCTCGCGCCGCAGGAAGCGGTCGACGGTTGCTGGCGGCTGGAAGGGCTGGGCGTCCTCGCGTGGGCCCTGAAAAAATTCGACGTTCCGCCGCACGATCGGACGGTTGATCCGCCGGCGCTGCTGCAATCGCTCCACATCCTCGACGCCGTCGGCGCCAAGGGCATCCTCGCCGATCCGCAGCTCCGCGGGCCCGACGAGCTACAAGCGATGTTCGAAAAAAATCTGGCCGTCCACTGGCGGCTGCGCCAGTTCCGCGTCGAGCCGGGCAAACTCGATTGGCCGACGAACGCGAACAACGAGTGGTTCCCGCTCAACCTGAGCGGCATCGCGCTGATCGACAACGACCTGGCGTTGGGCGAATCCACGATCTCGCGCGCCCCGCAGGAGCTCGTCGACCTCGCCTCCAGCATCGCGCAGGAGCGGCATCTGGCGATCAATTGGTTGATGGGGGAGAGCGAGGTTTACTCGGAGACGGATGCGTCGACGTGATCACTTCGGCGCGGTGGTCGCGCGCGTCGTCGGTCCTTTCGGTTGCGACTCCAGCCACGTCACGCCCGCCTGGATCATCTTCAGTCGTTCGCCATGCCAGCCGTGGCCGCCCTGGTACTTTGTCAGCTTCACCTTTGCCCCGGCTGCGCTAAGCGCCCGCTGCGCCGCCTCGGGGAAGCGCATTTTGATGAAGTCCTGAGGCGAATGCAGGAGGTAGAAGGCCCGACCCTTCGCATTCGCGGCGGGCGGACATTCGTCCGCCTTGAAAATGGACATCGCGACGAACGCTCCGGTGATCGGCGACTTGGCGCGCATCGCCGTCGCATAAACCGCCGGCCCGCTCGACGACCAGCCGAGCGCGTAAACGTGCTTCACGTCGATCTTGTACTTCGCGGCAACGTCCGCGGCGACGGCGTCGATGAACGCTTCGGTCGCGAGCGGCGCGCCTTGCGACAGGTCCTTCTCTTTCGGCCAGACAAGATTTTCGCTGCCTGCCCATTTCGGCGCGACGAGCTGGGCGACGATGTACTGATCCGAAAGCGACTCCTGCGCGACGGATTCGATGAAGGGCCGAAAATCTTCCCCGCCGTCCCCGCCGGGCAGGACCAGGAGCAAGCGATACCCGTCCTTGGGCGCGGGCTGCGCCTTCGGCCCCATCAAAAAGTATCGCATCTTCTCGTCACTTTTGATGTGCACGTCCTCGACCGGCAACTCGCCCGCGCCCGCCGCCGCGAGCATCATCGCGAAGATCGGCCGCACGCCCGCGTCCGACTGCGCCGCGCGCGTCTTGTCGAGAATTGGGATCGTGCTCGAGCGCACCGGCTCCGGAAAACGAACGCGCTCGCGCTCCCACCATTGCCGCCACCATTGGCCGTCATGGCTCTTGTCATAGCGCACGCCGGTGATCTTTGAGAGCCCGAAATAGCCGACGCCGTAAACGGTGTCGTAGGTGTTGTCGTGCGCGATGGCGGCGATCATGTCCGGTATCGCGCGCGCGTCGCCGATCTCGTCCAGCGCCTGGGCGACAGCAAAGATCATGGCGCGGCGATCGCTGTCCTTGGCCGTGACCGAATCGCGCAGCACCGCGAGGAGCGGATCGACGGCCCACTTGTTTTCCGGACGCCCGAGCATCTGCGCGGCGGCGAGGCGGGTTTTGACGGAGTTCTTCTCATCCAGCATCGGGAGCGCGACGCTCTTCAGGAATCCCTCGTCAGGCTTGAGCGCGACCATCAGCTCGCGGGCGCCGCCGACGATGTCGTCGTCGCTGGAATGTTCGCGCAGCCAGCGCACGGCGACATCGAGCGCGCCGGCTTTGATCGCGGCATCGCGGGCGACAGGAAGCCGCGATAGATCGTTCCGCACCGTCTGCACAAAGCGGGCCTGACGATTGAGCTCGGCGCCCTGGGCGATTTTGAGTTGATTGACCCATTCCGTCGCGCTCTCCGCGACGACCTGCTCGACGGGTCTGCCGGCCGTTTTCGCGCGCCATTTTTCGTACGCCGCGGAGTCCTCCGCGAAGTCCTGAAACGCCAATCCGCGCAGGTAGTTGACCGCCCACGCGCGAACCCGCGGCTCCGGATCGGTCATGCCCAGATGCAGGACGTCGAACATGCGCGGATGACGCCGTGCAAAGACGAAGGCTTTGAGAACCTGCTGACGCGCTTCGAAGTTCGGGATCTTCGCCCAGTTCGCCTGCAGGATCGGCCACGACTTTTCCGCATCCATCTTCGCGAGATCCCCGCCGACGGCGAACGCGCGGCGCCAGTTGTCGTCGCTCAGGCTCGCGAGCTGATCGGCGGATGGTCCTGTGGAAGCCGGCGACGCCTGCGTAGTGGGGACGGTGACGGCCACATTTCGATGCGGCGGCGGCGGCGTCGTCGGCCAATTCGCGACGAGGCAAGCGGCGACGACCGCGATGACCACGATCGATGCAGCAACGGCCGCGCGCATTCGCCATCGCCGGCGGTCTTCGTTCTTCAGCGAGTTGACCAGCAGCTCGTCGCCGCGCTGCATCGCCTGTTCGAGGCGGGCTTCTTCGTCTTCGCGCGTCATGATTAGATCCCTTTGATCAGCTTCGCCGCAGTCTCGGCGTTGGTTTTGCCCGGCTCGACGGCGTCGAGCACGTTGCCCTGCACGCGGCGAGTCTTGGCGATCTCGCCGCGCAGCACCTCGATCACCTTGTCGAGCCGCGAGCGGATCGTCGGATAGGAAACGCCGACCTGTTCGGCAATCTCCTTGAGATTTCCCCCGGCAAGGACGAACATCTCGATGAATTTCTGATGCTCGACCGGCAGGGTGCTCAGCCGCGACATTGGAAACGCCGCCTCGACCGCCGTGCGGCAATGCCCGCACGACATTTTCGAGACGACCATGGTTGAGCCGCAATACGGACAGTCGGAATTGACGGGGCGCGTGTCATTCATGTGGTTGAGTTAAACAACAGTCTGCGCAAATAAAACTGAATAATCAAGAACAATGATCGCACAGAACTTAATTATATTGATTACGCTTCTGGGAGGGCTTGACTTGGATTCAAAGCAGCGACCGAACTGGACCTACGTCGAAGGCGGCGTCACGCGCGGCGACACGTCGGCGAAAAAGATTGCCCTGATCTTCACCGGCGGCGACTTCGGCGAAGGCACCGGCCACGTCCTCGACACGTTGGCCGCGCACAAGATCCAGGCCTCCTTCTTCTTCACCGGCGACTACCTGCGAAAACCCGAGCACGCCGATTTTCTGAAGCGCATCATCGCCGACAACCACTACCTTGGCCCGCACTCCGATACGCATCCGCTGTACGCGCCATGGGAGGATCGGAAGAAGACGCTCGTGACGGAGGAGTTCTTCAAGAACGACCTCCAGAAGAACATCGACGACCTCCGAAAACTCGGCGCGCTGCGCGATGACAAGAAGCCCGTCTACTTCATCCCGCCGTACGAGTGGTACAACGCGGACCAATCGCGCTGGTCGCGCGAGATGAACGTTTTCCTCTTCAACTTCACGCCCGGCAGCGGCTCGAACCGCGACTGGGCGCCGGAAGATCACAAGAGTTTCGTGCCGTCGAAAAAAATCATCGAGGACGTGCTCGCGTACGAGCAGAAAGACCCGCACGGGTTGAACGGATTCTTACTGCTGCTGCACGTGGGATCACAGCGGAAGGATAAGACGTTCCTGTTGCTCGCTGATCTGTTGAGCGCGTTGAAGAAGCGCGGCTACGAATTCGTGCGCGTCGACGAACTCTTACCGCTTACGTCTTCATCTGCGAAATGAACTCATTCGCTTCGTTGATCGAAGCTTCCATGTCCTTGATCAACGCCTGCACATCCGAATTGATCTGCTGACTCGTCGTCTCCAGCGACGCGATCGCCTGGGCGTTGAGGTTGTGCTTGAGAAAAAGCACCTGGTCGCCGAACGCCTTGAGCACCGGCTGCATGCTCGACTCCGCCTTGTGCATGGCGGCGATCAGGTCGCGGTAGCGGGCCTTGGATTGCTCGAGTTGCTGCTGGCTCTTGCTGCGCAGGTTCGGGTCGCTGTACTGGCCGAGTTCCTTGGTCCACTCCTTGAACATGTCGTTCGCGGTTTCATCGACGTCGGCGACCTGCTTGGTGACCGCGTCCGCGCGGCTCTTGCACGCTTCGTACTCGTTGTTGAGCTTCTTGTACTTCGACTCCAGCTCGCCGCCCTGGAAGCCGGTCAGCTCCTGGAAGCGCTGCAGCGTCGTCTTGAACTGCTCCTTGGCCTTCTCCTGATCCTTCTTCGCGTCCTCGACTTCACCGACAAGGATGTCCCGTTTTTCGTAGCCGAGCTTGTCCCACATGCTGTAGTAGGCGCTCTTACAGCCGGTCATCATGAAGAGAAGCACGAGGCCGAAGGTGATGGGGCGATTCATGGCGGCCGAGTGTAATCGGCGTCACGGCGCGGCGGATACTGGAACTTTTTTGCGATCCTCCTATACTTCCACGCCCCGCAGCCGACGGATTCGCAGCGTTTTGCGAGTCGGGCGTTCGCGGGCCGCTCCGGCATGCTCAGAACCATGCCGGCCAAGCGGAAACGCGTGTAAGACGACCGCCCCCTGCGGTCGCGACGCTTGTCCTGAAGCGGGCACTCGTCTGCCCGTAGAAAGAAGTTTCCCCTCATGGCTCGTTACACCGGTCCCAAGGTCAAGCTCTCCCGTCGCGTCGGCGTCCCCATTGCGGACATCCCCAAGCACACCGGCAAAGAACTTCAGATCCCCGGCATGCACGGCTACCGCGGCCGACGCAACACCGAATACGGCGTCCGCCTGATCGAAAAGCAGAAGCTGCGCTACCACTACGGCATGCTCGAGAAGCAGTTCCGCAAGTTCATGGACATGGCAAAGCGCTCGAAGGGCAACACCGCCAATTCGATGATGCAGTTGCTCGAAACGCGCCTCGACAACGTCCTGCGCCGCCTCGGCGTCGGGCGGACCATCTGGGCGACGCGCCAGATCGTCAACCACGGCCACGTCGTCGTGAACGGCCGCAAGACCGATATCTCCAGCTACCGCGTGAAGGCGGGCGACGAGATCACCTTCAAGGAAAGCATCCACAAGGTCCTGCGCGACAACATGGAGCAGAACGCGGGACACAACGTGCCGAACTGGCTCGAGTGGAACCCCGCGCAGCTCACCGCGAAGATCAACGCGCTTCCGACCCCGGAAGACGTCCCGTTTGAAGTGAACATGAACCTGATCATCGAGTTTTATCGCTGATCGAAGTTCGCGACGTCCGAGGACGCGCGACGCGTGGCGTCGCGGTTACTGCAACTCGCGACGTCCGATAACTCGTTTGCACACGAACGTCTCGCGATCTGCATAGATCGCGAGACGTTCTTTTTCGCTCGCAGCGCATCCCGTTCAAGTTGCCAAAAGAACACACCGATGGTTAAATGGGAAAGATGGATAAGGCCGCTAACGCGTTTGCGGGATGCCTGTCTATCCGGCTTTAACGACTGCAAGCCACTCCCGTGAAGTTGGGCAAGTCGTTTGGTGACTTGGGAACGAGGAATTGCCATGAAGACCGTGTTCACGACCGGCGAGGCCGCGGAAATTTGCAAGGTGTCGCAGCAGACGATCATTCGTTGCTTCGACAGCGGCCGTCTTAAAGGGTTCCGCGTCCCGGGCAGCCGATTCCGCCGCATTCCGCGCGAAGCGCTCCTTCAGTTCATGAAGGACAACAACATTCCGCCGGACGCGCTCGATTCCGGCAAGACCAAGGTTCTCGTCGTCGATGATGATCCGGAAATTGTCGAGCTGTTTGTGGACGTGCTCGAGCGCGATGGCCGATTTGAGGTCAAGACCGCGGGCAGCGGCTACGACGCCGGCATGATCACGCAGGAGTTCCAGCCGGACCTGATCATCCTGGACTACATGCTCCCGGACATCAACGGCAACGTCGTCTGCCAGACGATCCGCAAGAACCCCGCGTTCGAGCACACGAAGATCGTCATCGTGTCCGGCGTGGTGAACCAGGACGAGATCAACGACCTGCTCAAGAGCGGCGCCGACGAGTTCGTCAAGAAGCCGTTCAACATCGAAAAGCTCATCGAGCGCATCGGCGAGCTTCTCGGGGTGTGAGAATCGAAGGATGAAGGCAGAAGGATGAAGGATGAAGTGAAGACTTCCGCATCCGCGCTTCGTTCATCCTTCCGCCTTCATCCTTCATCCTTTGTTGATCATGGCTGATTCCCCGCCCGATCCTCTGCGTGAGAAGCGCGTCGAGCTGATCCTCCAGCAGCTCGAAGGCATCCCCGCGCTCCCCGCCGCCGCCGCCGCGGTGATCTCGGTCGCCGCCGGCAACGCCGCCGCGATCGCGGACGCATCGAACGTCCTCGCCCACGACACGCCATTTTCTGCGCACGTCCTCAAGCTGCTGCAAGCATCCAACGTCACCTCCGCCGGCGCGCTCGACACGATCGACCTCGTGCTCACTCGCCGCGGCTTCGAGACGCTCCGCCACGCCGCCCTCGCCGTCGGCGTGTACGCCGCCTTCAGCAATTCCAAGACGCCGCGAACCGACGCCTTCAGCCGCGATGAGTTCTGGAAACATTCCGTCGCCGTCGGCTGCGCCGCACGCCTGCTCGCCGAGCAAATGGTCGGCACCTGGGGCAAGGACAGCGAAGTCGAACCGTTCGAAGCCTTCACCTGCGGCCTGCTGCACGACATCGGCAAGATGGTCCTCGAAACGGTTCTCCCGAAAAGTTTCGGCCGATCGGTCGAAGCCGCCGAGATGCTCCGCGGCAACATCGCCGACGTCGAGCGCTCGGTCATCGGCCTCGATCACATGGTCGCCGGCAAACGTCTCGCCGAGCGCTGGGAACTCCCCGCCAACATACGCGATTGCATCTGGCTGCATGGCCAGGTCCCGTCCGCACTGCCCTCGACGGTCGCGCGGCCGCGGCTGGTGAATCTCATCACGCTCGCCGACGTGCTCGTGCGCGAACGGCATCTCGGCTACAGCGGCAACTATCTCTACACGATCCCGCGACAGAACCTCCTTGACGCGATCGGCATCGCGCCGGAGCAGGTCGAGGCGGTCCTCGTCTCGCTCGTCGACGAGATGCAGCGCGTCAGCTCCGCCCTCGGCATCGGCGAAATTTCGAGCGGCGAGCTGTATCAAGGCGCCCTCGCGCAGGCGAACAAAGCGCTCGACCGCGTCGAGTCCGAGCTCCAGGAAAAGACCCGCCGCCTGAAGATCCGCGCCAAGTTCTTCGAAGCCCTCGCCGGCTTCCAGGGCGAGATGCGACCGGACGCGCCGCCGCAGACCGCCCTCCGCGCCATCGGCCAGACCGCGGTCAAAGTCCTCGACGTCACCAGCGCCGCCGCGTTCTCGCTCATCCCAGGCCAGAATTTCGCCGAGGTGTTGCTGTTCGATTCGAACGGCGACGTCTTCGAAAGCAGCCTGGTCGATTGCCCGCAACGTCCCGCTACGCCGCTCGTCGGGGAAGGCCCGGTCCTGAGCGCGGGGCTGGAACTGGAATGGCTTCTCGCGCCGATTTCGCCGCGCTTAGCGCATGAACAGCGCTATTGGATCTGCATGGAAGCGGACGGCGGCTGCATCGGCGGCATCGTGTGGG
>JAXDMN010000443.1:0-17856 GCA_034666045.1 Phycisphaerales bacterium | reverse complement strand
GCCGCAACGGCTTCCTGCACATCTCGGACTTGATGCCGAAATACTTCGGCCGCAAGGGTGAGGAGATCGAGGAAAGCGTCGGCCGCAAGATGGCCCGGCGCGATCGGCCGCCCATCCAGCGCTGCTTGCGGCGCGGCGACGAGATCATCGTCCAGATCATCAAGGAAGGCATCGGCACGAAGGGCCCGACGCTTAGCACCTATCTCAGCATCCCCGGGCGCATCCTCGTGATGATGCCCGGCATGGGGAAGATGGGCGTGTCGAAGAAGATCGAGGACGACGAAGAGCGCAGGCGGCTGCGGACGATCCTCGACTCGCTCAAGCCGCCGAAGGGCGTCGGGTTCATCATCCGCACCGCCGGCATCGGCAAGACCAAGGCGGAGATTCAGCGCGACCTCACCTACCTCTCGCGCCTCTGGACGCAGATCGAGAAGAAGCGCACGAGCGGCAGCGGGCCGATGGAGCTTTACACCGAGGGCGATCTCGTCACCCGCACCGTCCGCGACGTCTTCGCCGCCGACGTTGACCGCCTCATCGTCGACAGCGAGGCGGTCGGCAAGCGCGTCAAGGAAGTGATCAAGATCACGGCGCCGCGCACGAAGAACAAGGTCGAGGTCTACGACGAGCCGATCCCGCTCTTCCACAAGTACGGCATCGAGCGCGACATCGAGATGATGTACAGCCGGCACGTCCCGCTCCCCAGCGGCGGCTCGCTGGTCATCGATAGCACCGAGGCGATCGTCGCCATCGATGTGAACTCCGGAAAGTTCCGCGACCATAGCGACGCGGAGATGACCGCCTTCAAGACCGACATGGAAGCCGCCGACGAAATCCCGCGGCAGCTCAAGCTGCGCGACCTCGGCGGCGTGATCATCTGCGACTTCATCGACCTGCGCTACGAGCGGCATCGCCGCGAGCTCGAAGAGCGCCTGCACGAAAACTTCAAGAAGGACCGGGCGAAGACCAAGGTCCTGCGCATGAGCCAGTTCGGCATCATCGAGATCACCCGCCAGCGCATGCGGCCGTCGCTGAAGCGGTCGATTTATTTCGACTGCCCGCATTGCAAGGGCGCCGGGCTAGTGAAGACGCCGGAGTCGATGTCGCTCGATGTGATGCGTCGCCTGGCCATCGGGGCGCACAATGAGAAGGTTGCGCGGATCGAGCTTTCGGTCTGCCCGGACGTCTCGTTCTACCTCCTCAACAAGAAACGCCGCTCGCTCGCCGCGCTGGAGCATGAGACCGGCAAGCGGATCATCGTTCGTCCGGATCAGACGCTCGGGCTGGACGAGATGAAGCTTGACTTGTTTGATGCGCGCGACGGGATGGTGTTCATCGAAGAGCTCGGGCTCGCGTCGAATCAGCCGCCGCACACGACGCAGCTTGGTACGCGTCCTCACGGTGGGCGTGGTGGTCGAGGAGGCGGACGTGGTGGTGGTCGCGGCGGACGCGATCAGCGCGGCGGCGCTGCGGCTGGCGGGCGCGGGAAGCCGCTGCCGCACCAGGGCGGACGGGATCGCGACGAGGATCCGTTCGATCGCGCGGAGGCCGACGAGGCGACCGATGAACACGGCGAACGCGACGAGCATGATGAGACGCCGCAGGGCGAGGAGCAGCCGGAGCTTTCGCCCGCTGATCCCGCGCTGGTGGCGAAGATCGCGCCAACGATCGTTCACGATGTGCCGCAGGGCGAGCACGTCGACAACGACGATGATGATGCGCCGGTCGATGAGATCGAAGGCGAAGAGGAAGAACAGGAAGAAGACACGAACGTCGTCGACGTCGAGGACGGACATTCATCGCTCGGTGAACGGCCAGCTGGCGAGTGGGATCGTCAGGGTTATCGCGGTCGCAGCGGCGGCGGCGGTGGGGGCGGGCGACCTGACAATCGCGGCGGGGGCGGTCGACCTGACAATCGCGGCGGCCAAAATCGCGGCGGACAGCCGGCACATGTCGGCGGCGGTGGTGGCAGCGGCGGCGCGGGCGAGGGCGAGGGCGCTGAGCCAGGCGGACGACGCCGGCGACGCCGTGGACGTCGCGGCGGTCGCGGCGATGCGCAACACAATGGCGGCGCCGCGCCGCAGAACGAAATGAGTCAAGGCGGCGGCGGTGGCAACCAGCAAGGCGGACGCCCCCCGCAACAGCCGCAGCAGCAATCGCGCGGCGGCGGTCGACCCGACAATCGCGGGGGCGGCGGCGGTCGACAGGACAATCGTCGCGGCGGCGGTGGACAAGGTCGCGGTCAAGGCGGTGGCCAAGGCGGCGGTCAGGGCGGCGCGGTCACCCGTGGCGAGCAGCAGCCGCGATTGCCGAATCAGCCGTATCACGAGCAACGCCCCTCGCGTCCGGCGATTCCGCCGGCGGCGGCGATGGCCAATTACAATGACGATGCGGACGTCGACGAGCACGAGCTCGAAGATCAACCCGGTCCCGGTAACTTGCGCCCGCCTGGCGAGGGTGTTGGGCCAGTCGTCGGCGGTCCCGCGCAAGGCGGTGCCCGTCCGGCCGGCGCTGGTGCCGCAGGTGAAGGTGGTGAAGGCGGCGAGGGCGGACGCAAGCGGCGTCGCCGGCGCGGCGGACGGCGGCATCGTCGCCGTCGCGAGCGCGAACGGCTCGCCGCGCTCGGTCTGCCGTTTGAGGATGAAGGGCCGAACAATGGCCAGCCGCCCTCGCAGCAACCGGCCAACGCCGGCGCTGCAGGTAGCGCGGGCGCTCATCTCGATGATGATGATGACGACGACGATGAGGAAGATGATCGCGACCTGAACGCTGGCGCTCCACAGGATGCGGATCGCCACGAGCAACCGGTCGCTCGTCAGCCGCAACTGCAGGATCAGGCTGACGACGAGGACGACGAGGACGAGGAAGCGCCGCAAGCCGAAGCGCGCGACGATGATGACGACGACGAGGCGCCTGCTGAAGTCGAGCCCGAGCCGGCGAAGAAGCCGGCGCGCCGGGGCGGCAAGTCGGTTTCGAAGCCGGCGGCGAAAAAGAAAGGCGCGGCCGTGGGTCGCGGCAAGAAACCCGCGCCCGCGAAGGCGGCGGCCAGCTCCCGTCGCGGCGCCGCCACGACGAAGCGCACGCCGCCGAAGAAGTCTGCGACTTCCTCCTCCGCCGACGAAACGCCCGTGGTGAAAACGGGCTCGGCGGACAAGCACCTGGCGGACGATGAGCCGGTCGAACCGGTCTCCTCCCCGCGGCGTCCGACGCGCCGTCAGGATCTGGACGAAATCCCGGACGATTACGATTGATCGCGCAGCGTGATCGACAACTCAACGAATGGAACCCCGATTAATTGGTCGGGGTTCTTTTTTTATTACGTTCAATTCACAGAGAGAGATCATTCACGCGAGCGAGTTGAGGATTTCGCAGCCCTGCTTGAGGCGTTCGTCGGTCGTCGCGTAGCTGATGCGGAAGTGCGTGTCGCGCTCGCTGAAGACGTTGCCCGGGATGATCAGGACGTTGTTCTCGATTGCCTTGGCGACGAACGCGCTCGCCGTCATGCCGGCGGGGGCCTTGGGAAAAATGTAGAACGCGCCGCCGGGGGAGACGACCTCAAATTTTTTCGACAACATCTCGACGACGATGTCGCGTTTGCGGCGATAGGCGTCGACGGCGGATTTCATGGGGACATCCATCGCTTTGAGCGCGGCGTATTGCAGCGGCGAGGGGGCGCAGACGTAGGTGTACTGCTGCAGCTTGGTCATCTGGCTGACGATCGGCTCCGGCCCGGCGGCGTAGCCGAGACGCCAGCCGGTCATTGCGTGGCTCTTGGAAAAACCGCGGAGCAGCAGCGTGTTCTCGAACATTTTCATCGGCGACGGCAGGCCGCCCATGTCGCCGTCCGCCTCCCGGCCGTAGAGGAACGGCTCGTAGATTTCATCCGAGATGATCAGCAGATCGTGCTTTCGCGCGATCTCGACGGCGGCGCGGATTTCCGCGGGGCTCATCACCACGCCGGTCGGATTCGACGGCGAGTTGAGGATGAGCACTTTCGATTTCGGGGTGATTGCCTTCTCCACCCGCTCGGCGTGGAAGCGAAAGTCAGGGTAGCTGTCGACCATCACCGCCCGTCCGCCGGCGAGGGTGAGCAGGTGCTTGTACATCACGAAATACGGGTCGAGAAAAATCGCCTCATCGCCGGGATTGATCGTGGCGAGGATCGCGAGGAAAAGTCCGCCGGAGACACCTGAGGTGATGAGCACGTCGCCGACGTCGCGCCCGATTTCTTTGGTCAGATCGGCACGGAGGCGCGTGCGCAGCGGCTCGATCCCCTGCGTCTGCGTGTATCGATTCTGCCCGGAGCGGATCGCGTCGATCGCGGCGGTCTTGGCGATCTCCGGGACGTCGAAATCGGGCACGCCGATCGAGAGATTGATCGGATCTTTCATCTTCGCCGCGAGGTCGAAGACCTTGCGGATGCCGGAGGCGTCGACGGCGTGGGCACGCGCGGAGATGTAGTCGGCGGGGGAACGCATGTCGAAGATGGGAAATGGAAAATGGTAAATGGCAAATGGAAGGAGAAGCGCGAAGCGCGGGTCAGCGCTTCACATTTTCCATTTGCCATTTTCCATTTGCCATGTCGAAGACTACTTCTTCTTCGCGGCCGGCGCGGCGGCTTTCGCGGGCGCGGCGCCCTTCGCAGCCGGAGCGCCACCCTTCGCGGCGGGGGCAGCGCCCTTCGCGCCAGCAGCGCCCGCGGCAGGGGTGGCGGCCTTTCCACCGGCCGTGGCGGGTGTGCCGCCGGTGGCGACGCCACCTTCGACGGCCTCTTCCTTCGCAGGGCCCTTCACGACGGCCATTTTGCGATGGGCGACTTTTGGCAGACCGTAGACCGATTTGCTGTCGTTCCACTTCTCCTGCTCGCCGAGCTTGACGAGCCGCTCGGCGCGGGTGAGCACGTTGCGGTGACGGACCAGCGCGTTTGCGCTCTTCAGGCTTCGATCTAAAGACATGCCATACCTCAGTTTAGCTGATGAACAAAAGGGCCCGGCGCAGCGCGGAAGCGAAACCGGGTCGGGAATGATAGCCAACGACTGGCCAAATCACAACTTCCGCGCGATGTGCCGCCTGCGGCGGGCAGGGAAATCGGTTACAACTTTTTCAGTGGATGCGAT
Source organism: Phycisphaerales bacterium (assembly GCA_034666045.1). Taxonomy (GTDB): domain Bacteria; phylum Planctomycetota; class Phycisphaerae; order Tepidisphaerales; family Tepidisphaeraceae; genus JAICTV01. The sequence goes on along the minus strand of JAXDMN010000443.1, from coordinate 12,742 downwards.
GGGTGCGTGTCGCGAAGGAGATCGGATGCGGCGGACGGTTTTGATGATGGCGGCGGTGGGCTTGGCTTTGCTGATGATCGGCCCACCGGGTTGGGTTCAGGCCGCCGCGGCGCCACCTGCGACCACCCGGCGGGCGGCGACCGGTCCGACTTCCGCGCCAATCGATCCGTCCACCCCCAAGGGTGCGCTCAAAACGCTCGCCAAGGCCCTGGAGGCGGGCGACCGAAAAATGTTGCTCGACCTGCTGCACGCCGACTCGCCCAACGAGCAGAAGATTGCCGACGCGACGGCCGCGCTGGCGGAGGCGACAGCGGAGCTGCGCCGGGCATCGACAAAAGCGTTTGGCGAACAGGCGTCGCGCCCGCTCGGGGTCGATTCGGCGGCCGTCACGGAGGCGCTGGCGCGCGTCGACAGCTCGACGGAAAAAGTCGAAGGAGACCGCGCGACGGTGACCTCGCCGCAAGACCAGGGCGACTCGCTCATCCTCGTGCAGCGCGAGAAAAAGTGGCGCGTGCCGATGTCACAGATCAGCGGCGCGGTGAACGCCGCGGACCTCGACAGGAACCTCCGCGATTCATCGGAGCAGGCGCGCCTGCTGAAGGAGCTGGCGGCCGAGGTGTCCGCCGGCAAATTCAAGACGGCGATGGAGGCGCGCCAGGAACTGGACAAGCGGATCATCCATTCCGCCATGCCGCAGGCCGCCGCGGCGACCGCGCCGGCGGCGGCGAAGTAGCGGCAAGCGACGACGCGCGGAATCACTTCTTGTCATCCGCTTTCGCTTTTCGCACCCGATAATGTCCCTTCTCGCAGGAGATGGTGAAACGCTCGAGGCAGGCCTTGAGGTCTTCCCATTTTTCGCGGATCTCATCGGCTTCGCCCGGGTCGATCTGGTTGTCGGTGTCGTAGGATTCGGTCACCGTTTCCAGCAGCTCGGAGAACTCGCGCACCATCGAGCGGGTTTCGTTGAAAATGCTTTCATCGAGGCTCTTGCGCAGCTCCGGCACCGGGTTGGCGACGAAGAAGCCGCCCGCCTCGTTGCAGAGCCAGCGGATCAGGCGGATGTCCTTGGTGAGCATGTACATCTCGCGGACGCGGTCGAGCGGATTCTTGGCGCCGCTCTGATCCGGATCGTCCGCCTCGGCCGGCTGCTCACACCACTTGTAGACCAGCGCGGGCGAAACTTTGAGCGCCGCGGCGACCGCCTTCACCCCCGGCTCATCGACCGCCTGACGAATGACTTCGAAAGATTTCATGATGGGCGGCATGTTACCGCGGCGCGGACGCGAGGTCGCCATTTCTTGTCAGGGGAATTGCTGACGGATACGATCGCGCTGCCGGGCCGGGCGGAAGCGGAAGCGCGGCGCGCGATGAGGCCGCCGCTGACACACAGACGGGAGTCGAGGCGATGGGTTTACGCGAGACGCTGAACGAGAACCCGCGCATCGTCACGGGCATCACCGTTGGGATCATCGTGGTGGTGCTGGCCGTGATCCTCTGGCCGAGCGGTGGCGCGGGCGGATCCGGGGGCGGCGGCGGCTCGTCGCAGGCGTTCTTCACCATCGACGACGGCAAGAACTATTTTCCCGACGACGCGAAAAAAGTCCCGCCGTTCCAGAAGGACGGCAAGGAAGCGGTCCGCGCGGTGGTGTACCAATGCGGCGGCGCGGGCGGGAAGCCGTTCGTCAATCACCTCATCCGCTACACGCCGGACGGCAAAAAGCGTCTCGAATCCGCTGCCGTCGCGGGAAAAAGCGCCGCGCAGGATCCGACGGTGATCGAAGAGATGGAAGTGAAGCCGGTCGGCGGAAAAGAGTGGATGAAGATGACCGACCCGAAGGCGAACGCCGCGATCCAGCCGAAGTGCCCGAACGGCGGGACGGATGCGGTCGAGGTGGGGCCGTAAACCGCCCGCGACGTGCGGTGAATCTACGTCTTGTCCGCGCCGTACGCGTCGAGGATTCGGCGGATGACGTTGCTGGTGCTTCGCCCGTCGATCAGCGGCGCGAGCGCGACCCGGCCGCCGTTCGATTCCACGATATCCCACCCAACAACCTGTTCCTTCTGATAATCCGCCCCTTTCACCAGCACGTCCGGCTTAATTGCCTCGATCAGGCGCAGCGGCGTTTGGTCATCGAAGCGAACGAGATAGTCGATGCTCTCGAGCTCTTCGAGCACTTCGAGGCGGTCGAGCTCCGAGATGATCGGACGCTTCGGGCCCTTCAGGCCGCGGATGCTGCTGTCGGTGTTGACGCCGACGACGAGCAGATCGCCTTGTGCGCGAGCGAATTGGAAATACTTGACGTGGCCGAGGTGGATTAGGTCGAAGCAGCCGTTGGTGAAGACGATTCGTTTCCCTGCGGCGCGATGACGCGCGAGCTCGGGGAGTAACTGATCAAGCGCGCGTTGCTTGCCGAGATGCTCGTGCTGCTCGGTGAGCAGCTCGAGCTTGATCTCGCTCGGCGTGATCGGCACCGAGCCGTATTTCTCTACTTCGAGCCCGGAGGCGACGTTCGCCAGCGCGACCGATTCGACCCAGTCGCCACCTGCGCAGCGGGCCATTGCGAGCATGGATAAAAGCATGTCGCCCGCGCCGGCGACATCATAGACTTTTCGTTCGCGCGTCTTGAGCCAGCGGCGTTCGCCTTCGCGCGTGGCGAGATACGCGCCGTCCTTATCGAGCGTGAGGATGACCGCTTCAACGCCGATCTCATCGAGCAGTCTTTCCGCCAGCGGCTGGTAGCACGACTCGGTCGTGCACGGCAGCTTCGTCGCCTTTTCGGCCTCGCTGCGATTGGGCGTGATCGCCGTCGCGCCGGCGTACTTCGAGTAATCGCTCAGCATGTAAGGGTCCACGAACGTCGGGATGTTTTTCGACGTCGCGATCGCGATGACGCGCTTGCAAAGCTCCGGCGTGAGCAGACCCTTATTGTAATCTTCGATGCAGAGCGCGGCGGCGCCGTCGAGCGCCGTCTCCAGCGCAGCGATAACCCGCTCGGCCAGCGCGGAATCAATCGGCGACGGGTCTTCGAAGTCGAGGCGGATGAGATGCTGCGGATGACGGTGCTGGGCCAGGCCCACCAATCGGACTTTCGCGATGCCCGGGCGATCGGGCGTGTTGATGACGCCGTCGATGTTGACGCCATAATCGGCGAGCGATTTGCGGATCTGTTGGCCGGTCTGATCTCCGCCGCAGATCGAGACCAGGTGGACCTTCGCCCCGAGCGTCGCCAGGTCCGCCGCGACGCGACCCGCGCCGCCGAGGCGGTTCTCTTCGCGCTGGAAATGCAGCACCGGCACCGGGGCGTCGTTGCTGAGCCGTTCGGCGTTGCCGTAGATGTAGCGGTCGAGCATGAGATCGCCGATGAGGACGATTTTGGCGGCGGGCAGATGCTCAACTAACTCGATCAAACGCGTCGGCATGTCGCGATTGTATCGATTTAAATGGGAAATTCTTCGGTGGCGGGGTGTCACCCCATTGAGGGGAATGGCGATATAATGGCAGTTCGCGTCCACGGCGGCCGCGGGGACGGAACTTTCATCGCCGCGGCGCGTCCGTATGGCCAGGGAGGCCCTCATGAGCCGGCTCGATCGACACGTTGCGATGGTGCAGAACAAGTTGGCGCTCGGGCGGTTCGTCAGCGCGGTTGCGTGGGCGAGCGTGTTCTGGGCGGCGGCGGTGTGGGTCGGGATCGTGGTGGATCGGGTTTTCCGCGTGCGGCCAATGCACGCGAAGTGGTGGATCTGGGGCGGGCTCCTGCTGTGCGCGGTGGTCGGCGTCGTCTACGCGCTGATCCGCCGCCCGACGAAGCACGATGCCGCCATCGCGATCGATGAGAAACTCGCGCTCAAGGAAAAATTCAGCACCGCGCTCTACGCGCGATCGTTGAGCGATCCGTTCGCGCAGGCGGCGGTGCGCGACGCGGAGCGGACGGCGGACAACGTCTCGCTGCACAAGCGCTTTCCGCTCGAGTTCCCGCTCCAGTCGCTGGGCACCGTGGGCATCGGCATCCTCGTCCTGCTCACCTTCGCGCTTCTGCCGAAGATGAACCTCTTCGCCAAGGAAGAAACCCGCCTGATCCCCAACAGCGAACAGCAAAAAATCAACGACGCGAAGAAAGCGGTCGAACGCGCGCTTCAGGTCATCGTGCAGACCGAAGCGAAAGGCGTCGCCGATGAAGAGACGATCAAGCAGGCCAAGCGCGACCTCGAGCCGCTGATCAACGCGCCGATCAAGGACCCGGAGAAGGCCAAGCGCTCCGCGGCGCGGGCGCTATCGGATCTCGATCAAGCGCTCAAGGAGAAGATCGCGAACAACCAGCGCATCGCGGATGTCGAGAGCGACGCGAAGGCGTTCAAGTCGCTGATGCCGCCGTCGGACGAGAAGGGCCCGGTCGCCGAGGCGCAGCGCAGCATCGCGAAAGGCGACTTCACGCAGGCCGTCGAAGACGTCGCCAAGGCGGTCGACAAGTTCGACAAGATGGACGAGGCCGAGAAGAAGAAGGCCGCCGAGCAGATGCAGAACATGGCCAAGCAGCTCCAGCAGATGGCCAACAACCAGCAGCAGCAACAGCAGATGCAGCAGCAGTTGCAGAACATGGGGATGAATCAGCAGCAGGCGCAGCAAGCGGTGCAGAAGATGCAGCAGGCCGCCCAGGGCGATCAGAAGGCGCAGCAGGATGTGCAGAAGATGGCGCAGGACGCTATGAAGCAGATGGCCCAGCAGAATCCGCAGCAGGCGCAGCAGATGCAGCAGCAGGCGCAGCAGATGATCAAACAGATGCAGGCGCAGACGAACACGCAGCAGCAGGCGCAGCAAATGGCGCAGGCCGCCCAGCAGATGGCGCAGGCCATGCAACAGGCGAAGCAGGGACAGCAGCAGAAACAACAGCAGGCGAACCAGCAGCCCAAACCCGGACAACAACAGGGGCAACAACAGGGCCAGCAACAGGCGAACGCTCAGCAGCAGCAACAGGGACAACAACAAGGTCAGCAGCAAGGGCAGCAACAGCAGCAGGGGCAACAGCCCGGTCAGCAGCAGCAGCAAGGGCAGCAGATGGCGCAGGCCGCGCAGGCGATGCAGCAGCAGTTGCAGGCGATGCAGGCGATGAAGGCGGACGCGCAGCAGGTCGCCGCCGCGCAGGCCGCCGCTGCTCAAGCTGCGCAGGACGCCGCCAATGGAATGAACAACAACGGGCAGGGCGGCCAAGGTCAGGGCCAGCAACCCGGGCAGTGGCAGGGCGGCAACAACAACCTCGGCAACAACCAGGCCAAATTCAACGGCCAAGCCGGTCGCGCCGGCGCCAACCAGGGCGGCCAAGGCGCGGGCGATCGCACCTATAAGGAGCAGGCGCCCTATCAGCTCAAGGACGAGATCTCGCAATCGAAAGACATCGAGGGCGGCAAGATCCTCGCGTCAACCTTGATCAAGGCCAAGAGCATCCGCGGCGAGAGCAAGGTCGGCGAATCAACCGTCGCTCCGCCGCCGGCGCAGGAAGCAACCGATGAAGTCGAGCAGGAGCGCATCAGTCGCCCCGCGCAGCATGCGGTGAAGGAATATTTCTCGGCGTGGGAGAAAGACGCGAAGCCGTAGTTTTGATGGCAAATGGTAAATGGAAAATGGCAAATGGCGGGAGGCGCATGCGAACGCTCCTTCTGACGTTTGCCATTTTTCTTTTGCCATTTTCCATCATCGGGTGCGGCCGCGACGCCCGTGAAACGATCACGCTCTACACCAGCGTCGATCAACCGTACGCGGCTCCGATCATTCGTGACTTCGAGCAGAAGACCGGGATCAAGGTGACGCTGGTCACCGACGCGGAGGCGACGAAATCGGTCGGGCTGGCGGAACGCGTGCGCGCGGAGCGGAACAATCCGCAGTGCGACGTGTTCTGGAGCAACGAGCCGTTTCACACGATCAACCTGGCGAGCGAAGGGCTGATTGAGCCGTACGAATCGCCCGCGGCGGCGGAGGTGCCGAAGCGATTTCGCGATCCGCAGGGGCGGTGGTGCAGCGTCGCGCTGCGGGCGCGCGTGATCGGCGTGCACGGCGGCGCGGGTGCGGCGGTGAAGAATCTCGAGGACCTCACAAAGCCTGAGCTCAAGGACCGCATTGCCATGGCGAAGCCGACCGCCGGCACAACTGGGGGGCATGTCGCGGCGCTTTACGTGCTGTGGGGCGATGAGCGGGCGAAGGCGTATTTTCGCCAGCTCCGCGACAACGGCATCAAGCTGCTTGGCGGGAACGGACAAGTCGCGGAGTCGGTGGGGCAGGGAACGCTCGTCGCCGGTTTGACCGACAATGACGACGTCGCCGCCACGAAGCGGAACGGTGGGAAGATCGAGGCGGTGCTGCCGGATCACGACGGGATCGGCACGCTGATGGTTCCCACGACCGTCGGCATCGTCGCGCGCGACCATCGCAACGATGCCGCCGCGGCGCGTAAACTGGTCGATCATCTCCTCTCGCGCGAGACCGAGCAAAAACTGATCGACGCCGGCTTCGCCGCGTGGTCCGTCCGCGGGCTCGATTCGGCCAAGGTGAAAGCGATGGACGTCGATTACGCGAAAGTCGCCAACATCATGCCGCGCGCGACGCGCGAGGCGACGAACATCCTCGAAGGGCGCGAGTGATGTCATCCCGATCGCAACGGGAGCAGCGGATGCATTTGCGCGCGGCCCCCGTCTGGGTTGTGGTGCTCCTTTGCAGCGGGCTGCCGCTCGCGTGGCTCGCGTGGCAGATGGTCGCGAACCCTTCGGTGCTCGCCGAAGCGTGGCCGGATGCGTTTCGGATGAAGCTGCTGGTGCGCACGCTCTTTTACAACGGCGCCGCGGCGCTGCTTGCGACGATGATCGGGCTGCCGGTGGGAATTGCGCTGGGTCGGGGGCGCGGCGTGATTGCGAAGGTGCTCTGGGTGGCGCTGCCGGTGTCGCTGCTGCTCCCGAGCGTGACGTATGCGTACGGCTGGTCGCAGTGCATCCGCCTGATGCGCGAGTGGGCGACCGTGCACGAGTACGTCCATCTGCAACAGCTCATGACGCCGCCGCCCGGCGGCGCGAAGGACGTGATGCGCTGCATCTGGTCGCTGGCGACATGGCTATGGCCGGTGCCGGCGGCGGCGGTAGGGATCGCGCTGCGGCGGATGGATGCACAGCTCCAGCTTCAGGCGCTGCTCGACGGCGCGCTGTGGCGCGTGACGCTGCGCGAACTGGCCGGCGTGGTCGCTTCAGCGGCCATGGTCTGCACGGTGCTCGCAGTCCAGGAATTCGCCGTCTACGAGCCGACCGGCATCAGCGTGGTCGCAACAGAAGTGCGAATGGTTTTCGAGACGGGATCGTTCTCGTCGCCGACCAATCCGATCACCGCGCCGCTCGGCGGCGCGGGACTGGCGGCGGATGAAGAGACCGGCCTGGCGAGTCAGCGCGTGCGCGCCGCCGCGGCGGTCGCGACGGCGCTGCCGCTGCTCTTCGTGGTCGCGCTTCTTTCGATTCCCGTCTTGCGCGTCGCGCGGCGTCTTTCGGCGGCGGAAGAGATCGACATCGGGCCGTGGCCGCGCGTGCTCGACGCGAATATTCCCGTCACGATTGCAGCGGTCGTCGTGGTCATCGTCGCGGTGCTCGTGCCGACGGCGTCGCTGATCAAGTCACTCCAGGTCCACCGCAGCCTCGCGGAGATTTTTAACGAGTTTGCGCCGCAGATTTTCGGTTCGCTGCTGATCGGGAGCATCACTGGGATCGCCGCCATCGCGCTGGCGATGGGCGCCGCGGTACGCCGTGTTTTCTGGCCGCTGGCTATGGCGCTTGTCACATTCCTCATCGGGGGGCAATTGATAGCTATAGCCCAGATCCAATTGTACAATCGCGGCGGTCTGAGCTGGGTTTATAACGCCTGGCCTATCATGGTGATGGCGTACCTGTCGCGCTTCGGCTGGTTGGCGTTGGCGGCCGGTCGATCGACGTGGTCGCCGCGCTGGCGCGGGCTGCGTGATCTCGCCGCCGTCGACGGCGCGGGGCCCATCAGGACCGCGCTCGGTGTGGTCTGGCCGATCGCCTGGCCGCTGCTCGTGGCCGCGGGGGTGTTGGTGATGGTTCTCGGCCTGACGGAAGTGCCGGCGACGCTCCTCATCTCCCCCCAGCGCCCGCCCATGCTGACTCCAATGCTGATGACGTGGGTTCACATGCTCCGGTATGACTCGATGATTGAAGCATCGTTGTTGTTGATGTCGGTGTCCGCGCTTTTGGGAGTTGTGATTGCGCTTCTTGTCGCATGGGGGATCCGGGGTTTCCACCCCGGCGTGAAGGCGAACCGCGCGATGAGCGCGATGGTCGTTGGCGCGTTTGCGTTGTTGGTCGCGGGGTGTGGGGACACGACGAAACCGCAAGCGATCTGGTGCGAGACGGGGACGGGACCTTCGCAAGTTGTCTACCCGCGCGCGATCGCTTACCGACCGCAGGATGATTCGTTCTTCGTGATCGACCGCATGGCGCGCGTGCAGCACTTGGACCGTCACGGTGAGTGCATCGCCGAGTGGCGCATGCCCGAGTGGCAGACGGGCAAACCAGTCGGCGTCTCGATCGGTCCTGATGGCAACGTTTACATTCCCGATACGCACTACCAGCGCATCATGGTCTATTCGCCGAGCGGCGAGCTGCTGCGGAAGTGGGGCAGCGCAGGCAACGGGCCGGGGCAGTTCATTTATCCGACAGACGTCGCGTTCGATTCGAAAGGCAACGTCTTCGTCAGCGAGTACGGCGACAACGATCGCATCCAGGTTTTTTCCCAGCAGGGCGAATTTCTTTACCAGTTCGGGAAGTTCGGCAAAGGGCCGCAGGAGTTCATGCGGCCGCAGTCGATGGTGATCGACGGCAACGACGTCGTTTACGTCACCGACGCATGCAATCACCGCATCCAAGTCTTCAAAACCGACGGAACGTTCGTCAAAACGATCGGCAAAGCGGGTTCTGGACTGGGCGAATTCCGGTATCCTTACGGTCTGGACCAGGACGCCAGCGGCAATCTCATCGTGTGCGAGTTCGGCAACAACCGCGTGCAGCTTGTCGACAAAGCGACCGGGCGCGGATTGAAGACCTGGGGCAGCGGCGGACACGATCCGGGACAGCTCGCCTATCCGTGGGGCGTCGCCGTCGATCGGCACGAAAAAGTCGTCGCGGTGGACGCGGGCAACAATCGGCTTCAGGTGTTCGAGTTTTAGTCGAAGGATGAGGGATGAAGGCTGAAGGATGAACGGGAACTAGAGGCAACTTCATGTTCGGTACTGCATTTTCTCATCCTTCAGCCTTCATCCCTCATCCTTTCTGCGCCCTCTCCTCGCCGATCACGCTGGAGTACCTGCTCTGGTGGCAGGCCGCGCTGCTGTTCGGCGGACTGGGGTTGATCATCCTGCTGCTCGGTCTGCGCTCGCTGAACGGGCTCGGCTCGGTTCGCAAATGGGTGGCGATCGGAATTCGCCTCGGCGTGCTGCTGCTGTTCATCCTGATCATCGGCGGCGCGCGCTGGCAGCGTCAGAACAAGGACCTGGAGGTCATCGTCCTGCGCGACGTGAGCGAATCGACCGCGCAAGTCAAAGAATTCCCGCGCAAGACGCTCCAGGAATCGACCGACGAATGGCTGCGCTACCTGAGCGACGACAAGAACGGCAAGCCGAAGCTCGATCGCATGGGCGTGGTCGCGTTCCACGATCAGGCGACGATCGACGCGATGCCGAATATTCGTCCCGCGCTCGACGCCCGTCCGATCCGCGAGGCCGGCTCCGGCACGAACCTCGCCTCCGCCATTCAGCTCGCGCTGGCGACCTTCAGCAAAGACGCGATGCATCGCATGCTGCTGATGAGCGACGGCAATGCGACGATGGGCGATTGGGAAGCGGCGGTTAACGCGGCGAAGGCGGCGGGCGTGCAGATCGACGTCGTCCCGCTCCGCTACAACGTGCAGAACGAGGTCGTCGTCGAACGCCTGAACGCGCCCGCGATGAAGCGCGAGAACGAGCCGTTCACGATCGACGTCGTCCTGCGCAGCACGAATCCCGGCCCGGTCCGCGGGCGGCTCACCGTCCTGCACAGCGGGCAGCCGATGGACATGGACCCGTACACGGAAGGTCTCCAGGCGACGCGCGAGATCACGATCAAGGGAAACCCGAACGGGAGCACTCCGCATACCGAGCGCGTGCGCGTCCCCGCGCTGAAGGGTGGCTCAACCATCCACGAGTTCAAAGCAGTCTTCGAAGCGGACGCGATCGCTGGCGCCACAACTCAACGCGCCGGTTCGCCCGCATTAGCCGGCGCAAACGGCGCCGCCGCGGGTGCGGCGCGCAGTGACACGATCACCGAGAACAACGTTGCCCAAGGCTTCACCTTCGTCAAAGGCAAGCAGCAGATCCTCTACATCGACAACGTCGAGGGCGGCCGCGGCGAGATGCTCTCGAACGCGCTCAAGACCGAGGGAATCAACATCGAACGCCTTAGCGTCGATCAGTTTCCCAATTCGGTCATAGAAATGCAGAACTACGACTGCGTGATCCTGGCCAATGTCCCGCGCGGCGCGGGCGGGATCAGCGACGAGCAACAGAAAATGCTCGCGGCCTACATCCACGACATGGGCGGCGGGCTCGTGATGATCGGCGGCCCGGATACGTTCGGCGCGGGCGGCTGGCAGGGGTCGAAACTCGAGGAAGTGCTCCCGGTCAACATGGATATCCCGGCGCAGCGCCAGCTCCCCAAGGGCGCGCTCGTCCTGGTCATGCACTCCTGCGAAATGCCTGACGGCAACTACTGGGGTGAACAGTGCGCCCTCGCTGCGGTCAAGACCCTGTCCGAGCGCGACGAGGTTGGCGTCATCAGCTACGCCTGGAACGGTCCGGGCGGCGGCGGATCGAACTGGGATTTCCCGATCCAGACCGTCGGCGATGCTTCGCGCGTCACCGCCGCCATCAAGCGCATGCAGCTCGGCGACATGCCGAGCTTCGACGACACGCTCGAGCTCGCGCTCAATGGTCGCAACGGCGTCGGCGGGTTGCTGAAATCCGACGCGCGGCAGAAGCACGTCATCGTCATCTCCGACGGTGACCCCGGCGCGCCCGCGCAGAGCGTCATCGACGCCTACCGCAAGAACAAGGTGTCGATCTCGACGGTCACCGTCTACCCGCACAACGGCGACCCGGACGGCCTGCCGCGCACGATGAAGGACATGGCCAAGATCACCGGCGGGCGTTCGTACGGGCCGATCAACAACAATCCGAACCAGCTCCCGCAGATCTTCATCAAGGAAGCGACTGTCGTCCGCCGCAGCCTGATTCACGAGCCGAAGGAAGGCATCCCGCTGATCAACAACCCGACGTCGAGCGACGTCATGAAGGGTATGGAAGGCGCGCAGCTTCCGCCGCTGCGCGGGATGGTCCTCACCAGTCGCAAGCAGAACCCGCAGATCGAAATTCCCCTCACCGCCGGCAAGCAGAACGATCCCGTGCTCGCCTGGTGGCAGACCGGCCTGGGCAAATCGGTCGCGTTCACGGGCGATGCGCACAACAAGTGGGCGGCGGAGTGGGTCGGGTCGAGCACGTTCAACAAGTTCTGGGCCCAGGTCGTCCGCAGCGTTTCCCGTCCGCCGATGTCCACGGATTTTGAAGTCGTCACCACGCAGGACGGCACCGTCGGCAAGATCACCGTCGAGGCGCTGGACAAGGAGAACAACGGCTTCCTCAACTTCCTCAACATGCGCGCGACCGTGATCGGGCCGGACCTCAAGCCGCGCGAGATTCGGCTCCAGCAGGTCGGGCCCGGGCAGTACAGCGGGAACTTCGACGCGAAGCAGGCGGGGAATTACGTCAGCATCGTCAACTACTCCAGCCCGAAGGGCGAGCGCGGGCAAATCCCGAGCGGCATGGCGGTGAACACGTCGCCCGAGTTGCGCGATCTGCAGAGCAATGAAACCGTGCTCCAGGAAATCGCCAACCGCACGAAGGGCAACGTCCTGCCCGCGTTCAACTTCAATCCGGACATCGTCCGCGAACTCTACCGCCGCGGCGAAGGGCTCAAGGACAGCGCGTCGCCGCTGCCGATCTGGGACATTCTCATTCCGGTCCTGCTCGGGCTGATCATCGTCGACGTCGCGACGCGGCGTATCGCGTGGGACTGGAACTCCACGAAGAAGATGGGCCTCGCGCTGGTCGGCCACGTGCGGACGTACACCACGACGCGCAAAGTCGAATCCGCCGACACGATCGGCGCGCTGCGCCGCGTGCGCGAGGAAGTGGCGGAACAGAAATTCAAACCCGCGCAGGAAGAAGGCGCCGCGATGGCTTCCGCGCCCTCGGCCCGTCCCGATCCGCGCGCCAAATTCCAGGCCAAGGGCGTCGAGGGCGACATCTCATCCCTCGTCGGCGGCGCCAGCGAAAAGTCGATCCCGCCGCCGCCAAAGAAAGTCGATCCAAAAGGCGCGCCCGCCGTCGGTTCCCACACGAGCAGCCTGCTCGAAGCGAAAAGGCGAGCGCAGCAGAATATCAAGCAGAAAGAGCAAGGCGAGTGAAACCACAGATGAACACGGATCAACACAGATTGAAACTTCATCCGTGTGAGTCCGTGTTCATCTGTGGTTCCCTTTATTGAGGCATCTATGACGCAGACAGCAGCAGTTCCCGGAGTTGATCCCGCAATCCAGGCGGCGACCGATGCTTTTCGCCGCGACTATCGCGCGATCAAGGCGGAGATCAGCAAGGCGATCGTCGGGCAT
>JAXDMN010000442.1:0-7112 GCA_034666045.1 Phycisphaerales bacterium | reverse complement strand
GCTACGCGCAAAGACGAGGGGGTCGGGGAGCTGCGAACTGGGATTTGAATTTTCAATCGCAAATTGCAACTCGCAAATTGCAAATCTCCTCACTCCGCCGGCGCGGGCTCTTCCTGCGGGCGGCGGTCCCAGCCTTCGCGATAGAGGCTGGCCAGCGCGAGCCAGCCCGCTGTCTCGGCCGAGTGGCTGTCGACCTGGTCCCATTGGTCGATGCGGATGCGCTTGACCAGCTCGTGCAACAGGCGCGAGCGGATCGAGCGTTGCAGGGCGTCGCTGAAGATGGGATAGCGCGTCAACTCGCTGCTGAGGACGAGGCGATTGGGGCGGATGAAGTTGACGGCGTTGGCGAGGCCGTTGGCGAGGTAGTCGATGATCTCGGCCATCGCCTTGTCGGCGGCGCGGCTCTCGTCGGTCGCTTCGCCGGCGGCGCCGAAGCGGGCGGCGTGCTCGAAGAGCGTGCCGGTCGCAACGCCGTGGCGGCGGAGGTATTCGGTGCTGACGATCCGTTCGAGGCAGCCGGCCTGCCCGCAGTAGCACATTTCGGTGTCGACGAAGTAGCGCATGTGCCCGAGCTCATTGGCGCCGGTGGCGCAGCCGCGATTGGGGCGCCCTTCGACGAGCAGCGCGGCGCCCATCTGTCCGTCGGCGATGCTGACGAGCAGGACGTCTTCGTCCGACTCGGCCTGGTGGATCAGCAGCCACCACGCGGCGAGCGCGTGCATGTTGTTTTCGAGAACGACCGGGAGATCGCCGGCGGTTTCGTAGAGCGGCTCGAGGGAGATGCCGCCGTGGCCGGCGAAGCTGGAACTGAGCAGGATCGAGCGTTTTTCGGGATCGACGAAACCGGTGACGGTCAACCCGATCGCGAGCGTCTTGTCGGTCAGGCTTTCTTCGAGCAGCGACTGCGCGGTGGCGATCGCCTTGACCGGATCGCTGACGATGCGCGACAGCGAGCGCCCGAGCAATTGCCCACGCAGGCTAAGTCGGCTTGCCTGCACGCGGCCGGGGCTCATCGAAAGGCCGACGACGTAGCGAATGGTTGGATCGATCTCGAGCGGAATGCGCGGGCGTCCGGGGCCGACGATTTCACTGGCGCACTCGCGGACGATTCCGTGGTTCAAGAGCGCGGCGACGTCGACGCCGACGGCATTGGGATTCACGCCGGTCTGGCGGTGAAGTTCCCAGCGGCTCATGCGTCCGCCGCGCCAGAGCAGGCGAAGGATCTCGCGCTGCCGACTGTCGAGTTCGACAGTTCCACCCCCGCTTTTTGCCCGCTTCAGCCCGTTCATCCAATGCTCCGATTTTATTAAATCGTATGATAGGTATTGTAATGCGTCCACCGCCTCGGGAACCCTTAGCCGCTTGCCTCACGACAGCGCTCCAGGACCGATAACGTCCGCCGCACGCTCTGCGGCGTGATCGCCAGCGCGGCGCCGCCATGAAGATGACGATGCAGTTCCTCGTAAAACTGCTCGTAGTCACGCCCTTCCGGCTGCTGGTTCGTCCACATCTCCTCCTGCCACGGCAAGTCCTCGCGGTTGAATCGCCGCTCGGCCGCCGCGGTGCTCGGATCGAGCGGACGCGCCGGGAGCGTCGACAGATCGAGCCACTTCCATTGCAACTGCTGCGCGCTTCCGCGCATTCCACCGGCGTCGCCCATCACGTGCCACGTCTCCTGCGGGAACGCGCACGCGTTGCTGATCTCGACGTCGATCGTCGGTTCGCCCGAGCGGCCGCGCAGGAGGATTTTCGCGTGGTCCTCGGCGTCGCCCGAGCAGAGCGTGCGCTGCAAATCCGCGGTCACGATCGGATCGTTCGGACCGAACAATTGCAGCGCGAGATCAACCAGGTGCGCCCCGGCGTTGAAGAGCGCCCCGCCGCCGAACTCTTTCATCGTCTGCCAGTCCCATCGCCGCGTGAAGCGATGCATCGTCAGGCGAATCTGCACGATGCGGCCGAGCTGCCCGGACTCGATCACGGCCCGCACTTTTTGAAAGTCAGGCCAATAGCGCATGTTGTGAAAGACCGTCAGCACGCGCTTGCCGCGCTGCGCGGCGTCGATCATGCGATCGGCGTCGGCGCTCGACAGCGCCATCGGCTTCTCACACACAACATGCTTGCCCTGCCCCAGCGCCTCCAACACCTGGGTGGCATGAACGTGGCTCGGCGTCGCGACGACGATCAGCTCCACGTCCGGGTCCGCAAACAGCGCGGACGGATCGGGGTGCGCCCTACACCCCAACCTCTGAACTGCTTCCTGACACCGTTCCAGTCGGCTGTCCGTTACGGCCACGACCCGGAATGATGACTTCAACTTTTCCAGCGTCTTCGCGTGAATATCCCAGCCGCTGCGGCCCAACCCCATGATCCCGACATTCACTACATTCGCAGTCATATCCCATCACCATGCGCGGGTTGTGAACGGTCAGCCGCTCGGCCTGCTGCGTCGTCAAGCCGACATGCTCGACGAGGTTCTGCACGGCCCGCGGCATCGCGACGGCGGAACCGACGAGGTGCGAGCCGTCCGGCGCACGCGCGACGAGATCGTCGCCGACGACGAGATCCCAGCGCCCGAGACGAAACCGTCCGGGCCCCCTGCCGGCGGGCGCGACGGCGTCGGTCACGACGATGCAGCGATCGAGGCCGACCGTGCGCAGGTAATTCCCCAGCGCGGGGAACGCCACGTGCGCTCCGTCCGCGATGAACATCGGATAGAGCTGGTCCGACAGCGAGAGGGCGCGCTGGATGATGTTGTCGTGGCGGTGCATCTGCATCGGGCAGCCGTTGCCGAGATGCGTGAACATACTCAGCCCGGCGTCGATCGCGGCCTTCAGCTCGTCGAGCGACGCGTTCGTGTGACCGGCGGAAACGCGGATGCCCTGTGCGGTGAGATAGCGCGTGACGGCGAGGTTTGGATCATTCTCGGGCGCGAGCGTGACGAGGCGCGTGAGCCCGCCGGCGGCGTCGAGCAGGCGCTTCATCGAATCGAGATCCGCCGGGCGAACCGCGTCACGCGGATGCGCGCCGCGGTAGCCGTCGATCGGGCTGATGAACGGCCCTTCGATGTGCAGGCCGGGAATCATCTGCTGGGCAAGCGTGTTGCGAGATCGCAACTCAACCAGCCGCCGCAGGCGGTGCGCCATGACGGGGATATGTTCGGTGGTAATCGTGGCGAAGAATGCGTCGACCCCGTCGCGCTGCATCGTGGTGCAGACGAGGTGCAGCTCATCGACGGAGAGCTCGTCGCTGTGGAAGTCGACGCCGCCGTAGCCGTTGACCTGAAGGTCAAGAAATCCGGCCAAATTCCCCATAACAACACCACTCCGGAAACATCCCGGCGATCCTGAGCAACAGCCCCGCGAATTATTATAGGAGGAAGTAATAATTCCGCAAGGGAAATCTTCGTTATTTCAGTGGCGAGGCTAAAAACCGCTCGGCGTCGAGCCAGTGATGTCGCATGATGCGGCGCTTCAGCTTGAGTTGAGCGATTAGTTCGGGGCCGAGCAGGAATGTGTCCTCATCGGCCGGATCGGCTGCGATAAGGATTTGTGACACCCCGCCCGCTTCGAGGAGTTGGATCAACTCCGTTGTGTTATCCAGCTCATCGCGCATGAACTCATTGAGCCGTTGCAGATCCGGGTCGCCGTGCCAGTCTGCGATCTTTGGCGGTGTGCGCGGCGGGCCGGCGAATTTCTCGAGGTGGCGGTCGCGGATGCGCTGCACCGCATAAAAATTTCCGCACGAGCGCAGGATGCTCGCGTACAGGCGCAGCGAAATCGCCATGCGGCGGAAGATCTCGCCGCCGGGGCCGGACAGGCCGGCGAGACGTGCGGCGACGTCGTTCATCCGCTGGCAGAACATGGCGATCGGAACGATGCGCGGATCGCCTGCCTGGTCGATCCCGCGCGGCGCGGTCAGCCGGCCGCCGTGGAAGTCGATGTAGTCGCGGCGCGCTTCCTCGACGCTCGGATTGAAAACGTGCGGGAGCCAGTACGACTCTTCATCGGGCGCGAGCATCTCCGGGATCGCGACGAGCGGGCGATTGATGTGGCGCATCGAGACGCCGACGTAGTTCGCGGTGAATATCGGAACCGTTGCGGCGCGATAAGCGAATGTGTCGTGCATGTCGTGCAGCGCTTCGAGCAGCAGGTCCGCCTGCTCTTCGCCGACCCATTTCGCGCACATCTTCCGCAGGAATTTCATCCGGGCGAGCAGGCCGTGCGCCGGCTCGGCGAGCGAGGCGTCGAGGAATTCGATCACGCGGGCCGAGACCTCGTGCAGTTCATGTCCGCGGCTGTAATTCGCCGAAAAATCAACGATCACGCGGGTGACGCCGGGATCGCGCAGCCGCTCGAGCGATTTGAGAATCGCGACCGGATCGAAGATGCCGAGCACCGGGTTGTCGATGAAAGAACCAATGGAAATCTGTCGCGGCATCGGCCCGTGCTGCGGCCGGGCGGTAAAGTGGTCGTCGTGGTACGGCGCGAGCGCTTTCAGCTCCGCGTCACTGAAATTTCCGCGGAGATCGAAGTCGATTTCGCGATTCGGCGCTGCGGCGCGCATCGCATCGATCAGATCGCGCACGCGCGGGCCAACGTTGCGATCGCGACAATGCGCAGGACCGTTCGGGCCGATGTATTGCCAATCCGCCCAGCAAAGTCCGCCGCCCGCGTCATTGGTGAGCAGGTGTACGCCGGACAGCTCGCAGACCTCGCGCGCGAACTGGCCGAACATTTCCGCATAGAAGGCGCGGCCGGCGTCGCTGTCGACGCACATCGCGAACGCCTCTCGGCGACTGCGGCGCGGATGATCGATGCGCGGGCCGCGCAGGTGGGGGAATTTGTCGAAGAACGCTTCCGGCAGCAGCCAGGGGACATGAAATTGCCCCGCGGCGGCGAGCTTGTGACGGCGCACGATCACAAGCTTTTCGCGGAGAAGCTGCTGGTTGCGCTTGACGTGTTCGGCATCGACGAACGGCTGAAGATCGCGATGCGGGAAGAATTTTTCGAGCGACGGGAGACAACTCGTGTAGTCGTGCCACGGCGATCCGCCCGGCGGGATGTCGCTGAGGGTGCGCTCCGCGACGCTGCTGACGCCGACCTCAACGCGCCCGCGCGATTTGAGCAGCGCCGCCTGCGACGCGAGCACGTCGAAATCCGCCGCCGTGCGCGTCGCGCTCATGATCACGAACGTGAGCTGCTTGGGCATAGAAAACACTTCCCGATCGCCGACGAGTTTATATTTCGCGTGATAATAACTCAACGGTAAGTCCGCTCGCGCGGCTGGCGTTGGCGGCTTCGATGATGCGGAGGATCTCGAGCGTGTCGGCCGAATCGACGGGCGAACGGCCGTTCGGAAGGTCTTTCAGTGCGAGTTCCAGCGTGGGCTTGAACCAGGAATTGTGCAGCAGGTTGACGCACTGCACGCCGCGCTCGCGATGCAGCGTCATGCCGAACTTCCACTCGCCCGAGCGCGTGCCGCGAAAGGTCGCGACGCGTCCGTCGTCCCACGTCGCGCACATGACATCGACGTCGTCATTTCGGTACGCGCGCACTTCCCGGCATCCCCGGCCCATGACGACGTTGAGCACTTCGATGCTGTGCACGCCGTACCAGAAGAGGCCGGGCTGCGTCGGCTCTTCCGGCATCGGGCCGAAGACGTCGCAGCCGAGGATGCGTCCGTAGTCTTCGCCGATCGCGCGATGCAGCGGTTCGCCAAAACGCACGGTGGAGCAGCTCATCAGCGGAATATTTTCCTGCGCGGCCAAGCGGAAGATTTCTTTCGCGTCGTGGCTGCTTGTTGCGAGCGGCTTCTCGATAAAGGTCGGACGTTTGTACTTCAAAAGTTGCTCGAACAGCGGCCGATGCGCGCGGCCGTCGGCGGCGGTGATGAAGAGCAGATCGACGCGGCTCGCGACGGCGTCGGGCGATTCCATGATCTGTACGGCGTGTTTATCGCGCACTTCGGCGGTGAATTTCGGGACGCGTGACCAGCTCAGCTCAAAATCTCTCGACCCGCCCGGCCACGCCGCCGTCACGCGCGCGCCGGGCACGTGCTCGGGATGATCCTGGTCATTGAGGCGGCGCGTGAATTCCAACGCGTGAGACATGTCCAGCCCGATCAAACCGACGCGCAGCTCGTTTGCAGGCATTGCGAGGCTCCTCACTTGGCCGCGTTTTATATTACACCTTATAATAAATGCCAGTATCATCCCCGCCATGCCCAGGAGCGACGCTAAATCGCCGTTGCGCATCGCAATCGTCGGCGCGGGTCCGCGCTCGGTCGTGTACGCGCGCGAGGCGTTGCAGCGGCCGGACGCGATGCAGGTCGTCGCCGTCGCCGATCCAAATGAAGTCCGCCGCAATGCACTGGCCGACGCGCACGGCGTGCCGGCGCAACATCGCTTCGCCTCCCACGAAGACCTCGCCGCCCACCCGGGCCTGGCCGACGCGGCGATCAACACCACGCTCGACATCGCGCATTACGCGACCACGCTGCCGCTGCTGCGCGCGGGCTATCACGTGCTCCTGGAAAAACCGATCGCCCCGACCGAAGCGGAAGTGCGCGACCTGATCCGCGTCGCGGGAGAGCACCGACGGATCATCATGGTCTGCCATATCCTGCGCTACGAGCCGTTCTATCAAGCGATCAAGCAGCTTCTCGCCGCGGGCGCGATCGGGCGACTGATGTCGATCGAGACCGCGGAGAATGTCTCGTACGATCACGTCGTCACGACCTTCGTGCGCCACCCGCGCAATCTTCAGCCGACGCTGCCGATGCTGCTCTCGAAATGCTGTCACGACCTGGACGTGCTGGCGTGGCTCGCGGGCGGCACGCGGCTGGCACGGGTCGCGAGCTTCATCCGCCCGGGGCAATTTCGCCCGGAAAACGCCCCGCCCGGCTCGACGCAGCGCTGCCTCGACGGATGCGCCGTCGAATCGACGTGCCGCTATTCGGCCCGCGCGCTGCACGTCGAAGACGACAAGTGGGACGCCTACGCCTGGCCCGCCAACGAATATCCTTCCATGCCGTCGGCGGAGGAGAAGCTTCGGATCCTGAAGACGACCAGCCCCTACGGCCGCTGCGCGTGGCGCGCGCCGAACCAGGTGGTG
>JAXDMN010000441.1:0-6857 GCA_034666045.1 Phycisphaerales bacterium | reverse complement strand
GACGCTGGTCCTGGTCCAGCTTGACCGGCGCGCGATCGAGCAGCTTGACGGTCTCGAGCATCTGGCGGAACGATTCGACGGCGATTTTTTCGCCAACGTCGTCGCTGTCGACGCCCTTGGCGTCCTTCGACGCGATGCTCGTCATCGTCAGCGAGTAATAAAGCTGATCGTTTGCCTGGATGATCGACTGCTGGAAGAGCTTTCGCTGCCCGACGGCGCTGACGCGCGCGACGAGCACGCCGGCCTGGTATTCGCCGAGGTCTTCGACTTCCTGGCGAATGATGTCGACGCTGGGATTCGCCTGCTTCAATCGCGCCGCGACGACCTCGAGCAGTCCGAGCTTCGGGCCGTCCTTGCCGCCCATGAGCGGCATCGGCTGGGCGGAGCTGTTGCGCTGGCAGATGATTTCCCAGCCCGCCTTCTCGTTGAGGAACCGCGCGACCTGCTCCGGCGCGGCCTTGACCTGCACGCAATTCGCCGGCGTGCGGAAGGCGATCCCGGCGAGCGGACTCTGAAACGTGCCGCCCAACATCTCTTCGCCGACGATGTCCGGGCGTCCTTGCAGGGCGGGCAACGCCGCGGGTGGCTGCGGCGCGGTCGCAGCTGAGAGTGTGACGGGAACCAGTGCGACGGCGGCGATGACGACGACGGAGAGGGCGAATGTTCGCATTGGGGTTCTGTTCATGGGTGTGGGCTCCGCGACAAGGGGAGGTACGACTATATCGTCAGAGCCAGAAATTATCGGGATTTTCCGCGGAATTGCGAGAGAAACGTCTGATAACTCGGGCGTTGGACGCCGCTCACGGCGCCAGCAGGTCATCCTTCGGGAAATTATTCCGCACGACGTTCTGATCACTCGCAACCTGCTGAACCCCGCCGGGCCAGTCGACGCTTTCCAACTCGCCGGTCTTGCGGAAATACCAGCGGCTGATCGTGCCGGTGCCGTTCACCTGCACCGTGACGCAGCGCATCGGCTTGTCGTCGCCCTCCGCGACGCGTGTGCTGTTTTCGCCCGGGCGGATGATGACGGCGAGCAGTTGCGGCGCGCCGACGCCATCCCGGTTGGGGAAAGTGTCCGTCAGCAGAACCATCGGCTCGCGCGACAACTGCCCGAGCACGAGCGGGAGCAGCGCCCCCGGCACGAACTGCGGCGGCGCGGGCACCTTCCATTGCACCGACGCCGCGGTGGCCGTCGGCTTGAACGACAGTGAAAGCTGCCCGTTCTCCAGTGTCGTCGTCTGCATCGTACGGAGACGCGACTCGCTATCGCCATCGTTCACGATCTGCGTGATCGTCGATTTGTATTGCGGACCCTTGTCGCGATAACTGAAATCGTGCGTGAGGCGGTTGACGCGCGCGCCGTTGCTGAGGCGGACGCGCGATTCCTGTTTTCCGACCAGTCCGGTGACAGGGAAGTCGAGGCTCGACCAGCCGACGTGCGCGTCCTGGCTCGTCCACAACCACCATTCGACATCGCGATCCGCCAGGAGTTTTTCGTACCCTTCGCGCCGCAGCCGCGCCGCTTCGACGGCGCCGGCATCCTGGAGGCCTGCAACATCGGTGGCCTTCAAAAATGTCACCGACGCCGCAATTTCCTTCCACGCCGGATCGAAATCGTGCTGCCCGAACCCGCCGCGGAAGACGGAAAGGAGCGCGCGGCCGCTCGGATCGGTCATGAGATACGCGCGCCCGGAAAAGATGCCCGCGGCGGCGCCATCCGCAGCGCGCGCGGACTCGGCGCGCCACGTCCTGTTGCCAACCGACGTGACGACCGCGTCGCGCCAGCGCGAATCGCGTGCGAGCAGCAGTGTCTCGAGCGTTGTCTCCGCCTGCTCCGCTTCTTTCAAATTCGATGCATCGAAATCCGGGCAGAGGCAGCCGAGCGTTTCGATCAGCGCCCAGCGACCCTCGACCTCTTCAAACTTCTTCGCCGGCGTTTCCACCGGCCAGAGCTTGCGGTCGGTGCGATTCGCATCCGCCGCCTGCACCGGCGCGAACCCGCGCGGCGCGTTGAACCGGATGCCGTCCACCAGCGTGACGACCTCGCCCGGCTGGCCGATCGCCGGCTCGTTTGCCATCGTGATGGCGCCGGCAATTTGCCGCATGACCGCCTCGTCGTATCGATCCGCTTCGCCGGCCCCTTGCAGGCGCACGATGACGCCGCGCTGCGATGGCAGGATGACCGCTGCCACGATCTGCTTGCGGGTGGGCGTGCGACGGCGACGCGAGCCGTGTTCCACCGTCATCATCAGCCCAGTCTGCCCCACCATCGGGAGCGCGACGATCGGCTCATCGCCGCTGCGATGTTCTCGCAGATCGGCGATCGGGAACTCGAAATGCGTGATCAGGAATTGCATCGGCGAGACTGGCGTCAGCAGGCGCTCGACGCGGATGGTCACGGTGCGACCCTCATCATCGTCCGACGCGTCGTCTTCCGTTGCGGTCGCGACCAATCCGGGATCGTTGAGCGCGGGGCGGATTTTCCAGCCGACGGGGACGCGAACGGTGACGTCCTTGGCGGTGACGGTATCCGGCGACAGCTCGACGCGGTTCGCTCGCCGCGCCGACACCCCCACCACCGCCGCCAGCGCGATCGCCGCGCCGAGGATCAGCGTCATCACCGCCTGCATGATGTACCGGCGTGCCGGGGTGTAATCGGAGGGCTTGGGCACAGCGCCCAATTTTACGACCTGCCGTGAATTTGGCGAATCATCGGCAAGGCGCGCGACTTGCAGAATAGAATCGACGTGAGCCGCGCGACCCTTCACGAATTCGCCCGCGTCAACGACGCCGCGGCCGCGACGACGAAGAAGCTGCAGAAATACGCGATCCTCGCCGCATACTTTCGCACGCTGGCGGACGATGACCTGCGCCTGGCGGTGCGCTTCGCCGCGGGCAGGACCTTCGCGGGAACCGACGAGCGTGTGCTGGCGGTCGGCGGCGCGATCGTCAGCGACGTGATCCTTCGACTGCTCCGGGTCGATCCGCAGGAATACCACGACGTCGTCGTCGCGAGCGGAGAAATCGGTGAAGCGCTCTCGAAGTTGTGGGACCGCCGCCCGCCGCTTGTGCCTTCGCGTCAGTCGCTCACGTTGCACGATCTCTGCTCTGCGTTCGAACAACTCGCTGTGACGGGCAACGTCCAGCGCAAGAGCGAAATACTCACCGACCGTTTTTCCCGCTGCGTCGATCCGCGCGAAGCCGCCTATCTCGCAAAAATCATCTTCGGCGACCTGCGCACCGGCGTGCAGGAAGGCGTCCTGCATTACGCAATCGCCGAAGCATTCGCGCGCGATGGAAAGGATGTCCAGCGCGCCCAGCTTCTCATCGGCGATCTCGGCGAGGTTGCTGTCCTCGCGAAGCATGACCGCCTCGCGACAGCACAGTTCAAGCTCTTCCATCCGATCCAGTTCATGCTCGCGGTCCCGCAGGAGACCGCCGATGACGCGGCGAAGACGATGGACGGGCGGACTTTCTTCGCCGAGGACAAGCTCGACGGCATCCGCGCGCAGGTCCACAAGCAAGGCGACGGCGCCGACGCGCGGGTCGCGATCTACACGCGCACGATGGACCGCACCGACGAGAGCTTTCCCGATGTCGTCAACGCCATTCGCAAGCTGCCGGGCGATTTTCTGCTCGACGGTGAGATCGTGCCGTATCGCGACGGCGCAGTGCTCCCCTTCGCCCACATCCAGAAACGTCTCGGCCGAAAGGTGCTGACGCCGAAAATCCTCCGCGACAACCCCGCGGCGTTCATCGCGTTCGACATTCTCTTCCGCGACGGCGATCTGCTGATGGACCGCCCGCTGCGCGAGCGGCGGGTTGCTCTGGACGCGTTAGGCGATCTCCTCGTGACGAAGGTCACGCCGGTGATGACGGCGGAAGAAATTGACCTTGCGTTCTGCAACGCGCGCGACTGCCGCAACGAAGGGTTGATTCTCAAGGACCCGGCGTCGCTCTACACGCCCGGTCGGCGCGGACAGGCGTGGTTGAAACTGAAAACGCACCTGCCGACGTTCGATTGCGTCGTCACCTTCGCCGAGACCGGCCACGGCAAACGGCGCAATTCGCTAAGCGATTACACCTTCGCCGTATGGGACCGCGATCCGAGCGATCCGGGCGCCCAGCTCGTCAACGTCGGCAAGGCGTACAGCGGCGTCACCGACGCGGAGATCGCGCAGCTTACCGAGCTCTTCACGAATTCCACCGTCGAGCAATGGGGCCGCGTGCGGCAGGTCGTGCCGAAAGTCGTCCTCGAAATCGCCTGCGATCAAATCCAGAAGTCCGAGCGTCACGCAAGCGGCTACGCGCTGCGCTTCCCGCGCATCAAGCGCGTGCGCTGGGACAAGCCATTCGAACAGGCGGATCGTCTGTCGCGCGTGATCGAGGTGTACGAAAGCGCCGCCAACTTCGGCCGCAGTGATCTGCCGACCGAACCGGAGGCGCAGCCGGAGCCGACATTGTTCGACGGCATGTAGGTTAGCGCATGAAAAAGGGCGGGAGGTGTCGCAGGAGGGGGGGGACCTGCAACGGGGAGACTCCCGCCCAGTTCGGTAGCTTAGTTCACGTGACCCCCAATGCAAGAGTGCGCGGCATCAGGTCGTTCCTGATGCGACGATGACTAACCGCCCGGCGCGCGAGCGTCCCGCGAACCCATCGACATTGGGAGAACTAACAGTTTCGTAATCATCATGCCCGCCGGTCGCCCGCGCACAGTCGCAGACGACCGGCGGTGCACTTTTGAATACCACAAGCTCCCAACAGCGCCCGCGTCAGCTCTTCGCTTTCTTATAGAGCTGCTGCGCCATCTCGAAGATTTCCTGCGGGTGATATTCCGGCGCGAATGCGGAACTGATCCCGGCGAGGTCGACGTGGTTGCCGGCGGTGTCGGTCGGCGGGCCGTCCAGGAAGACGCATTCGCCGCCATCCGGATGCGGGCCGTTCCAGATCTCGCCGACCTTTTTGTAGTCGCTCGGGCTCATGCGATAGAGCTTCGTGTGGTTCGCCTGGTCCATGTACTTCTTCGCTTCGGGGAACATTTCGTTGCCGATCTTGGGGATCGGCAGCATATCGTTCATCTTCACGCCGGTGAGTTTCTCCAGCGCCTTGCCGTACGCGACGGCGTGCACGCCGCCGCGCACGAACAGGTAGCCAAGCATCTCGCGTGCGGCCGGGTCCTTGGTCATCTGGTAGACGCGCAGCTTGTTAGTGCGCGCGGCGTTTTCGAGGAAGAAGTTGTGCAGCAGGTCGAGAATGAGATTGCCCGAACTGAATACGTACGTCCCGTTCCACGGCAAGCCCCCCGCGTCGACCGGCAGCGCGTTGCGCCCGCCGGCGATGAAGTGGTGCGGGTTGTAGTTGTTGACCAGATCCGTGAGGTCGTGGATCGGCGTGCCCAGCGGGTCCTTATCACCGTTCTCGACGACATCTTTCGCCGGCCCGTTCAGCAGCGAATTAATGGCCGCGCCGACGAGCTCGATATGACCAAGCTCCTCGGCGGCGATGTTGGCAACGAGCTCGTAGAACGCGCCAAGCTTCGGCTTGCCGCGCAGGTTCATGCTTTGCGTAAAGTAGTTATTGAACGTCGACATCTCGCCGAATCGGCCGCCCATCAGCTCCTGGACGGCGGATGCGGATTCGGGGTCAACCTTCGTGCTGGCGGGGAGCTGGACGGGAAGTCTGTCAATCCGGAGGAACATAGCGCGAGTCTCCTGTGTGCGTATGCGAGTGCACGGTCACCAAACGACGTTCGTTCGAGTGTGTCCGCCAAACATAGGAAGATCGCGCGATCGTGACGACGCCTAATCTTTGAGTGGCTGAAGGAGTTGCAAAGGGAGGGAAAGTGCAGCTTGCAGGAGTCGAACCTGCAACCTTCGGTTCCGTAGACCGACGCTCTATCCAATTGAGCTAAAGCTGCTTTAATTCTCGGACGGATAATCGTTACCGCGTCAACCGCCAGTGTCAAGGTACGCCAATCGGTGGCATCAAGTTCGCGGGCTCAGGCGTGTCATTCGTCAGGATCGTGGTCACGGATTCGTCCGTCCACGCCTTCGCGTTTTGCCGCAGTTCCCACGTGACGCGCAGCTCTGCGGACTTGCCGCCGGCGAGATCTTCCCGCGGGGAGGTGAACTCGAGCTCAACGTAGCGCGGCACATCGAGCTTCGGCTCGTCCGCACGCTGGATAAAAACCTGCGCGCGCTCCGCCTTGCGATAATTCGGCGACCGCAGCGCCGCGGTCGAGCTGCGCTGGACGAAGAGCAGGTTGCCGGACGCGGCGGCGAGGATGTCGGCGTCGAGGCCGACTTTTGCGGAGTCCGGAGTCGGCTTCTCGATCACGATGACGCGCTCGGCTAGCGGGCGCGTCGTCGGCGTGGGCAGATCCGCGCGCATCGATTCGTACACGCCATCCGGAATCAGCCGCGCGTAAATCTTCACGCTTCCCGGCACCTGCGTGATTGTCCACGCCGCCATCGATGGAGGCGGACGATTGCCGCTCGCCAGCACCAGCCGCGTCACGATCGTCACGCGTGAACCGGTCGGCTCAAGCGTGATGTCGCGGACGATGCGGGCGGCGTGCGACGAGATTGTCGGCGATTCCAGCCGCACGCCGTGCGAACCGATCAGCCGCGACTTGAACGGCATCTGGTCACACTCCGGCGGCGGTGGATAACTTCGGCCGATCAGGAGCGGCCAATCGTCCTGCGGCCAGGGCCAGGCCTTGTCGCCGCCGAAGTTGAAAGACTCCGGCCGCGGCTCCGGCAGGTCGGCAATTTTCGGATTGTTCCACAGCACGTTCGGCCCGCCGACAAAGCCGTAACGCATGATGCGTCCGCCGATCGACGGGACGATGACCAGAT
>JAXDMN010000440.1:0-8009 GCA_034666045.1 Phycisphaerales bacterium | reverse complement strand
CGTGCTCGTGATGCCCGGGTGGTTCCACGCCCCGTTGTTCCGGGCGTTCTTGACCAGCGCGACGATGGTCGTCTTGCTCGTGCGGGTGACCAGGTCGTTGTCGTTCAAATCCAGGATCGCGCTGCCGGCCAGCGACACCGTGTCGATGCTGTGCGCCGCCGCTCTGCTGCCGGGCGACATCTGGAAGGTCGCGCCGCTGAGAAGCTTCAGCGTCGATTCGAGCAACACTGTGCCCGGACCGGTCTGGGTGACGGTCTTGCCGGCGTTGACCGTCACCGGGTCGGAGATCTTCAGCGTCGCGCCGGCGGCGACGCTGAGCGTCGTGTCACTGGCGAAGGTCAGCGGCAGGTTGATCTTGTGCGTGC
Organism: Phycisphaerales bacterium; assembly: GCA_034666045.1. Classification (GTDB taxonomy): domain Bacteria; phylum Planctomycetota; class Phycisphaerae; order Tepidisphaerales; family Tepidisphaeraceae; genus JAICTV01. The sequence continues at coordinate 7,644 of JAXDMN010000440.1, read as the reverse complement.
CTTGCAGGACGTTCACCGCGGCCGACCCGCTGGAGACCTGCAATGTCAGTGTCCCCGCGCCGCCGAGCACGTACATGTTCGCGTTGTCAAACGTGATGGTGCCCAGGGTGACGGCGGTGTCGGTGAAAACGGTGCCGGGCGCGGCGATGGCGGAGCCGAAGTAAGCGCCGGCGTCGATGCCGTTGGGGATCGATCCGCCCCAGTTGCTCGCTGTCTGCCAGTTGCCTCCGCTCACCGGCGCCCAACGCGGATGGGAGACCGTAGCGAGTGACGTCCGCGCAGCCGCAAAGTCGAGCTGATTGATGTGATTGGCAACCTGGTTGAGCGTCGCCTGTCGCTGTGCATCGCCGGCGAACGCTTTGCGTGCCTGGAACAGTTCGTCAACCAGTTGCAATTCCGAGATGCCGTACGAAACGCCGGTGAACTGCTGAATTCTCTCCAGGTAGCTGAAGCCGGTTTGGTCGGTCGGCTCAAGCATCGTGCCTTCACCGAAGTCGTTCCACGTGCCCAATTGCAGAAAGTCGAGTCGGGTTGGGAATTGATTGGCGACCGATTGAACCTGATCGAGCAAGGCGTCCAGCGTCTGCCCGTTGTTATGAGGGATGTTGAAGGGAACGACGTTGCCTACGCCGCCTTCCTCGTAGTAATCATTGAATCCCGGATACGCCATGGCACCGGCTGTGCCGAGGGTTGGCGCGCGCACGTTGAGAAAATTCGACTGGTGCGCGAAATGGTCGTCGAGGTTCTCGTCTTCGTAGATCCACGCATACTCACCATCGGCGTTCACCCCGGCGTCGTTCTTTTCGTACCACAAGGTGTTGAAATCGACCGGCTCGCCGGCTTCGGCCAGGATCTGCGTCCACTGTGATTCCGTTTGAAACCGAATCGGTCCAAACACGCCGACCAGCGGATCGGCGGCGGCGCCGTGCCGAATGTAGCTGGGATTATTGAAATAGTTGTTGCGCAGGTAGGCCATGTTCGCTTTGGCCTTGTTGATGTCGGGCGTCAGGTTGCTGCTGCTGACCGTGGAAAAACGGTCTTCCATGACGACGCTGAATTTCAAGCCGAAATCATCAACCTTGGAGATCAGCGCGTTGGAGTTGTTGAGCAAGCTGCCGACGTCACCGTTGGTGCCCTGCACGCCGTACCAGTCGATCATCACCCCGTCGATGCCGGAGAGCTTCATCATCAGCAGATGATTTTCGATGACGTCCGGATCGCTGGAAGCGTACGGGCCGATCTTGGGATAGTAGTGCGATGCGATCTGTCGTTTGCCGTTTGCGTCGATGATATTGGGATTGCGATTGTTGAACTTCCAGTGATAGCCCCAATTGTTGGGGCCCAGCGTCGCCGGGGTTTCAAACCACGGCATGTAGTGCGTATAGACCTTCATCGGGTTGGTCTTCGGTACCACAGCCGACTGTGCGAGCAGCGGGGCGGGGAGAGCGAGAAAGCACCCGATTGTGAACACTTCAAGCAGTTTCATACGCTATCCATCGCTGGCTGCGGGCCGTTCTTAACAAAGAGAGAGCCGTCACTGTGGGAGTGACGGCTCTTTTCACGCGGCACGTAAAATCGAAACCATCAGCGGCGGCGACGGCGTGCGGCCAGCAACGCGGCCACTCCGCAAATCGCGAGCCCGCTTGGCTCGGGGACGGCTTCGCTGATCCGCATATCGTTCAGGTACCCGGTGCCGCCGAGCGAACCAACAAACTGCACGTAGAGGATGTTGCTGTCCTGCGGCGCGAGGTTGTTGAGCGTGGCCAGCGTGTCCCGATTGTGCAGCCACGGCGAGCCGGGCTGCTGGACGTTGAGGCTGGTCGAAGCGACCAACGTCGTATAGGTGGAGTCGGTGAAAACCGAGTAGACCGTGGTGTCGTTGTCGCTGAATTTGTGCGAGCCGAAGAACGCGAGGTCGTACGTTTTCGTTGGGTCCAATCCCTGGATTTGGAATCGGGTATTGTTGTTCGGAGATCCCGGAGAGGCGGCGAAGTCGAACGCCGCTTCCTTGATGCCCATGTTGCCGAGCGCAGCCGCATCGATGTCCGTGGCCGCGACCTCGGCTGCCGTGGGAGGGAACGATGTCGGACCGGCGGGCCCGTTATAGCTGTCGGTGCCGACGCCGGTGTCAAAACCCAGGTCGATCGTCGTGGCGTTGTTGCCCGTGTCGATCATGTTGAGGACGTAGGCGCCCGGAACGATGCTGTTCCAGTAATTGCCGTTCACGTCCGGGTTCGGCACGCTCACCCCGCGGAACGAGGCGTTCGACCCGAAATCGACGAGGACGGTTGCCGCCTGGGCGGAACCCATTACGCCGAGCCCGGTTATCAGTGCCACCGCAAACCCAGCAGCTTGGAACGATGTGATCTTGCTGGTACCGAGTAAAGCGAAGCGAGTCATACGCACCTTTCCCTTCCGAAAAGTTCAGACTCCCATACTGATCCAACGACAGAATTGAGTGCCCACCGTGTATTTACAACTTAACCCACGTTTGGAGGTTGTCAAGAATATTTCTAACAGTGGTGTTATAGTTTGGACCAAGTCATTTCTTGGCGACTCGCCCGCGGCGGCGGCGGAGGAGACTGGCGCTGGCCAGCGCCGCCCAGAGTGCTGAACTCGGCTCCGGCACCGCCGTCACACCGCCCGCGCCGATGCCCGCTGATGTCGGAAACGGCGCGCCCTGCGCGGCGTAGTTGAAGTCGATCGTCGAGTAGTCGTCACCCGACACGATGCCGTCGTAGTTGAAATCGCCGTTGGCGTAGCCATCGGCGCTGGTGCCGACGTTGAAGTCGATCGTGCTGTAATCGTCGCCGGAGATGAAGCCGTCGAGGTTCGCGTCGCCGGCGTAGGTGTACATCGCGATCGTGCTCGCGCCGGTGATCGTCTGCCCGGCGAAGATGTCGGTGTCTGTGGGTCCCAGACCGCGAAGCTGCTCGCCGGTGGCGACGCCGATGGTCGTGAGACCGGTCGCGGCATCCGGCATCGAGGTGGTGATGCCGTTGCCGTCCCATGCGCCGCCGTTCGACGCGCTCTGCACCAAGCCCTGCACGCCGTCGTAAACGCCACCCGTCGCGCTGCCGGCGGGCAACGCGCTGATCAACTTGTTGTCCTTCAGATCGATCTTGCCGGTGCTGTCGATGACGAGGTTGTCAACCTTGATCGACTTCAATCCCCCGCTCTGTGCGATGGTGGCGATCGCCGTGGGCCCGAGATCGAGTCCCGCGAGATGTGAGAGGCTCCCAAACGTGATGCTGCCGCCGCTCAGCACGCTGACGGTTGACTCATAACTCACATTCCCCGCGCCGCTCTGCGTGAGCGCCTTGCCGGCGTTGACGGTGACGGGATCGGAGATTTTCAATGTCGCGCCGCTGGCGACGCTCAGGTTTGTATTGCTGGCGATGATCAGCGGGAGGTTGATCTGGTGCGTCCCGGCCTGCACGTCTACCAGCGCCGAGCCGCTCGCGACCTCCAGCGTGAGCGTCGAGGCGCCGCCTATCACGTAGGTGTTTGCGTTGTTGAAGCGAAGCGCGCCGGCGATGACCGGGCTGTCGGCATTGACGCTGCGGCTGGCGGTGATCGCGCCGTAAAAGTTCGCCTCGGCGCCGACGCCGTTCGGCACCGCGCCGGACCAATTCGACGGCGTGTGCCAACTGCCGCTGGCATTGACGTTCCACACAGACGGCCCCGTAACGGCTTCGCTGAGCGCGAGCGAGTTCAGATATCCAAACGCGCCCTCGGACCCGGTGAACTGGACGTACAGAATGTTGCTCGTCTGCGGCGCAATGTTGCTGAGGGTGACGACGGTGTCTCGATTGTGCAGCCACGGCGAGACTGGATCTTGGATGAGCAGCGAGCCGGACGCCACCTCGGTGGTGTACGTGTTGTCGGTGTAGATCGAGTAAACCGTTGTGCTGTTGTTGCTGAACTTGTGTGAGCCGAAGAAAGTCAGGTTGTACGTCTTGGCCGGATCCAACTGCTGGATCTCGAACCGGCAGTTGTATTCCGCGACGAAATCCACCGCCGCCGCCTTCACGCCCAGGATTCCAAGGGCGGTCTGGTCGATGTCGGCGGCGTCGATCTCCGCCTGCGTGAGCGGTGTGTTGGCGGTCGGCCCGGCGGGGCCGTTGTAGCTATCGGTTCCGACCGGCGTGCTGAAGCCGAAGTCGACCGTGGTGGCGGTCCCGGTGGTGTCGATGAGGTTCTGGTAGAAGACGCCGGTGCGCAGGCTGTTCCAGTTGTTGCCGTTCTGATCGGGGTTCACCACACTCGCCCCGCGGAACGACTGGTTGTTTCCGAAGTCGAACAGGACGGTTGACGCCGCGTCGGCAGAACCGCTAATCCCAACCCCGGTTATCAGCGCCATCGCCGCCGTAGCAGCTCGCGTGACCGGCGAGACCCTGCTGCTGGCAGAAATCCGAGCGAAACGATCCATAGCACACCTCTTCCAGAGAAGGTTTTCGAGGCAACGGTCCTGAACCCAGAGCGAGACGGGATGAAGATTTCACTCTCCACCCTCCAAATTAACCCGCGTTTGCGGGGCTGTCAAAAATATTTTTAACAGTGGTGTTATACTTTGCGGAGGTGGTTAGCGCTCTCGGGGGCGGGTCCGGTCGACTCGCCTTGTGCGAATCGCGGCCTTGTAGGCTCCAGACGCTTGGTGCCGGTCCACTCGCGATCGCCGGTGAACCAGTCAAAGCACTGGCGAAGCAGCTTCGACAGATTCGGCGTGTCCAGCCCGGTGACGGACGGCATCATAAACTTCGCCGGCCATTCGATGTTGATGGCGCAAATCGACACGTCCTTCCCCACCACCAGTCCTCGTTCCCAGCATGCGCGCATCGCACCCACGGCCGCCGGGAACGTGGTGCCCACAAACGCGGTGGTCTTCAGCGGACCCTGCTCCAGCAACTCGCGCATCACGTCGACCGCGGCGGGCGTCGCATCGCCGAATGAACGGGTGGGATGCTCGAGAAGCTCTCCCGTCATCCCGTGATGTTCAAGCCATTTCCGCCAAAGCTGGACGCGGCGATCGATCTCGGGGTTGTGGTATTGGGTGCTGATGCAATCGATGCGCCGGTGACCGAGTTGTCGCAGGTGGTCGAATACCTTCACGATGTGCGCGTCGGGAAATAGTCGGATTGAGGGCACTTCGTGGGCACTGAGATCCAGATCCAGCGAGACACATTTGCTCGAACGGAGTGCCGGCAGCAGATGGTCAGGCACGTCCACTGAACCCGGGATCAGGATCAGCCCCGCTCGGTTGGTCACGGCGCTGGCCACCACCGGATCGTCCCAGTGGACGTATTGCACGGGGCGCATGTTGAGTCCGTACTGCTCCGCCGCTTCGGAGACCATCTGTCGCAAGTCGGTGAGGTAAGTAGATGCGTACGCCGGATACAGCAGAAGCAGGTGCGCCGGGTGCACCGAGCCCGCATCCGCCTGATAGCTGGGGTAAATGTCGAGCGAGCCATTGGGTCGTCGAATCAACACCTTTCGATCGAGCAACTCGCGGACGGCCTTGCGCGCGGTCATGTGGCTGACGCCGGTCTCGCCGGCGATCTTGCGCTCGCCCGGGATCGGGTTGAGCAGGTAATCGCCTTGGCGGATTCGCCGCTCGATGATGGACATCACTCGTTGGAACTTCGGCCTCCGCGGCATGCGGGGCTCCTTTCTTTCGGGCGGCAGAGAAACAGAAGCGGCGGTATCTTATTCATTCGTGCGGTAAAATATTGACAGCCACCATCCGCGCAGTTAGATTATAACACAGACGTTATGTTTTGTCCCGAAGGTTGACGCGAGACCCGCATGAAACTCCGCGACCTGATGCTCGGCCTGGCAGCGCTTCTGGCGCTCGATCCAACCGCTCCCGCGGCCGAGCCCATGCCCCAGCGCGGCGCCTCCGTGCCATGGGTCACCTACGAGGCGGAGCAGGCCAAAACCAACGCCACCGTGCTCGGTCCGGACTACACCGGCCACACGCCCGCCCGGGAAGCCAGCGGCCGCCGATGTATACGCCTCGCCGCCACCGGCCAATTCCTGGAAATCACCGCCAAGGCGGGCGCGCAGGGCATGGTCGTCCGCTACTCCATTCCTGATTCCGCAGACGGCGTCGGCATCGACGCAACACTTAGCGTTTACGTTAATGGTGAACTCCGGAAGAAACTCCCGATGACGTCAAGGTACTCTCACCTTTACGGCGAGTACCCGTTCAACAACATGCCCTCATCCGGCTCGCATCGCAACTTCTGGGACGAATTGCGGCTGATGCCCGGGCCGATTCGCGCGGGCGACGTCATCCGCCTACAGAAGGACGCCGACGATGCCGCGGCCGAATACCTGATCGATCTCGTCGACCTCGAGCCGGTGCCGCCGCCGTTGGCGAAGCCGGAGAATTCGCTGTCCGTAATTGAATTTGGCGCGACCGCCAACAATCAATCCGACGATCGCCCGGCGTTTCTCGCCGCCGTCGCCGCCGCGAAAGAGCAAAAGAAAGCAGTCTGGATCCCGGCGGGCCAATTCATCGTGAAGGGTGCGCTCACGGTCAGCGACGTCGCCATCCGCGGCGCCGGCATGTGGCACTCGACACTGGTCGGCGTCGACGACTACACGCCGCAGAACCGAGTCGCCATCTACGGCAACGGCTCCAACGTCGCGCTCGCGGACTTCGCGATCGTCGGAAAACTCAACTACCGCAATGATGAAGAGCCGAACGACGGCATCGGCCAATCGTTCGGCACCGGGTCGACCATTCGCAACATCTGGGTCGAGCATACGAAGGCCGGCGCGTGGATCGTCAATTCCGACGGCCTCGTCGTCGAAGGCTGCCGCTTCCGAAACAACATCGCCGACGGCATCAACCTCTGCATCGGCATGCGCAACACGATCGTTCGCAACTGCACCGCGCGCGGCACGGGCGATGACTGTTTCGCGATGTGGCCCGCAGTCTACGCGAAATCAACTTACCCGCACGGATCGAACCGCTTCGTGAACTGCACGGCGCAGCTCCCATTTCTCGCTCAAGCCTTCTCGATCTACGGCGGTGACGGGAACGTCGTCGAGGACTGCGAAGTCATTGATATCCCCTACGGCGCCGGACTTTTTGCGAGCACCACCTTCCCGAGCGAGTTCGGATTCCGCGATACGACGACCTATCGCCGCGTCCGCATCACGCGCGCTGGCGGCAGCGACGGGGCGATCGGCACCGTCGCGAATCTGATCGATTTGGCGGGCCTGCGGTTCGAAGACATCGAAGTCATCGACAGCCCGACGGACGGCATCAAGTTCACCTCGATCAAAGGGCGCGTCCTGCGCGATGCGGCCTTCGATCGGATTCGGATCGTGAATCCCGGAACCGCGGGCGCCGGGCATGGCGTCGTTGAAGCGCAGGACGCCATGGGCTCGGCTACCATCAGCAACGTGGCCGTGCTGAACCCGAAGACGTCCGGTTGGCAGGACAACGCGCCCGGTTTTGAATTGATCCGAGGCGCGGGAAACTCAGGCGTCGAAGGAAACAAACAGTCAAACGTCAATCGTCCCGCTGCGCGACGTGCTACTGTGGCGGGGCGATAATGCCTTCGTCTTACGAACATTCGTTATGACTCCGGAGGCTCGCATGCGAAAGAGAATCGGATTCACGCTGGTCGA
>JAXDMN010000439.1:0-9040 GCA_034666045.1 Phycisphaerales bacterium | reverse complement strand
GCGACAGGAAACCCGCCGGTCGCCGCGGCGAGCGCCGCGCCGCTGGCCAGCGTGTCGGGCGAAATCCGCCACGACTCGAGCCGCTCCGCCAGCGCATCCTGCGCGCGGGCGGCGGCGGTCATCGTCCAGTTGACCTCCGGATGAAGCCGCACGCGCTGCTCGGCGCCGTTTTCGTCGCGATAGCGCACGATCACGTGCACCGCGCCGAAGTAGGCCGACGTCGAGCCCGCGTCCGCCTTGCGCTCCACCTCTTCCATCCGCGCGCGCGGAATGTTGAGCGACTGCTGGTCGCCGAGATAAACCAGCGCGTCCGGCGAGATCCACAGCACGCCGACGTCGTCTTCAATCCGCGTCATTTTCTTGAAGCTCGTCCGCGCCGGATTGCTGATGCCCATGAGCTGCCCGGCGTCGAGCTGTGCCGGAACGATTCCCATCGCCTCCATGCGCCGGCGGATGATCGAGCGATCGAGCGGCGCCCACGGCGTGAACCAGATGAGGATGAGCTGCGCGATGATAAACGGCAGGAAAAAACTGACCGGCAACAGGATCGACGACGGCAGCAGCGGCGCGAGCAGCCGCGACGCCGTCGGGAACATCATCATCCCGAAGCCGGCCTGAAGGAAAAAGCCGACGACAAAGTTCACGAACCACATCTTGCGTCGGTAGGCGGGAAAGAACGGGCGATCGAAGTTAAAGGTGAAGCAGCGCGTCGCCAGGGCGATCGTGTACCCCGCCAGCCCGACGACAAAGGCCGCGCCGCCGAGCACGAGGAAGATCACGAAGATGATCGGGCTCGCCGCCGGCGCGACCAGCGGCGCGCCGCTGTTGCGCGGGCTCAGCCAGTTGCCGAGCATGATCGAGCCGGCGATCACCACGACGAAGACGCCGACGCCGAGCATCCACTTGAGCGGCGACAACGCCTTGGGCTTGCCCTGTGGCATATGGTCTCCACGCCCGGCGCGCGGGCGGTGCGTCACGGCAATGTTTGCAGGAGCTTCTTCGCTTCGATCGCGGCGGGATCGTTGGGGAACTTTTCCAGGATCGTGTTGAGCCGCGTGCGGGCCTGCGGATAACTCCTGGCGGCGATGTAGTTCTTCGCGAGATTGAGCAGTCGCTGCGCATCGTTCGGACCGGCGCGTTGCGTCGTCGCAGCCGGCGCGGGAGCCGATTCAGCCGACGACGTCGCCGGTGCCGGCGCGGGAATCGCGGCTCGGGTCGCGGGCGTGGCGACGGCGAGGGCCGGCGCGGTGGGCGCCTTCTCGATAAACGCGATGGCCTGCTCGAACCAGTCGCTGCTGAAATTCGGATAGTGGTACGGCTCCTTGCCGACCTCGATCGTCAGCAGGTGCTTGAACCCGTCCTGCTGAAACGCCGCCGGAACGAACTTGGCGTATTCACTCTCGTTGCCAGGGAATGTGAGCAGCACCTGCGGCCGCGATTTCGCCGCGGTCACCAGTTCGCCCGGCGGGCGCGGCATGGTCGGCTCATACATGCCGCCATTCTTCGCCTTGAACGGTCGGAAGTAGACCGACTGCCGATGGATGCCGGCGGTGAAGACCTCCGGATAGCCGAACGCCAGGTGCTGCGATTCGTCCCCCAGCGCCCAGATCCGTTTCGTGTCGATCTTGTACTGCTTCTGCAAATTGTGAACCGCGTCGAGCGCGAGCCCGACGCGCGTGCGGACCTGATCGGCGTGGCTGTGCGCGACGACGAAGATCAGGTTGTGCTTGTCGAGCATCTCGTGCCACGCGGGCGGCGTCGAGCCGGCCGGTTTGTAGCAGAGGAAGACGACAATGCCGGGCGGTTTCGCGGCGTCATACGTCTTGGGGACGTAGACGAAAAATTGTTCCGGCCCAAGATCGTAATCGACGACCGGCTCCTTCTGCGGCAGCCGCCGGGCGATCTCTTTTGCGGCGCTGAGCGGACTGCGCTCGGTGAAGCTGGTCGTGAAATCGCCGAGCTTGAGCTCGGACGACGGCGGCGGCTGCGCATCGGCCGCGAGCGCAATCGCGACTGGAACCAGCGCCATGCCGACCATCAAAACCGTGCGGCCGATTCTCGTCATGATCCCATCGTACCATTGGGAGTGGCCGCTTGTCTTTTTCCGGTAAGTGCACGCGCTGCGCTTCCGCCGCGCCATGCAACGTGGTGCAACCCCGTGCAAAACGAGTGATCTGGAAAAACGAACCCACCGCCACTCTGGTCGCGCTACGCCTACTCGCGCAACCGAGTTTGGATGTTGTCCAGCACGTTCATGAAGTTGATGTAACTGTCATACGGGCTCTCGTACGGCGAAAAATATTTGTGGACGTCCCCGTCGGCCCAGTACTTCGTGCACATGTAGTAGAAGTGGTCGGAGCTCGTGAGCTTGCGCCAATCGGCGAGGAGTTCCTCGTCACCTTTTTCCTTCAGCGGGCCTTCGAGCTTGTACAGCTCGTGCAGCGCGTTCGATTGCATCGCGTTGCCGAGCCAAGCGGAGAGATCGCGCTCGGTGTCGGCCCAGGAGATCATGTGCGGCACATCGATCTCGCCGGCGGGTTCGTAGGTGTCGATCACCTGGCTGGGCGTGAGGAAATTGTTGTCCGAGTGCTGGAGGATCTGCCCGGGCAGGTGACGGATGAAGTCGAAGATCCCGGTCTCGGCCCACTGGTGCTCGCCGATCGTTTCGTAGTCGAGGAAGAGGTTGCAGAGAAAGCCGTGGCCGTTGATCTGGTTCACCCAGCGCGCGAACTTGTCGGCCGTCAGCGGCCACTGTTCCCAGGCGCGATTGCTGAAACGGAACGCGATGTCGTCGCTCAATCGGTAGTTCTTCAGCAGCAGCTTGAGCTTGGGCGCGTGCGGCGGGCGATAAACGAAATTTGGACTGCGGTAGCCCAGGATGTTGTCGGCGCCTTCGGAGAGGATCGCGTCGTACCCCATGTGGCTGACGAAGTGCGCGAGGTCGTTGTTGTAGATCAACTCCGTGTTGCGAAAGACGCGCGGCTCCTGGTTGAAAAGTTCCTTGATCTTCTTTCGATGAAGTTCGACCTGCGCCCGGAACTCTTCGCGCGAATAGAGAAACGACAGCGAGTGGTCGTACGTCTCATCGAGAAACTCCACGCATCCCGTCTCGGCCAGCTCACGGAAGCTGTCGAGAACTTCCGGCGCGTACTGCTCGAACTGCTCGATGACCACGCCGGACAGCGAATACGTGATGCGAAACCGCCCTTCGTGCTGGCGGATCGTCTCGAGGAGCATTTTGTTGGCGGGCAGGTAACATTTTTGCGAGACCTTCCGCATGATCTCGGCGTTGAGATGGTCGTCGAAATAGTGGCGGTCGGTGTCGAAGACGCTGTATCGCCGCAGGCGAAAGGGCTGGTGGACCTGGAAGTAAAAACAGACGGAAGCCATGACGAATCCCTGTCTTGCGCGACGTTTGGAAACGGCGGCGCGCGACATTACCCGAAACGTTCGCACGATCCTAGTTGGCAGCGCGTGCGCGCCGTGAGCGGCGCGCTCTGCAAGGAAAAAATCTGCGGCGTATTTGCGTCACCAATCTGTCCACCGCGTTATGCACCGATCAACTCTCGTGTGATTAAATGTTTGCGCGCGTTGGTGGATAACTGAAATCGCGCGCACTGATTTTCTTTCCGATTTCGAAGTGAGCGGCGTATATTTCCCTTCGTCGTCGGACACGAAAGTGGCCGGCGGAATTGGAAAACGGCTCCCGTAACGGAGTCCGGCTTCTCACTGCGAAGTCCCTGCGAAGCAATCAAGTGCGGGCAGGGCAGAAGCCGGCGGCCAGCGACAGGGGAGTAATCCCCTGGCCCGTTCGTGAAAGCGAGCGAGCCGAGGCCACCCGAAACTAATGGGCTCGAAAGGGCCTCATCAGGCAAGTCGGGTTAGAGTCGCCGCAAGTGACGCAACAACGGGAGTGCGTCGTTCGATCGGTTGTCGTGGCGGTGCTTCGGCATCGCTTCGGCGGCAGATTAAAACGCGACGCACTTTCGCCGCCCCGCGGGGAGAGAGTCCCCCGATCAGCGGTGCGTCGGACCCAGCGGGCCAGAACTGCACTGGATGTGCGGTGAAAGGCCCGTGATCCTAGGAACCAGGGTCCGGGAGATCGTCGGTGACGCGCGACAGAGCCAGGCATGGCTCGATGGCGCAGGCCGATGGTCGTCAGCGCGAAATCCCACGGCCGTCCAGTCGGGAAACCGCTCCGCCACCCCATTCTTGGGTGAGCGGCCGCGACGACGAATGTCGAGGGCAACCGTCTGTGTGAGTTGATCCGCAAGGAGCAACTCATGCTGAGCGGGCCGAGGCGGGCCCAGGCCGGGAGCAACTTGCCAACAGCATCGGCCCGAGACCAGAGGTCGGGAAGCACATAGGTGGAAGCCTCGCCGCAAGGCGAACGCGGAAACCGATGAACCACTGACAGGCCCACGCGGTGACGTCGCGAGTCACTTCGTGGGCCGTCTGGTTTTTATCGCGAGAGGGTACTTTTCCGTTATTCGCGCGGGGGACGGAGCCGGACTCTGTGAGTCCGATTCGTCGCGCAGCGACGAGCTTCTTCGATTCGCGAAAGAAAAGATCACGCGACTTCGTCGCGTATCGGACTCATAGAGTCCGGCTCCGTCCCTCGTGCAGGGACGCTCCCAACCGTTCTACGTTTTCCACCCGCGCAAGATCGCTTCGATCGCACTATCCGCCGTCGCGCGGTCGAACTGCGTCAGGTTCAGCGCGATCATGCCGTAGCCGATGCCGCTGATGATCAGCGTCCACGCCGCCGCCCGCGCTTGCATGGTTCGGCGGAAGACGCCGCTCTTTTGGCCGTCCTGGATCACCCGCGTGAAGAAGCGTTCGATCTGAACGTAATGCTCCTTCATCACCGCCAGGACTTTCTTGTCCCGGCTGGTCGCCAGCGCGCCGTGCAGCACGTGGTAGGCGTCCGAAAGCTTCTCCATGTGCTGCGGCAAGTCGGCGGCGATTCGGCGGAATTGTTCCGTTGGATCGTCGACCCCGCGGATCAGGTCTTCCCAATGCTTCATCGTCCGCTCGCTGACCGCCTTGACGATCGCGACGAACAGTTCCTGCTTGCTCTTGAAGTGTCGGTAGAGGATCGGCTCGGTGACGCCCGCGGCCAAGGCGATCGCGGCGGTCGTGGTGGCTTCGTACCCATTTCGGGCGAACAGCTTCGTCGCCACCTCCATGAGCTGCTCCCGCCGCTGCGGGGCTTTTAATCGCGGCATGCTGATGGTGATATCGCTCCCGTCACCGTTTTGCAATCACTCGCTAACTCGGCGACCAACGGCGCCCCATCGGTGGCTAAATTTCTCCTCCTCTCTTAACTTCGCCGATATGCCCCAAAAGCCTCGCATCCTCACCGGCGATACGCCGACGGGTAAACTGCATCTCGGCCATTACGTCGGCAGCATTGAGAACCGGCTGGCGATGCAGGAGCAGTTCGACTGTTACTTTCTGATCGCCAACAAGCACGCGTTCACCACCCGCGCCAGCAAGCCGGATGAAATCCGCCAGAGCGTCATCGACGTCGCGACCGATTGGCTCGCCGTCGGCATCGACCCGCAAAAGTCGACGATGTTCATCCAGTCCGAAGTCCCGGCCATCGACGAGCTGACGTTTTTCTTCTCGATGCTCATCCCGTTCAACCGCGTCATGCGCAACCCGACGCTGAAGGACGAAATCCGCGATAAGGGGCTCGGCGATGAATACCCCTTCGGCTTTCCGCTCTACGCCGTCGGGCAGTGCGCCGACATCCTCGCGTTTCGTCCGCAATTCGTGCCGGTCGGCGAAGATCAGCTCCCGCATCTCGAGCTCTCGCGCGAAGTCGCGCGGCGATTCGACCAGATGTACTGCGGCGTCGACCCGCACACGAAGGACGACGACTACGTCAAAGCGGGCGGCGTCTTTCCGCTCTTTCAGCCCAAGCTCGGCCGCGTGAAGCGACTCGTCGGCACCGGCGCGCCATCGCCAGAGACCGGCCAGCTCCTGAAAATGAGCAAGTCGCTCAACAACGCCATCTTCCTCTCCGATGATGCCGACACCGTTCAAAAGAAGGTGATGGGCATGTACACCGATCCGAAGCGCATCACCGGCAAGGAGCCGGGCGAGACGAATCCGGAGAAGAACCCGCTCTGGGCGTTCCACGAAGTTTTCAACACCGACACCGCCTGGGTCGACGAGCACCGCGCCCGCTACGCCGCCGGCACGATCGGCGACGTGGTGATCAAGCGGAAGCTGATCGAGGTGATCAACTCGTTTGTCGAGCCGATCCGCGCGCGCCGCAAGCAGTACGAGAATCGCCCGGACGAAGTCATCGACGTCCTGCGCGACGGCACGCGCCGCGCGAACGCCATCGCGGAGGAAACGCTCGCGATGGCGAAACGCGCCCTGAAGCAGGACTTCTTCCCGCGCGAGTTGCGAATCTCTTAACTCCCTCTCCCCGGTACGCCGGGGAGAGGGAGGGGGAGAGGGGTCGGTGCGCGTGGCCGTTAGCGGCGCTCGACTCGCCGCCCCGCGCCGTCCGGCGAATCGAACGGTGCTGAACGTGTTACGCCGCTCGCCCCTCTCCCCAACCCTCTCCCCGGCGTACCGGGAAGAGGGAGTCACAACCCCGCGTGGCGCGGGTTCGCGAAGAGGTTGTCGTGACCCGGGACGATCACGTCGGCGATCTCGTACACTTCGCGCATCGATTCGCCGGCGCTCTCGATGTCGTACGCGTCCGGCAGGATCTGGCCCGCGAGAAAGTGATCGAGCGTCGGCACGGCGTCGCCGGCGATGAGCATGGTCGTGGTCGGCGTCGCGACCAGCAGGCCGCACGTGCCGGACGTGTAGCCGAACAGCGGGAAGAGGTCGACCTGCTCGGCGAGCTTGTCGTCCGCCGGGCGGATCGATTGGAGCAGCTTCAGCTCATTGACGAGCACCGCCCGATCGAGATCATCCTCCGGCGCTTCCTCGATGATCGTCCGCAGCCGGTTGGCCATCGCGTCCTGCTCGACTTCGTGCATGAAGATTTTCGACGCGCTGAACAGCGGCAATCCCGCGCGGTGCGACGGGCGGAAATTGGTGAGGAAGACGGTGTCGATCTGCTCCGGTCGCAGGCCGGTGCGCTCGAACAGGCGGGCGCCGATCGCCTGCGGCGGGAGGCCCGGGTCTACCAGAATGTTGCGCTTCGCCGTGCGAATCAGCGTGGTCGTCGCGTGTGCAGTCCGGACCGGCTGTGTTTCGCCCCATAGCCGGTTGCGGCTGAGCGTCCCTATGCTAATGACATCGAGGCGAACGGAGGCCATGGTCAAAGGGTATGTGCATCAAGTGAAAAGGCAACGATTCCAACCGGCATCCCTGACGACCCTCCTATTGGCCGCGCTGCTGCTGCTGGCGAGTAGCGGCGGCGGCTGTGCGACGAAATCCGCCACGTCGTCCGGCCATGCCGGATGGACCGGCCCGGCGACGGCGGCGCCGGTCAAGACCGCGCCGTGGCAATACAACCAGGCCCCCGGCACGGTCCTCGAGACGGCCCATTATCAGGTTCACACGACGATCAAGAATGAAGACGTCCTCGCGCGCCTGCCGCAGGTGCTCGAAGGCGCGTACGGGCAGTACCAGGATTTCGCCGTCGCGCCGCCGAGCGGGAAGCCGCTCAAGTGCTACGTCTTCGGCAAGCGCAGCGAGTGGGCCGACTTCACCGCGCGCAACACCGGCAACGACGCGGCGATTTATTTGCAGATCACGCGCGGCGGATACTGCATCGGCGACTGGTTCGTCTCCTACTACGTCGGCGATAACGCCACCTACTCGGTGGCCGCGCATGAAGGGTGGCATCAGTACGTCGCGCGGCACTTCAAGGGCCGCTTGCCGCCATTCCTCGAAGAAGGCACCGCCTGCATGTTCGAGTCGGTCCGCTTCGACAACGCGCTGCCGCGCTGGGACCTGTCGCTGAACCCGAACCGGACGCTCGGCCTGCGCAACGCGATCGAGGGGCACGTCACCTGGCCGCTGGAGAAACTCGTGCGCATGCACGCCGGCGACGTCGTGCGACTGCCGGGCGACAAGATCGAAGCCTTCTACGCGCAGAACTGGGCGTTCGCGCGCTTCCTGTGGGAATTCGAGGGCGGCAGCTATCGCCCGGCGTTCAAGAAGCTGCTGGCCGACACCGCCGCCGGCACGGTTTACGATCCGACCGGCACGCTGCACCGCGCGCAAGGCGCCTGGGCGCCGAACAGCGTCAAGCCGATGCTCGAACACTACCTCGGCAAGCCGCTCGACGAAGTCGAGAAGGAGTACCAGGGCTTCATCCACAAAATCGCCTACGATCAGTTCAGCCGGCAGTGGCTGAGCAAGCCGTGAACGAACACGATCATGATCCGTCGCACGAGTCATTTCAGCGGCCGCGTGCAGGGCGTCGGCTTCCGCTACACGGTGCAGGACCTTGCGAAATCGTTCGCCGTCCGCGGTTACGTCCGTAACCTGCCTGACGGCCGCGTCGAGATGGTCGTCGAGGGCGACGAACCTGAAATCGCCCGCTTCGCCGAGCGGATCGGCGAGAAAATGGACGGCTTCATCCGCCAACG
The DNA here is from genome assembly GCA_034666045.1 of Phycisphaerales bacterium. GTDB lineage: Bacteria > Planctomycetota > Phycisphaerae > Tepidisphaerales > Tepidisphaeraceae > JAICTV01. The sequence continues at coordinate 470 of JAXDMN010000439.1, read as the reverse complement.
CACCGATTTTGACGCGCCGGCAACGCGGGAATTTGAGGATTTCTCCGTCCGCCGCTAGATTCGCCAACACAAAAATGTACCGCACCTTCGTCATTCTTCGTCACACCTTCCTCGAAGCGATCCTTCAGCCGATCTACACGCTGCTGCTCACGCTCGGCGCGGTCATCATCGCCGTCTTCGCGATGCTGCCGTTCTTCACGCTCGGCGAAGACACCGTGATGTTCAAATCGGTCGGCCTCGACGTCATCCTGCTGCTCGTCCTGATCGTCACCCTGTTCGCCACGAGCCGCTCGATCTACGAGGAGATCGAGGACCGCACCATGCTCACGCTGATGAGCAAGCCGGTCGCCAAGTGGGAAGTGCTCGTCGGCAAGTACCTCGGCATCGTCGCGTCGGCCGCGCTGGCGATCGGGGTGCTCGGGCTGATCCTGATCCTCTGCACGTGGGCCCGCCTGCCAGGCGATCACCAG
>JAXDMN010000438.1:0-8176 GCA_034666045.1 Phycisphaerales bacterium | reverse complement strand
CGCGACGTAGACGGCGCCGTCGCGCGGATCGTGGGCGACGATGCTGGCGTTGTCGCCGAGGAACGAGACGCCGTCGATCGCCCATTTTTTGTCGTTGTTGTGCTTGCGCGTGAGGGTGAAGACGCCTTTGCGCGTTGCGACGTAAGCTCGGTCGGTCATGTCTTGCCTTTCTGCCTCGCGGCGCGGCTCGCTGCTGCGCAGCGAATCGGACTCACGGAGTCCGGCTCCGCCCCTTGCGCGGTCATCCACCGCTGAGCGCCTGCATGATGTAGATCTCGCTGGCGTCGGTGACAGGATCGCTCAAGCCGGCGCGATCGGCAATCGCTTCGCCATTCAGGTAGATCGCCATGTGTTTGCGCAAGTTTCCGTGCTCGTCGAGCACGTAGCTGCGCGCGGCGGGGTTGCCTGCGAAGATGGTTTCGAGGACCTCGCGCACGGTCGCGCCGCGCGCGTTGCCCGGCGGGCAGGCGACGTGCCGCTGGATGTTTCCGGTGAAGACGACTTTCGCCATGCCCACAAACCCTGTGTGCGCCCGCGCCCGCGCCCGCGCCCGCGCTGGCTGGCGAACGGTCCGCCCGCCGCATGCACACGCGCTCGAGTGATACGGGTCGTGATTAAACCGCGCGCTTTGTCATCCTGAGGTACTCCGAAGGATCTGGCCGTGGAGTCGTGGGACGCAGATCCTTCGGAGTACCTCAGGATGACAAACCGGCTACGGCGCAGCGCGCCGTATGAGTCTATCATCGCCTCGCCGCGCGGCCATGCTTTTTTGACACGTCCGCCAGTCACTTCTAACATCGTCCGTTTTCCACTTTTGCGCGGGAGATGCGCGGGAGACCAGCACCTTGGCAGCAGCAGTCATGCACGAAGCGATCAACAAAGCGGCCGGTCTGGTGGAGGCGCTGTCGTACATACAGCGTTTTCACGACAAAGTGATCGTCGTCAAGGTCGGCGGCTCGATCATGGACGACGAGCAAGCGCTGTCAAATATCTTGACCGACATCGTCTTCATGAATTACGTCGGCATGCAGCCGATCCTCGTGCACGGCGGCGGCAAGGCGATCAACGAGGCGATGAAAACCGCCGGCCTCGAGCCGCTGATGGTCATGGGCCGCCGCTATACCGACGAGCGCACGCTCGCGATCGCGGAGCACGTGCTGTGTAACCAGATAAACCGATTCATCGTCAACTTCATCCAGAGCCAGGGGTGCGAAGCGATGGGACTGCACTCGCTGAGCAGCGTCGTGCTCTTCGCGGAGAAGACGTACCTCAAGGGCGAGGACGGCCGGCGGATCGATCTCGGCTTGGTCGGCGAAGTGAAGCAGGTGAACGCACGGCTGCTGGAATTGCTCGTGCACGCCGACTCGATCCCCTGCATCGCGACGATCGCGCGCGACGACGCGGGCGGGAAGCTGAATGTAAACGCCGACACCGCCGCCGGCGCGGTCGCGGCGGCGATGAAGGCGGAAAAGCTCATCGTCGTCTCCGACACGCACGGCATCCGCTCCGATCCGAAAGACCCGGAGAGCCGCGTCAGCCACCTGACCGTCGCGGAAATCGACGCGATGGTGAAGAGCGGCGTCATCTCCGCCGGCATGCTGCCGAAAGTCGAGGCGTGCATCACGGCGCTGCAGGGCGGCGTGAATAAAGCGCACATCATCGACGGGCGGATCCCGCATTCGCTGCTGCTGGAGATTTATACGGAAGCGGGGATCGGGACGGAGATTGTGCTTTAGAAGAAAAGAAAGTTCACCACGAAGCCACGAAGAGCACGAAGAGGTCCTTCACATCCTGCTGCCTGAAACCGGTGGCGATGTGAAGGGATGTAAAATTGAAGACAACCGCTTCGTGGTCTTCGTGACTTCGTGGTTCAACTGGTTTTGCGAATGAAAGATTTTATCGCGATCGCCGATCACTCGCCCGAGCAATTGCGTCACATGCTCGATGTCGCGAAGCACCTGAAAAAGCAGCTCAAGGAAACCGGCCGGAACGATCCGATCTTCGCCGGGAAATCGCTGGCGATGATTTTTGAGAAGCCGTCGCTGCGCACGCGGGTGAGTTTTTCCACCGCGATGATCCAGCTCGGCGGGTCGTCGCTGATGCTCCGCGGCGAAGAAATGGGCTGGGGACACCGTGAAGAGGTGCGCGATGTGGCCCGCGTGATCGCGTCGATGTGCGACGGGATCATGGCCCGCACGTTCGAGCATGAAAAAGTGATGGAGCTGGCGAAGTGGTCTACGGTGCCGGTCATCAACGGGTTGACCGACTACAACCACCCGTGCCAGGCGATGGCGGACGTGCTGACGATCGAGGAGCACTTCGGGAAATTGTCCGGGCTGACGATGGCGTTCATCGGGGATGGGAACAACGTCACGCGCTCGCTGGCGAGTGCCTGCGGGAAATTTGGGATGCGGTTCATCCTCGCGTCGCCGGCGGGGTATGAGCTGCCGCAGTCGGACATCGACCGGATCATGTCGGAAATGCCGACGCTCGATTTCGTCACGATGCACGACCCGCGCGAGGCCGTGCGCGAGGCGGACGTCATCGTCACCGACACGTGGGTCAGCATGGGGCAGGAAGCGGAAAAGGCGCGGCGGCTCAAGGATTTCGCGGGCTTTCAAGTCGATGACAAACTGCTGGCGCAAGCGCCGAAGCAGGCGGTCGTGCTGCACTGCCTGCCGGCGTATCGCGGATTCGAGATCAGCGACGCGGTGATGGAATCGCCGCGCGCGCTGGTATTCCAGGAAGCGGAAAACCGGCTGCACGCGCAGAAGGCGATCCTCGCGGTGCTGATGGGCGGGATGTAGCGGGCGGCCAGCAATTCAATCAGGCGATTTACGCGATCGAATCGCCGTGCGGGTGCGGCTGGGGATGCGGGCGCGGCTTTTGATCGAAAAGCTGGCGCGCGAATTCGCCGTGCACGTCGATGTGCCATTCCGGGTCGAGGGATGACGGCAGCGCGGGTGGCGTCGGCGCATCGGCGTCGGCGTTCCGCGCGGGTTCGATGGTCGCGACGCCGCACACTTCACATCGAGCGATCGTCAATTCCGTCGCCGACGGATCGTCCGACGAAACGACATCGTGATGAGCGGCGATCGCATCGGTGAATCCGGGGGCATCGCCGGCGCGGGCCCGGTCTTCCAATCGCTTGATCGTCTCGCTGAGGGGCGGCCCGCCGATCTTTCCAAGGTTCCGGCGGCGAACCAGCCCGCCGCACAGTCCACAGCGCGGCCGGCCGACGAGCGTCAACGCCGACAACAATCCGCCGGCCGCGAACGAGAGGGCCTCGGCGGCGCGGATCGCATAGCCGCGCGTACGCGGCGGATCTGCGGAAAAATCCCCGTAGTCCCTGGCGAGGCGGCGCGTCGAGTAATCGAAGAAGGTCACGAAATTCACGCTCTGCCCGGTGTCGCGATAGACGAGGTCGAGCGTCTCGAAGTCGGCGTAATGGCACGCGATGAACATCGCCGTCTGCAGCGCGAGGATGCCAAGGAACGTGCGCCGCCCGATGCGCACGCCGAACCACCACGACGCGAGGATGTATCCGCTGCCGGAAATCAACCCGACCACCATCGGCCCGGCCGGCACCCAATTCAGCAGGTAGACGCTCATCAGGTGCAGGTCGTTGATGCGCGTCGCCAGCACGTACACGCCGAACAGCGCCAGCCCACTGGTGATCAGTCCCGTCTGGATGACGGCCCACTGCGCGCGAGTGACGGCGCTGCGGAACTCGGGGGAGGATGCGTAGTCGAGGTGGGTCACGGGGTATGGTTCCAGCGCGCGAGTATAACTGACGATGCGCTGGACAATTTCATTGAAGCCTCATGTCCGCGCATGCCGGCGAAGTTGATTGAGGGTCGCGCGAAAATCCTTCGGCGCCGCGGCGATGATTTCCAGCGGTTGTCCGTCGAGGTTCAGCAGCCGGAGCTTTTCCGCGTGCAGCGTGAGGCGCGCGATGAGTGGCCGCTCGACTTCGCCGCGCGAGGGGCGGTAGCCGCGCTTGAACTGGCTGAGCAGGACGGGTTGCGGCGAACCGTAAAGCGGATCGATCGCCAACGGCAGGCCGAGGTGCGCGAGATGCACGCGGATCTGGTGCGTTTTGCCGGTCTTTGGATAGCAGCGGATCAGGCTGAAGCCGCGAAACGATTCTTCGAGCCGCCATTCGGTGCGCGTCGGTCGTCCGCCGCGTTTTACGACGGCCATGCGCCGCGGCGAAGTCGGATGCGGCGCGAGCGGCACGTCGACGACGCCTTCCTTCTCCGTCGGCCGGCCGCGCACGAGGGCGAGGTATTCCTTTGCGACCGTGTTGTTCTGGAACTGCTGCGAGACGTGCTGCTGGGCCGGACGATTGAGCGCGAAGAGGAGCACGCCGCTGGTCTCCTTGTCGAGCCGATGCACGACGCGCACGCGCGGATCGATTTGGCCGGTTGACGGGATGTTCAACTGCCGCCCGAGCTGTTCGAGCACGCTGTCGCTCTCGCCGCGCCCGGGAATGGTCGCCAGGCCCGCGGGTTTAAAGACGGCGACGAGGTTCGCGTCGCGATAAAGGATTTCCAGCAATTCGGTCACGCGGTCATTATTGGCTGCGCTCAAGAAATGTCATCCTGAGGTACTCCGAAGGATCTGCGTCACTTATCGCTCGGTGCTAGATCCTTCGGAGTACCTCAGGATGACAAGTTCCGGTCTCGACGGCTCACTTCCTGAACAACTCCTGCTTCGCCGTCCACTCCTTTTTCGCCGCCTGGATCTTTGGTTGATCCGGATTGATCGCCAGGCTCTTGTCCCACATCGCCAGCGCTTCGGCGCGTTTGCTGTCGTCGAGCTCGAGGTTCTTGCGGTACTCGGCGATCCGCGTCCAGCCGATCTCGTTCAACGCGGGGTAATAGTTCGGATCGACATTGAGGGCCGCCTGGTATTGCGCGACGGCGTCGTCGAAGCGGCCGGCCTTGGCGAGGGCGTCGCCGAAGCGCTTGCGATGCAGCGGCGTGTCCTGGGTCTTTAGCACGCGTTGCATGATGTCGACGGCCTCGGCGCCTTTGTTCTGCGCGATGAGATTGGTGCCGAGGTTGAGGAGCGTGGTGATGTTTTCCGGATCGAGGTCGAGCGAACGCCGGTAGGCCGCCTCTGCGCGGGCGAATTCGCCGCGTGCGTCGAGGGCGACGCCGAGATTTGAGAACGCCGACGCCGACCGCGGATCGAGCAGCGTCGCGTGCTCGGTGTATTGAACCGCCTTGTCCGGCTCGTCGAGGTACAGGTAGACGAGCCCGAGGTTCATGTTCGTGTTGGAATCGTCCGGGTTCAGCTTCAGCGCGCGCTGGTAGGTGGTGGCCGCTTCGCGGAGTCGATTGAGGAACTGGTACGTGACGCCGAGCTTATAAAAATTCGACCAACTGTAGGAGTCAAGCTTGACCAGCGATTCGTACTGCCGCACGGCTTTGGGGTAGTTGCCGTCCTCGCGATAGAGATCGCCGAGCATGACGCGGGCCATGATCAGGTCGGGATTCGTCCGCGTTGCGACGAGGAGGTTGGCGACGGCGCGGTCCTTGTTTCCCGCCTGGTAGGCCTGCACCGCCTGCACGTATCGATCGACGCCTTTCGGCCCGCGCGCGGCGGACGAACAGCCGACGAGGCCTACGCCGCCGATGATGGCCGCACACAGCGACGCAACGATCAGCGAGTTCGTGTGGCGTCGGTGCTGGCGGCGAACGTGCGGCGTTTTCATAGTGGAGACCATCCCGAATCAGAAATGCTGCGCCAACCGCCAAAGTTACACCGGACTGCCCGCGTGCGCGCTATCGGCCGCATCGGTGCGCCTCGCGCCCCAAGTTGGCGGTTGACCCTGTCTGGCACGGCTTCTACGATCCGATCGGCTGGGCGGGGCTAGTCGCTTGCCCCTGATCGGCTTACAGCGGAAGGACGTTGTGCATCAAGTAGCGGGCCTGCTGATCGCCATTCCGGTCTTCAACGAACGCAAGTACGTCGAGCACGTGCTGGCCAAGGTGAAGCAGTTTCATCGCGACATCCTGTTCGTCGACGACGGCAGCACCGACGGCACCGGCGATTATCTCGCCTCCCTCGCGACGCCCGGGTCCGACATTCACCTGATCCGTCACGCCGAGAATCGCGGCTACGGGCAAAGCCTGATCGACGCGTTCGCCTGGGCGGACGGGCACGGCTACGACTGGGTCATCACGATGGACTGCGACGAGCAGCACGAGCCGGAGCGGATTCCGGATTTCGTCCGCGCGATCGCGACCGATCAGTGGGACCTCATCAGCGGCTCGCGCTATCTCCAGACGCGGCAGGACGACGACCTTCCGCCGACCGACCGCCGTAACATCAACGCGAAGATCACCACGATCCTCAACGACTGTTACAAGCTGAACCTGACCGACGCATTCTGCGGCTTCAAGGCGCATCGCATGTCGGCGATGCGTAAGTTGACGCTCGACGTCCCGGGCTATGCGTTTCCGATGCAACTCTGGCCGCAGGTCGCGCATAAAAAACTGCGCGTGACGGAGATCCCGGTGCGGCTGATCTACAACGACCCGACGCGGCACTTCGGCGGGATGCTCGACGATGCGGACAACCGGCTGAGGCATTACCTCGATGTCTTCTGCACCGAGCAGCGGCGGATCGACGAGGCTGAGCCGGCTGCATCGCGCCTGCGCGTGGCGTCGCCGTGCGGTTGTAAATAAACCTTCATCTCCCCGGGCCACCGTGTCATGACGTCCTCGCCGCACGCTTACCCCGACTGGAAAGCCCCTCGCGAGGACGGCGAGATTTTCATCTGGCCCGAGCCGAGGACGCTGCTCGCCGAGACGCAGGAAAATCACCGCAAGCTATCGGCGTCTGATGTTCGTGTTCAAAATGTGTCGTTCGCGGAGCTTCGCCGGCGGCAGCGCGAGTGGATTCATCATGACGATGGGAAGCTGCTGATCGCGGACGCGCACCAGAGCGAGCTGCATCACGCAGGCGTCTGGGTGAAGCGCGTGTTGAGCCACTTCGCGGCCGCGCGGTTTGACGGATCGGCGGCGCATTTCGCGGTCGACACCGACGCGCCAAAGCATCTTCACCTGCGCTGGATCGGCGGATCGGAACCGATCACCGACGATCCCAACCTCACCACCGCGCAATGGGCCGGCCTGCTCGACGCGCCGTCGCCGGCGCACATCGAGCATCTGCATCGGCGTCTCGACGAATCGCAGTTCGCGGCGCGGCCGGCGGTGTACGATTTTCTCACGTCGCTTCGGCGTCTGGCGATCGAGCAGCCGAAGTTGTCGCCCGCGCTGACGAACTCGATGCACGAGCTGGACTGGTCGTTCGAGCTGCGTCACCACGCGATGCTCGCGTCGCCGATCTGGCAGAGCGAGCCCTTCCTGGTTTTCGCGCATCACCTGATCGCGCGCGCCGGCCCGTTCGCGACGATCTACAACGACGCCCTCGCCGATTTTCGCCGCGAGAAGAAAGTGCGCACGCCGACGCGCCCGATGCCGGACCTGGCGGCCCTCGAGACGGCTGCGGAGATCCCGTTCTGGCTCGACCAGCTCGACACGGGCGAGCGCACGCGTCCCAGCGCGTTTCCGCGCGACGGCGGATACGTTCTGGCCGCGCCCAACGGCGATGAATTCGATTTCGACGCGAAAACCGCCGGGTTCGAAGCCGCGGCGCGCCTCTCCGCCTGGCTCCGCCGCAATCAGCTCCGCCTTTCGCCGCGCGCGTTGACGCTGACGATGTTCCTGCGGCTGTTCGTGGTCGATCAGTTTGTGCACGGCATCGGCGGCGGGCGGTATGACCAGATCACCGATCGCATCATCGCCGCGCATTTTCAAATCGAGCCGCCACGGTTTGCGGTGGCGACCGGGACGATGTATCTGCCCGAAGCGGTGGGGCGGTCGCGCGTCTGCGTGCCGTGTGTCGCGCAGGACGGGCATCGTCTGCGTCACGCGCTGCTCGGGCCGCGCAAGCGCGAGCTCATCGATCAGATCAACGCGGCCCCGCGAAAATCGGCGCAGCGATACACGACCTTCGCGACGATGCACCGCGAGCTCGCCGCCGCCGCGACGGACCATCCGGCGGTTCGCCGCTGGGAGCAGGAGCTTCGCGAGGCGCAGATTCGCGAGACGGAAGAGGTGCCGATTTTCGATCGCGAGCTCTTCTATTGTCTGCAGCCACG
>JAXDMN010000437.1:0-9771 GCA_034666045.1 Phycisphaerales bacterium | reverse complement strand
GGGGGCGGGTCGAACAAATCGCCCCGCCCCCTCTGTTTCTCTCGATCCGCGCGCGCCCTATCATCCGCTGTCATGGCTGGAGACCGCGCAGACGTCGGCATCATCGGCGCCGGCCCGATTGGGCTCGAGCTCGCCATCGCCCTCAAGAAGCACGGCATCGATTACCTCCACTTCGACGCAAAGCAGATCGGCTACACGATCTCGTGGTACGCGCCGCAGACGCGTTTTTTCAGCTCGAACGAGCGCATCGCCATCGCCGGCGTCCCGCTCGACGTGCCGGACCAGAACAAGGCGACGCGCGAGCAGTACCTGGCGTACCTGCGCACGGTCGCGAAGCTTTTTGATCTCGACGTGCGCACCTACGAGCCGGTCAGCGGCATCGACCGCGTCGGCGGCGAGTTTTTATTGACGACGAATGCGCGCGGCGGGAAGCGAACCTATCGCGTCGGGAAACTGGTCCTTGCCACCGGCGGAACCGATCATCCGCGGAAATTGAATATCCCGGGCGAAGACCTGCCGCACGTCAGCGCGTATTTCCAGGACCCGCACGAATATTTTCAGCGCGACCTGCTGATCATCGGCGGCAAAAATTCCGCGGTCGAAGCCGCGCTGCGCTCACATCACGCCGGCGCGTGCGTCACGATCAGCTACCGCCGGGAAAAACTCCCGGAGAAAAGCATCAAGTATTGGTTGATGCCGGAGATCACGCATCTGATCGACGCCGGCCGGATCGCGGGCCATTACGCAACGCAGCCGGTTGCCATCACGCCGACGCACGTGACGCTGCGAAAACTCGCGGACGGCTCGACGTTCGACGTGCGCGCCGATTTCGTGCTGAAATTGATCGGCTACGAGCAGGACAACACGCTGTTAAAACTCGCCGGCGTAAAGCTGCTCGGCGACTGCGGCGCGCCGGCGTACGATGATCGAACGATGGAGACCAACGTACCGGGTTTGTACGTCGCCGGCACCGCCGTCGGCGGAACGCAGGACAAGTACACCGTCTTCATCGAGAACTGCCACGTGCACGTCGACCGGATCATGGCGGCCCTGACCGGCGCTGCCCCGCCGCCCGCGCCGGTGCCATTGGCGCGGCCGGAATCGTGAGGAAAATGAGCCAATTCCACCCCGCTCGGTTACGGTACCGCCTGCATGACGATCTCCGCGTGGTGGCTGCTGGCGGCGGCGGTGCCGGTCCTTCTCCTGGGCGAATTTCTGGTGCGCCGCATGCGTTGGCTGGCGCGATTTGATGTTCCCGTGCCGATCGTCGGCGGATTCATCGTGGCGCTCGTCGTGCTCGCGTTGAATGCGAGCGGGGTATTCCCGATCGTCATCGAAACGAAGACCGCCGTGCGAGGGTGGACGTGGTTGATCCACGCCGAACCCCAGTGGCGCGCCGCGCCGGTCGTCCCGTTGTATCTGCCGTTCAGCACCGCCTTCTTCACCTGCGTCGGACTGAGCGCGAGCTGGGCGGTCGCGCGGCGGGGAAGCTGGCAACTGCTCGTTTTCCTGCTGCTCGCGACGATCCTCGCCGTGCTGCAAAACACACTCGGCGTCGCGCTGAGCCGCTTGATGGACGTCTCGCCGTATCTCGGCCTGCTCTGTGGCAGCGTCACGCTCACCGGGGGGCCGAGCACGGCGCTCGGGTTCGCCGATGTGTTCGAGAAGGCCGGATTCCCCGCCGCCGCGACGGTCGGTGCGGCGGCGGCGATGTTCGGCATCGTCACCGGCAGTTTCCTCGGCGGCGCGGTCGGCGGAACGCTCGTTCGCCGTCGCGCGCTTCGCGATGCCGCCACCGAAGCATCGACTGTCGTGAAAGCCGACACGCCGCGCCACGCTATCTTCGACCACCTCGCCGCCCTCGCGCGTCAGCCGCTTTCGCTGCTGATCCATCTCGTGATCCTGCTGGCCTGCATCAAGGTCGGCGCCTGGGTCACCCTGTGGCTGCGCAACGCTGGCGTCACCCTTCCCGTTTACATCGGCGCGATGCTGACCGCGATTGTCGTCCGCAACGTCCTCGACGCCGCGGGCGCGACACTCATCCGCAACGGCGTCATCGATCGCATCGCCGCCGTCGTGCTCGCGATTTTCCTCGCGATTGCGATGAGCTCTCTCAACCTGCTCGAGCTGCGCACGCTCGCCGCGCCGATGATCGTGATCCTCGCGGCGCAGGTGATCCTCACCGTGCTGTTCGCATTTTTCGTCACCTTCCTGATCATGGGCTGCGACTATGATGCGGCGGTGATGAGCGCGGGCCACGTCGGCTTCGGGCTGGGCATCACGGCCAACGCGGTAGCGACGATGGACGTGCTGACCGCGAAGTTCGGCCCGTCGCCGCGGGCGATGCTGATCGTGACGATCGTCGGGGCGTTCCTGATCGATCTCACGAACGCGCTGACGATCACGGTTTACCTGAACCTCCTCAAGTAACTCATGCGCAAGATCATTTTTCTCGCGATTCTCTTCTTCGCCGTCACCGCTCACGCGAACACCGCGGAATCGAAGAGCGGCATGGTCGTCACCGTTCATCCGATCGCGACGGATGCGGGCGTGCGCGTGATGAGCGAGGGCGGCAACGCCGTCGACGCCGCCGTGGCCGCCGCGCTGATGCTCGGCGTGGTCGACGGGCACAACTCCGGCATCGGCGGCGGCTGTTTCATGCTGATCCGGACCGCCGACGGCCGCACGATCGCGCTCGAAGGGCGCGAGATGGCCCCCGCCGCCGCGACGCGCGACATGTTCGTCCGCGACGGCAAAGCCGACACGAGCCTGTCGCAGAATGGCCCGCTGGCATCCGGCGTGCCCGGCTCGGTCGCGGTCTACGAACACGCGGTCAAGAATTTCGGCAAGCGGCCGCTGCGCGACCTTTTTCTACCCGCCGCCGACGTCGCCGAGCGCGGCTTCGGCATCAGCGAGAATTACGCGGCGAAGTTGAAAGGTTCGGCGCGCGAGATCGCCCGCTTCCCCGAATCCGCACGCATCCTGCTCAAGCCGGACGGCAACGCGCTCGAGAAGGGCGACACGCTGAAGCAGCCGGACCTGGCGAAAACCTATCGCGCCCTCGCCGAACAGGGCGACGAATATTTTTATCGCGGGCCGTTCGCGCATGCCGTCGCCAAATGGATGGCCGAGAACGGCGGGATCATCACGGCGGCGGACTTCGCGAACTACCAGATGAAGCAGCGCGAGCCGCTCGTCACCAAATACCGCGGGCGCACGATCATCGGTTTCCCGCCGCCCAGTTCCGGCGGCATACACGTCGCGCAGGTGTTGAACATCCTGGAGCTGTTCGATGTCGGCGCGCTCGACAAGAAAAGACCCGCCGACCGCATCCACATTACCGCCGAGGCGATGAAGCTCGCGTTCGCCGACCGCGCGTACTGGCTCGGCGATTCCGATTTTGTTCCGGTGCCGCGCGGCCTCCTCGAACCGTTCTACGCGAAGACACTGGCGGACAAGATCAGCATGACGAAAGCGCTGGCGAACGTTGATCACGGCACGCCGCCGTACCCGCAGTTCGACGTCTTTGGCGCGGGCGCGGGTGGCAAGCACACGACGCACATCGCCGCCGCGGACGCCGAGGGAAACTGGGTCGGCATCACGACGACCGTGAACACCAGCTTCGGCTCGAAAGTGATCGTCCCCGGCACCGGCGTGATCCTGAACAACCAGATGGACGATTTCTCCATCCAGCCCGGCACGCCGAATGCGTTCAAGCTGATCGGCAGCGACGCGAATGCGATCGCGCCCGGCAAGCGACCGCTCAGCAGCATGAGCCCGACCATCGTGCTCGACGAAAAAGCCAAGCCGATCATGACGCTCGGCGCCGCCGGCGGACCGACGATCATCACGCAGGTGCTGTGCGTGCTGACGGCGTACATCGATCTCGGCGACGATCTTCCCGCGGCGATGGCGCGGCCGCGATTTCATCACCAGTGGTCGCCGGCGACGTTACGGATCGAGGAGACGGTCGACCCGGCGGTTCTCAAGGATTTGAAATCGCGCGGGCACGAGTTGGTCGTGACGAAACCGGGTGGCGCGACGAACGCGATTATGCGCAAGCCGGACGGCACGTTCGTTGGCGTCAGCGAGCCGCGCCAGGACGGGAAGTCGGCAGGTCCGCCGACCGCAGGTCCTTGAGCAACGTTGACGGTTGTGTGGTCGCCAACGACGGCGGCCGCTGTTTCTGAATCTGCCGCGAAATCTCTTCCGCCTGCCGCATGACGCGCATCACGTTGAGCCCAAGGATTTTCTTCACGTCACCGTCCGAATAGCCGCGGCGCAGGAGCTCGGCGGTCAGGTTTAGATAGCACGAGACATCTTCCAATCCCTCCGGCAGCACCGGGACACCGTCGAAGTCCGAGCCGAGCCCGACGTGATCGATGCCAGCGACTTTGCAGATGTGGTCGATGTGATCGGCGACCGTGCCGACGTCGCCGCGCGGCATCGGGTTTTCGCGCATCCACTTCCGCCACTCGGCGCGGCGTTCTTCCTCGGGGAACTGCGTCTCGATGCGCTTCCGCGCGTCCGTCGCTTTCTCGCGCCGGTCTGCCGGCTCCGCCGACAGGTAACCGCTGAAAAAGTTTACCATCACCACGCCGCCGTTGCTGTGAACCATCTTGAGGACATCGTCCGGCACGTTTCGCGATTGATCGATCGCCAGGGCGCGGGCGGAGGAGTGGGAGAAGATCACCGGCGCGTCGGAGATTTCCAGCACGTCGCGCATCGTGTCGTCGGAGACGTGCGAGAGGTCGACCAGCATCCCGAGCCGGTTCATCTCGCGCACGACCTCTTCGCCGAACGCAGCTAACCCGCCGTGCCGCGGCTGCGCGGGTGGGCACGCGTCCGCCCAGTCGATCGTGTCGCTGTGCGTGAGCGTCATGTAGCGCACGCCGAGCGCGTAGAACTGCCGCAGAAGCGGAAGCGAGTTCTCGATGGCGTGCCCGCCCTCGATGCCGATCATCGCGGCGATTTTTCCGTCGCGGTGGATGCGCTCGACGTCTTCGGCGGAACCCGCGAATTCGAGCTCCGGCGCGTGCTCGATCATGCGGTGAATGAGGTCGATCTGCTCGAGGGTAAAGCGCGCCGCGATGCCGCGCTCGGCGGCCGAGTAAGGCGTGTATGCGGCGAAGAAGACGCCGCCGACGCCGCCCGCGCGAAGGCGGGGAATATCCGTGTGCAGCGACGGCAGCGGCCCGCGAAAATCCATCCGCGCGAAATCGCTCGCCCCTTTCGTCCGCAACTGCCAGGGCAGATCGTTATGCCCGTCGATGAGCGGAACTTCGCGATGAATCTGCCGCGCCCGCACCAGCAACGACTGCGATTCCGCTGACGCCGACTCCACGCGCGCCGCCGCACCTGCGCACCCGGCCACTCCGCACAGCAACAGCGTGGCCAACGATCGCAGAATCATGAGGTCCTTGTGCGCAGGCGCGTCAGGTCGTCGGCGGATCGGCTTTGTCGGGCGAAGCGGGAGACGATTGCTCGTCCGATGTGGATGCAACCGACGTCGACGTTCCCCCGCCGCCGCCGCCCGAACCCGACGTCGCCGCAACGACCGGCGACGCACTCGCCGATGCCGGCGGCGCCGTCGCGTCGGCGAAATCTTCTTCCGACTGCTCGAGGTACACGTCGTCCAGTTCCGTCGCGTCCACTTCGTGGCGCATCAGGTAGTAGATGATCGTGTTCGCAGTGAAGTAGAACGAGATCGCGAACGCGCCGAGCATCCCAACCGCGAGATAGACCCAGAACGCCACCAGCCCGGCGGCGATGTCCTGGTCCCAGCGCAGCGTGAGGAAGTCGACGTCGTAGCTCAGCCGTCCCGGCGGCGCGGACGGGCCGCGCCACATGGTCGACCAGAGCGGGTCAGTGCTCGGCGCTTCCGCCCACATGCCGGCGCCCACGAAATGGTGCGTCAGCGACAGCAGCATCCAGATGAACAGGCGCACGAACAGGTAGCAGAGCGCGCCGTAGATGATCGCGACCAGCGTGTAGAGCAGCATCCGCCAGGGGCGTGCGTAAACGTAGCTGAAGCTGCGGCTAATCGCGTCGAAGCTGTCGGAGCCTTCGACCGCGATCGTCGGGTACATCAGGTTGAATCCGCCGAACGTGCCGAGCAGCACGAGCGTCATCACGAACCCGGCGGCGAGGATCAGCACGAACAGCGCGCCCATCAGGATGTTGAAGATCGGCCCGAGGCCCGGGATGCTCGCCAGCGCGCCGGCGATAAGCGGGACGAGCCCGACGATCAGCACGATCACGAGCGGGATCAGCGGCGCGGAGACAAAGCTGAGGAATTTCCCCAGCGAGAACGCAAGGGCGGCGCGGACCGAGAGTTTTTCGTCGCGCGCCACGTGAACCGCCGCGATGCGCGCGATCGCGCCGCCGAAGATCGCCCAGATGGTCAGAAAAAGCAGCGTGAAGAGGACGAAATAGAACGGATGGTGCCGCATCAGCCACATCGGACCGACGACGAAGAAGTTCTTGACGTTCTCGACGACGCTGCCGCGGCCGATGCCGTCGCCGCGGCCGATCCAGTTGCCGTTGATGACGGCCTCCACGACGCCGTTCACGCGCTCGGCCTCATAGTCGAAGAAGGCGTGGAACAGACCGACGCCGCGGATTTCTTTGGCTTCGCGGAGATCCGCGTACGCCTGGCGATAGATGTCGCGCAGTGTGGCGTCGCGCGCTTGCTCGGCGGCTTCTTCGATGCGCTTGCGCTCCTTGGGGTCGGAGTTGTTTTTCGCGGCGGTGAGCGCGGTGCTGTAATCCTGCTCGGCCTTGTTGCGCGCATCCTGGCGGCGGAGGAGGATCTTGTCCTTGACGTCGCCGAGGCGCTTGGCGTCGCGCGCGGCATCGCGGGCGCGGACGGGATCGGTTTCTACGCCGAGTGACATCAGGCGCTGCGCGTACGCCTCCTCGGTGGCTTCGCGGCGGACCTTGCGCACCTCCTTGAACTCGGCGCTGGTGGCGCCGCTGTGGATCGTGGATTCATATTGGTAGATCTCGCCCGGCACGGCGAGGTGGCGCGGCGACCACAAGCCGTCCAGCGCCCGCCCGCCGCCGTAGAGCGCGAGCAGCGCAATCAGGCCGAGCATCAGCTTGGACGGGTGAACCGCGATTCGGAACGCGCGGAAGAGGTGCGTGAATGGAAACGTCTCTCGCCAGTTGATCCCGCGGATCTGCTGCGGTTCGTCCGCCATGAGCGGAGCTCCTTTCCCTGCGATTCCCCGTGCGCTGCACAAATACCGAGAGTAGCGAGCGCGATTATAGTGGGAACGATCGCGCGCGCATAGGAACGCACGTCGCAAGCGACGCGGCTAAATGGCAGAGGGGAGGATTTTGGATTCTGGATTCGGGATTTTGGATTGTGGGATTTAATCGAAATCCGCAATCAAAATGAGATCAGTCCCAGCGGAAGACACCCTTTCCCCATGCGTAGAGGTACGCGACGAGGAGGATGACGACGAAGAGGATGATCTCGAGCAGCAGCAGGTTGCCCTGCTGGCGCGTGCCGGTCTGGATCACCGGCGCGAAGATCGTCGCCCAGGGGTAGAAGAAGACGATTTCGACGTCGATGACGAGAAAGATCATCGCGACGATGTAGAAGCGGACGTTGAAACGCTTGCGCGTGTCGCCGATCGGCATCATGCCGCTCTCGTAGGTCGTCTCCTTGCCGGGGCCGGTGCGCCGCGGGCCGATCAGCAGCGAGAGCGCGATGTTTCCGACGGCGAAGCCGATGCCGATGATCAGCAGGATGACGACGGGGAGCCAGCTTGCGGGGGGCTGATCCATAACGGCGGTTAATGTAGGGATGGGCCGGGGATTTGCAATTTGTGATTTGCAATTGAAATACAAGGAAATCGCTCCCGGCCTTTGCCAATTGCAAATCGCAAATCTAAAATCGCAAATCCAAAATGATTGACACTCAACAGCTTCCCGACAACGTCCTGACCACGCAGCTCAAGAAGGTCGTCAACTGGGCGCGGCGCAGCTCGCTGTGGCCGATGCCGTTTGCGACCGCGTGCTGCGGCATCGAGCTGATGGCGACGGCGTCGTCGCGCTACGACCTGGCGCGCTTCGGCGCCGAGGCGATGCGCTTCAGCCCGCGGCAGTCCGACCTGATGATCGTCGCCGGGCGCGTCACCATCAAAATGATGCCGGTCCTCCAGCACATCTATCAGCAGATGACCGAGCCGAAGTGGGTCATCAGCATGGGCGCGTGCGCCAGCACGGGCGGCGTGTTCGATGCGTACGCGACGATCCAGGGGATCGACCAGTTCATGCCGGTCGACGTCTACGTTCCCGGCTGCCCGCCGCGCCCGGAGACGCTGATCGAAGGGATCATGGCGATCCAGCGGATCATCGACGAAGACGGCCTGCCGCCCGCCGGCCGTCGCCGGCCGCTGCAAATGGCGGTAGAGCCAAGCTACAACCCCGCGGCGCAACCCGTCCGCGTGCCACTGCATGTCGGTGGGAAGCTGGTGTAACCGCCGATCTGCCTTAATTGGCTAAACGGCGTGAGATGCCTCACGCCGGCCATCTCGAGCGTTTCCCTTCAAAATACCTACAGAAAAAGCGAGCTTTTTCTCGGCGATTGCACTACAATTTCCCCGGGCCAATTCAAGTCATTTCGGAGGAGGGCATCGTGCTATCGAAGAGAAAGTCCGCGGTCGTTGTGTGTACCTTGCTCGCCTCAGCCGGCATCGCGTCGGCGGCGCCGCTCTACACGGAAAACTTCGACGTCAACAACAGCGCGAACTGGACCTTCAGGTCCTCCATCGCAACCGACACCTCGCCGAACAACAACGTCGGCAACGAGGCGAACTTCTTCTTCGACTACAGCACCGCCGGCATCCCGTCGGCGCCGAATTCGATCGGCGGCACGACGCGCGGGCTGAAGATGGAAGCGAACATCCCGGGCACCGGCGTCTTCTCCGGGCTCAGCGTCTTCCCGAACGGCCAGAGCTTCAGCGGCGATTTCACCGTCGAGTTCGACGCGTGGCAGAACTACACGACCAACGGCAACGGCTCGACGCAGATGACCAACTCCGGCTGGGGCGCGTCCGGCACGACGACCCAGTTCGCCGGCGGCGCGATCAACAGCGTGCAGTTCGCTGCCAGCAGCGACGGCGGCACGAACCCGGATTATCGCGCGTACGTCGGCACGTCCACCGTCTCCAGCGACACCAGCGGCGTCTACGCGGCCGGCAACACCGCCGGCGTCACGAACAACACCCACTCCTATTACACGACCAGCTTCGGCGGGCAGCCTGTCCCCCCGTCGCAGACCGCCCTCTACGCCCAGCAGACCGGCACCGTCCCCGCCGGCACGCAGGGACTCGCCTGGCACCGGTGGCTCGTCGAAAAGTCCGGCAACACGGTGAGCTGGACGATCGACGGGAAACGTATCGCCACCACCGACATCACCGGCAAAACGCTTGGCGGCACGAACATTTACTTCGGCCAAGCCGACATCAACAGCGGCAGCTCCACCGACGCGAACGGCCGCGCCCTGATCTTCGGCCTTGTGGACAATGTCGTCGTGAACCAGGTCCCCGAGCCGGGCGCCCTGTCATTGATCGCCGTCGCGGCCCTTCCGCTGATGCGCCGCCGCCGCTCGAAAAAAATATGATCTGAAGCGCCGTGCTACGGTTTGCCCTGCTCGGCTTCTGATTCCGATTCCTCGTCTTCTTCGCGATCATCGTCGCGCTCTTCCTCGTCGTCGTCATCGTCCTCGATCTCTTCCGGCTCATTCGCATACCAGGGATG
>JAXDMN010000436.1:0-6392 GCA_034666045.1 Phycisphaerales bacterium | reverse complement strand
CACGATCCAGCTCATAGAGCTTATCGCCGGAGATCGTCGTGCCGCCGGACAGCGCGACGATCGTCGCTGCCGCCTGCGCCTGCGGGATCGTCAGTCGCTTCGTGCGCAGATGATCCGGGTCGTTGATCCACGTGCGGTTGTGAAAGTAGTACCGTTTCGCGACCGACGGAATGGTGCTGTTGGCGTGGCCGGCGTATTGCTCCCAAAGCTGAAACTTCGGCAGGTCATCCGGACGATCAAGGCCGATGCGCATGCTGTCGATGAGCCCCACCACTTCATTGCCGGGACCGCAATCGAGGAAGTGCGCATCCGGGCCCATCGCGTCGCGCATCAGTTGATCACCCAGGCGATACGCCTGCGATTTGGTGACGGTCGGATCGTGAAATTGCCCCGCGGCGAGCAGCGTCCACTCGACGAAATCCGTCTTGATGAAACGATATCCCCAGTCCTGGGCGATCGTCTTGAACTGTTGCGAGAGCCACTGCTGCGCAGCCGGGTGCGTCACGTCGAGGATGTACTTCGCCTGCGCCAGATGCGCCTGCTCGATCTTCTGCGGCCCGCCATTCGGATCCTGCACCAGCCACTCCGGGTGCTTCGTCGCGATCTCGCTCTGTTCGCTGATGCAATACGGCGCGATCCACAGTCCCGGCTTGAGGCCGAGCTTGCGGATCTCGTCGGCCGTGTGCTTCATGCCGTTGGGAAAGCGTTCGTTGCCCTCCCAATCGCCGAACGCGCGATAGAAGCCGTCGTCGATCTGGATCCATTCCATGCCGTACGGCTTGAGCTCCTTCGCGATGAACTGCGCGTTCTTGAGAACCTCCGCCTCGCTGACGCCGCCGTAGTAGACGAACCAGGAGCACCAGCCGTTGATGACGGGGTTCAGCTTCGCCTGCCGGCGCTCGGCGCACAGATCAGCGTAATGCTCCAGCGCCGCGTGCGGGTCATCGCTCAGCTCGAGCAGCACCCGCCCGGTCCGCACCGACCCGCCGTGCGGCAGGACGAAATTCGGATGGAACAGCGCGCGAGCGGCGAGGTTGAACTCAGTGCCCGCCGGCTTCGAGAGATCGTTATGGTCGCGGCTAGCCCGCACGCGACCTTCCGCGCGATCGCCGTCCACGAATCCGACGATCAGCCCCCGCCGCCCCTGCCCGGAGCCGACTTGGCCGGAACAAAAGGCCGCGTTCCAGAAGCTGTCGATCTTCGTCTTTGCCGCCGCATCAAATGCTTCGAGCCGACCGGAGTCGTAGTAGATGTAACCGTTGGTGAGCACGCGCGACGCGTCGAAGAAGCAGCCGCCGCCCTCGTTGATCGCAACATGAACCGGTTCCGCCAAGGCGATTTTCGTCGGCTTGGGCGATTTGTTGGTGATGACCAGCTCGACCAGCGCCGCCGCGCGATCGGGAAGCAGATCGATGCGCGTTTCGAAATCCAGTCCGCTCGACGGATCGTGTGACAGCACGCGAAGCTCGCGCTCGCCGCGGTGAACGATTTTCCGGACGCAACGATCCTCGGCAGAACTGGTGGCCGACCCGCGCTCCTCCACAAGATCGCGCGCCCGCCGCAATACCGGTTCGCCGCGGCTGGTCGTCAGATCAAATCGGCCCTTCGTGAGGTCATAATCAAGCTTGAGATGTGCGGTGGCAATGCGCGCGTGCGCTGCATCGACATCCTCAGCCCGCGCGCGGCCGAAACCCACGGCGAGGGCGATGCAGAAGGTGATGATTGCGATGCGGACATCGGACATCCGTCACCTTTCCGCTGACACACAAAAAAACGCGAGGACGGCACGGGTGCGCCGCGCCGTCCCCGCATGGTTTGGTTCCGACTTTCGCCAGCGACTACGCGATCGCGCCCGCGACCGGCGTCGATTCGCCGTCCTTTTCCTTCAGTTCCGTCAGCAGCACGTCGGTCGTCAGTGCCAAGCCGATCGCGCTGGCTGCGTTCTGCAGCGCGGTCTTGGCGACCTTCGCCGGGTCGATGATGCCGAGCTTGAACATGTCGCCGAACTCGCCCGTCGCAGCGTTGTAGCCGAAGGACGTGTTCTTGTTCTCGAGGATCTGGCTGACGACGACTTCGCCGTCGTCGCCGGCGTTGTCGACGATCTGGCGCGTCGGCGCGCGGAGCGCCTGGGCGAGAATGTCGAAGCCGAGCTTCTCGTCATTCTTCGCCTGCCGCTTGGCGTTCTCGACCGCTTCGATGGCGCGGAGGAACGCGACGCCGCCGCCCGGGACGATGCCTTCCTGCGCCGCCGCGCGCGTCGCGTGCAGCGCGTCGTCGACGAGGTCCTTGCGTTCCTTCATCTCGGTTTCGGTCGTCGCGCCGACGCGAATCACCGCGACGCCGCCGGTCAACTTCGCCAGGCGTTCCTGGAGCTTTTCCTTGTCGTAGTCGCTGGTCGTCTTCTCGATTTGCAGGCGGATCTGCTCGGAGCGGGCCTGGATCTCCTTCTTCGAGCCGCCGCCCTCGACGATCAGCGTGTTGTCCTTGTCGACGACGACGCGCTTGGCGCTGCCGAGGTCATCGAGCTCGACATTCTCGAGCTTGAGCCCGAGGTCTTCGCTGATGAATTTCCCGCCGGTGACGACCGCGAGATCGCCCATCATCGCCTTGCGGCGATCGCCGAAACCGGGTGCCTTCACCGCGCACACATTCAGCACGCCGCGAAGCTTGTTCACGACCAGCGCCGCCAGCGCTTCGGACTCGATGTCTTCGGCGATGATCAGCAGCGGCCGACCACCGGCGACGACCTTGTTCAGGAGCGGCAGCAACTCGCCGAGATTCGAGATTTTCTTCTCGTGCAGCAGCACGTACGCGTTCTCGAGAATCGCTTCGAGCGTCGTCGGATTCGTCAGGAAGTACGGCGACAGGTAGCCCTTGTCGAACTGCATGCCTTCCGTGTAATCGAGCTCGGTCTCGAGGCTCTTGCCTTCCTCGATGGTGATGACGCCTTCCTTGCCGACCTTCTCCATCGCGTCGGCCATGAGCTGACCGATGTGCTCATCGCCATTCGCGGAGATCGTCGCGACCTTGCGATAATCTTCCTTGCCCTTGACCGGCTTGGAGATCGCCTGGATCGCGTCGGTCGCAACCTCGGCCGCCTTCATGATCCCGCGCTGGATCTGCACCGGATTCACGCCGGCGGTGACGTACTTGAGACCTTCGTTGAAGATCGCCTCGGCGAGGACGGTGGCAGTCGTCGTGCCGTCGCCGGCGACGTCGCCGGTCTTGGACGCGACCATGTTGACGAGCTTCGCCCCCATGTTCTCGAACGGCTGCGGCAGCTCGATCTCCTTTGAGACGGTGACGCCGTCCTTGGTGATCCGCGGCGAACCGAACGACTTCTGCAGGATGACGTTGCGTCCGCGCGGCCCGAGCGTCGCCTTGACGGCGCGGGCAAGCTGTGACAACCCGGCGGCGATCTCCGCTCGCGCGTCCGTATCAAATTTCATCTGTTTCGCTGCCATTGTTTCTTCTCCAGATCAGTTGGAACCACAGATAAACACAGATGCACACGGATGAAGAACCAGAGTTCGGAATCTGTGTTCATCCGTGTTCATCTGTGGTTTCATCTTCTTTATTCAAGGATGCCGAGCACATCGCCTTCGCGCAGGATCACGAGCTTCTGCCCGTCGATCTCCACGTCGGTGCCGCTGTACTTGCCGTAGTAGACCGTGTCGCCGACGCGCACGCCCAGCTCCATCGGCTTGCCTTTGTCATCGAGCTTCCCGGGACCGACGGCGGTCACCTTGCCCTTGGTCGGCTTTTCCTTGGCCGTGTCCGGCAGCAGGATGCCGCTCTTGGTTTTCTCTTCCGCTTCCGATTGCTTGACGATCACGCGGTCTTGAAGGGGTCGAAGTTTCATTGTTCCGTCCTCGTTTTTCGGTTCTCAAATTGGTGGGCGGTGCCCACCCTACAAAATCTGGTTAAACCTCAGCATGTATCCGTTCAGGTCCGTCACCTGAAAATCGCGCACGCCGTACGCCTGATTGATCGGCGGCGCGTCGATCGTCGCGCCTTTCGCTTTGAACTCCGCATACAGCGCGTCCACGTCGCTGACGAAGAAGTTCACATCCGCCGGCCTGAACGTGTCCGTTTCCGTCCACGCCACGCGGTTCGAGTGCAACGGCGCACCGTTCGCCGCCGCCAGGTGAACGTGCACGCCATCGCGGAACACGCCCATGTACTTTTCGTTCTGCGTGAACTCGACTTTGAAGCCAAGGATCACGCAGTAATACGCCACCGAGTGCGCCACATCCTCCACCAACAACACCGGCGCGGTGCCGGCGATCTTGATCGAGCTGTTCGCGTTCTGCGTCATCCCTGAATGGCGTCCACTTGCTCCTCTTCGTCTCCGCCTTCCTCGCCAGCGCGGTCAAACTCGGCACGGGAGGGCAAGTCACGTCCTGCGATAAATCCTTCCTCAAGCGCTGCGGCCTTATTGAGTATCAAAGATCGAAAGTGGTTCGTGTAGCGGATGACGCCCTGCTGAGTGATGCCAAACCGAACCTGTTGCCGCACCGCTTCCCATTTCGGAGCGTCGTGTCCGAATTCAACAGCAAGAGCGCGAAGGGCGTCTCGGTATTCCGGCTCGCGACCGTTGGGGTAGTCGTGCTTACCCCAAGTCGCGTGCGGTCCGAACTGGTTGAGCAACTGACTGTACACTCGCCGCCGCATCCCTTGCGTCCAGTTGATTTTTGCCATCCTAAGCCTCTCTCGCGGGTTACATCATGTCATCCATCCCCATGCCGCCCATGCCACCCATGCCGCCCATGCCACCGCCGTGGCCGTGGTCGTGGCCGTGGCCGCCGTGATCGTCTTTCTTCTTGGGTTGCTCGACGATGATGCAATCAGTCGTCAGCAGGAGAATGGCGACTTCGGCGGCGTTCTGAAGCGCGGTGCGCTCGACTTTGGTCGGCGTGATGATGCCGGCCTTGACGACGTCGACGTATTCGCCGGTCAGGGCGTTGAAGCCCTGGTTGTCCTTCGATTCCATGATGCGGCGGACGACGACGCTGCCGCTGGTTCCCGCGTTCTCCGCGATCTGGCGGAGCGGCGCGGTCAGGGCGGTGCGGACGATCTTCACGCCGGTCGATTCATCGCCTTCGGTTTCGAGATTGCTGCCGCCGTTGAGTGCTTTCATCGCGCGGATCATGGCGACGCCGCCGCCGGCGACAACGCCTTCCTCGACCGCGGCGCGCGTCGCGTGCAGCGCGTCCTCGATGCGCGACTTCTTCTCTTTCAGCTCCGCTTCGGTCGCGGCGCCGACGTTGATCTGCGCGACGCCGCCCGCGAGCTTGGCAAGACGCTCCTGGAGCTTCTCGCGGTCGTAATCCGACGTCGTGGTTTCGATCTCGCGGCGGATCTGCGCGACGCGGCCCTGGATGTCCTTCACCTCGCCGCCGCCTTCGATGATCGTCGTGTTGTCGTTGTCGACGGTCACGCGCTTGGCGATGCCGAGGTGGTCCATCTCGACCTTATCGAGCTCGATGCCCAGATCCTTCATGATCGCGGTGCCGCCGGTGAGGATGGCAATGTCCTCGAGCATGGCCTTGCGGCGATCGCCGTAACCCGGCGCCTTGACGGCGCAGACATTGAGGATGCCGCGGAGCTTGTTGACGACGAGCGTCGCGAGGGCTTCGCCCTCCACGTCTTCGGCGATGATGATCAGTGGCTTCTTCGCCTTCTGCACTTTTTCCAGCAGCGGAATAAGCTTGGTGGCCGAGCTGATCTTGTCTTCGTAGACGAGGATGAGCGGCTTCTCGAATTCGACGGTCATGTCATCGGGATTGGTGATGAAGTTCGGCGAGAGGAACCCGCGATCGAACTGCATGCCTTCGACGACGTCGACGGTCGTTTCGAGCGACTTGCCCTCTTCGACGGTGATGACGCCGTCCTTGCCGACGCGCTCGAACGCATCGGCCATGATCTTGCCGATCTCGCGATCGTTGTTCGCGCTGATCATCGCGACGGCTTCGATGTCGTCCTTGCCGCCGATCTTTTTCGATTGTTTCTGGAGATTGGCGACGACCGCATCGACGGCCTTGCGGATGCCGCGCGCCAGCGCCATCGCATCCGCGCCGGCGGTCAGCGAGCGGTAACCTTCCTTGAAGATCGCCTCAGCGAGGACCGTCGCGGTGGTCGTGCCGTCGCCGGCGACGTCGCTGGTCTTGCTCGCCGCTTCCTTCACCAGCTTGGCGCCGATGTTTTCGTACTTGTCCTGGAGCTCGATTTCCTCGGCGACGGTGACGCCGTCCTTGGTGATCGTGGGGGCGCCCCATCCCTTGTCGATGACGGCGTTTCGCCCGCGTGGGCCGAGCGTCGCCTTTACGGCGCGGGACAACTTCATGACACCCTGCAACAGGGACTTCCGGGCTTCGGCGTCAAAAGCCAGC
>JAXDMN010000435.1:0-2655 GCA_034666045.1 Phycisphaerales bacterium | reverse complement strand
ATCCACCGCGCACACCACAATCCGCACCCGCGCGATCTCCCGCAACGCCTCCAGCTTCGCCGCCCAGCGCTGATGCTGAAACGCCGCCTCCGCCACCACCGTGACGCGATGCCTCAGCAACAGCTCGACCGTCGCAAAGAACGCTTCATAAACATGCCACGCCACGTCATCATCCCCCGGCCCCATCTCCCCGCCTGTGTTCAGAAACCCCTCCTTGATTTCATCCCGACAGATGGCCGGACACCGCACCGCCTGCGCCAGCGCATGCGCGAGCATCGTCTTTCCCGCCCCCGGCCGCCCGGTCACGACGATCAGTGCCGGCTGGCGAATCGGTGTCGTCTCGCTCATAGGTAAAACTCGTCACCCGCCACTCACGGAGCGACGGTCGTCCGCAGCAAGCGGAGGAATCGCGACGTTCTTGCCCCCGTTGTCGCTACTCCGGGTCACAGGACGTGCGCGCTGCGCTGCACAAACCAGACGCACAATCAGCCAAATCGCGAAGGCGAATCCTGCCAGATACAGCAGTGGTTGGATGATCGGGAAGTAGGTGGGACCGCGCTCAAACCGGTAATCGTCCCGGACGGTCAGATGACCGATGCTCCACACGTCCGAAATCGCCTCGCCGCCGCCCTTCTTGTACACGGCCCCCATCAGCAGCTTTCGGAGAAAATGCGTGCATGCCGCCAAGGGGAAGAGATAGACTACTGAACCGAGGAGTAGCCGCACGATCAGTCCATCCCTTCCTTCGAGCGTCAACTCGGGCGGCTGTGGTAATCGGTTCAAGCCAGCGACTTGAGGCGTCTCCGCGACGCTTCGAGCGACGTGGCGCTGCCCCAGCCAGCCGCAGAAGATCAGGAGCGGCAGGGCGATGAGCGGACCGTAGATCGGCGGATC
Organism: Phycisphaerales bacterium; assembly: GCA_034666045.1. GTDB lineage: Bacteria > Planctomycetota > Phycisphaerae > Tepidisphaerales > Tepidisphaeraceae > JAICTV01. The sequence continues at coordinate 1,761 of JAXDMN010000435.1, read as the reverse complement.
CGTCCTTGGGTCGATGCTGCCCAGAAATGGAACTTGAGCGGCTGCACCGATGTTGATGACCCAAAGCGCGGCGCACCAGACGACATTGAGGAGGCCCACCTTCCACCACAGCTTCCGGATCGTGTCCAGATTCATCATTCGCTCCAGAAAAGAGGGTTATTGTGCGCAAATTGGCTTTCAGGACGATCGCAATCGGGACCGTGATGGTCGTGGTGATCGCCGCAGTAGCCGCGCTTTGGCTCACTAGGCTGCCCCGGCCCATCACCCTTGACCCGGCTCGCCCACAAGCCGCCGACGAGGGCACGCCGACGACTTTTCCCGCCTCGCAGATCGCCGCAACGTTGTCGATCCCCACAACCGACGTGCAGAGGTTAGCGAACTCGCTCGTTCCCGAAAGCGAAAAATTGACCGGTGGATTCGATGACCCGCCGAAGCTCACGCGCACAGGGTTCAACGGCCATGTAAAACGGGGAGCGATCACCATCCGGTCGCAGCCTGGTGCGGTCATCGCGACCACGGCGCTGACCGCGGCCGCGACGGGACAGGGCCATTTCGATCCCGGCCCGACCGGCGGTGTCGGAGTAACCGTCGACGAGAGCACCGCCGCCGCTGAAGCACGGGTGACTGTCACACCTCGTCTGAGTCCATCCTTTGCGCTGAGCGGTCCCATGGAAGTCGACCCCGGCATTAACAGTCTGAACCTTGGCAAGATCCGACTCGACGGGTTACCGGATGACTTGGCCAACGCGTTCCGACCCGGCATCGAGCAGACGCTTCGTGCGCACGGGAACCGGGCCATCCGTCAATTGGCAACCACGAAAGAGAAAGAGATTTGGAAGAAGGTGAACGACCGCATCAAACTGCGCGACCATGCGGCGCGGCTGTGGGCCGCCGCGCACGTCGTGAGACAGATCGGTTCAACACCGAACGCCTGGCTTGTCGTCAAGCCATCGGCACTGCAGGCGGCGGTCGGCCCGATCACAGCCGATCAGGTCGCGGCACGCATCGGCGTCAGCGTCAATGCCCGCGTCGTCGTCCAGGACTCGGAGCCCGCGAACGAGGCGGTGCCGTTCCCACCCAAGCTCGTGATCGACGAGAGCCTCGCCGGTAGGTACGACCTGAGAGTTCCAGTGCAAGTCCTGATGTCGTCTCTTGACGATAGCCTCACGAAATTCTTGCGCGAGAGCGTCGGCGGGGTCACCGGCGGGCGCATCACGATCGAATCCGCTGAACTCGGCACCCTTGGCAAAGCCGCGGTCGTGAAGGTCCGCCTGATGGCCGAAGTAGCGCCGTCACGCCTTCATATCGGCGGCGTTCTCTACGCCTTGGCGGAGCCGCAGGTCGACCAGAACACTCGGCGGCTCACGCTGCACAATATCAAGCTCGACGCCGAATCAGGCCGCGTGCTCAAGGCCGCGTCGCCATGGCTTGAGAAGATCCTCTTGACTAGGCTCGGCGCCGTCGAGCGGGAATGGTCGGCAGATCCAATGCCGATACTCGACGACGCGCGCAGACGGGCTAACGAGCAACTGGCTTGGACCTCCGACATCCCACATCTGCGCGTCCGGGCCGCGCAGACGATGGGCGACCTGAAGTTGCTGGAACTTCGCCTCTCGGGCGGGCAGGCGGTCGCGGTGTTTCAGGCAACGGGTGAGGCTGCGGTGAACGTCATCAGCATCGAGTGATGCGGCGGGATGCAGAAGCGGCGGGATTCGCCATCCGTACGGCCAAGCGCGGATGAGCCTCATTCTTCACGGCGAA
>JAXDMN010000434.1:0-12078 GCA_034666045.1 Phycisphaerales bacterium | reverse complement strand
CCGCAGGTCGATCTGGATCTCGGCGACGCGAAGTGGCAGCGCAACCTGTCCATGATCCGCCGCAGCGCGGAGATGGTGATGATCGTCGAGGCGGCGGACACCAACTGGTACGATCAGACGCCGAGTTCCAAGTACCCCAGCACGGTCTTCCTGAAGCGTCTTGGCGCACGCCACGGCAAGAAGACGGCTGACGGCGCGAACGCGATGACGAACCTCGCCTTCTTCGACGGTCACGTCGGCCTATACCCGTCGGCGCCTTTCGCGAAGAAAGGGAGCAGCACCGGCACGCCGGACAGCAGCCTGATCGACTATTACCAGGAGACGATCTTCTTCGTGAACAAGCAGCGCGGGAAGTGGTAACGCCCCCGCGCCGCAGGCAAGACGCCGACTGCCGGCCGGACCGCGTGGACATCACCCTGGTGTTCCAAGCGTGCCGGCCGGCATTTTAGTTCGCAGTGACGCGTATGCACACCTTGTCGTCGGGAGAACCGATGGTGCGAACGCCGAGGAACATGAGTGCCTGTTGCCGCCGCGGTGAGAATGGCCGCCGTTGCCCGGGCGCCTTCACGCTGATCGAGCTGCTCGTCGTCATCGGCATCATCGCGGTCCTCATCAGCATGCTGCTGCCGACGCTGCGCGGCGTGCGGCGGCAGGCGAACCTCGTGCAGTGCAGCAGCGGTCATCACTCTAATTTGCTAGCGAACCGGCATTCTTTTCAGCCGGGGGGATCCACCACCATGTTTTTATGATTTCGGAGGCCTCATGTGCAGAATGACTCATCAGCGCCGTAATTGGCGCGTCAGCGCGCGCATTCTGGTGGCGTGCGGCACCGCGTTGTCAATCACGCTCCTGCCGTCGTCGATGTGCCACGGCAGTGACGGCGCTGCCGGTACCCCTGATTCTCAAACTGGGAACCCCGCCACGGCTTTTGGCGGCGCTGGCGGCAGCGGAACGGAGCCCTCCGGTTCTGGCGGCGTCGGCGGCGCGGCGACCGCGAAGGCTACCGGTGCACCCAATACGACTTCGTCGGCTGATGCTCATGGCGGGACCGGGGGGCAAGCCTATGCGGGTCAGGGCGGTAACGGTGGCAAGGCTACCGCGATAGCAACAGGTGGTGGCTTTGGCTCCGACGCTACAGCAGAGGGTGGAGAGGGTGGAGGCGGCTCTGGCTCGGGCAATGGGGGAAACGGTGGTGACGCTAGCGCGATGGGTAGGGGACCGATTGCCTCCGCTGTCGCCATAGCTGGCACTGGTGACTACGCCGGCAGCAACCTTGGTCTTACGGCTGGTAGCGGGGGGAATGCGAACGCGGTTGCGCAGGGCATCACCTTGGCCAGCAGCTATGCCCGTGGCGGCGACGGCGGTGACGGCGGCGGGGGGACGGGCGCCGCCACGGGGGGTCACGGCGGCTTTGCTAGCGGCCGTGCCTCGGTCGCCCCGTCTGCGGCGTTAGGTGCCGTGAGCGGAACCGCGGCAGTCACCCTAATTCACGGGCGTGCTGGCACGGCTCTGGACCCAGGGGGCGTGGTGCACGGCGGTAGCGCCTGGAACGGGCTCGGATTCAACGTCGCGAGCGGCCGAGCACCCCTTGCGGGACTTAACTTGAACCAGTGCATCGTCGGTGGAAGCGGCGGGGGTGCCGGGTCGCGCTTGAACAACAACCAGTGGACGTTTGGGAACGCGGGCAGTGCCGGCGATTCCGTTTCCTACCTCAACAAGACGGCCGGGGACGCAGAGAACTCATTGGCTGGAAGTTCCATTGCTGGAAGGGCGCAAGATTCGAGCTCCTTCATTTATGGCAGCAACGGTGGTGGGGCGATGGGGCAAGGTAAGACCTCGCGAGGCGGCGATGCGATCGCGACTTCCATTATGACTAGCGCCGACATGGTCAGTTCCATTGCGGAAGCCTACGGTGGGTATGGCGGTGGTGCGTACAACGAAGGGGGGGGGTTTCCAGGCACGAATCTGGTAGGGGTCGCTAGCGGTTCCAACGGGGGCACAGCGAATGCATTGTCCATAGCCATTGACGCGCAAAATGGCGCGGGAGCCTTCGCGCTTGCAAGGGCGGGTAACGGGGGTGGGGCCGTTAATGAGGGGGACAGCAGCGCGGGAAACGGGGGTTTCGCCCGCGCGACCGGCGTCGCCAACAGTGTCTTAGACCACGCCTTCGCGACTTCGAACGCCGTTGGTGGCAAACCTGGCAGGTCGCTAGACGGCCTAAAGTGGGGCAAATCAGGGAGCGCGGACGCACTTGCCGTCGCCATCTGCCCCGGCGGAACTCCCACGGCATACGCAGCCGCCGAGATTTACCAGGATCCTGGCTTGAGCGCGGTGGCATTCGCGGAGGCTATTGCAGTGGGGCCTCCCGGGTGGCGGATCGCAAACGCGGCTGCATCGCTCCACAATTGGGACGGGACCATAGCCACTGCTTCGACGCTGCTCCTCCTCGGCGAGCACCCGCATGTTACGGCCGAGATGCCGGGTAACATAGTTACGTTCTCCAAGGTTAATAACGGCTCTTTCGACGTGTCCGCCGGCACGTATGAGCAGAGTGGTGGCTCAAATATCGCGCAGTCGATGACCATCGGAGGCACTTACCAATTGACTGGCGGACTGCTTGCAATTCAAACACTCAGTGGCGCAGGCACGGTTGAATTCACCGGCGGTGCACTTTCGGCGACAACGGTGGAGATGACGCTAGCAAACGACGGCGGTTCCCTTAGTCCAGGCGGCGGTGGTGCGGTCGGCGTAACAACCTTCTCCGCGGGAAAAAATTACACGCAAGAGAGTGCGGGCGCGATTTCCGTGGACATTGCCTCTGCGACGTCCTCCGACAAGATCGTGCTTGGCTCATCGGACACCGCCACACTCTCCGGCGTCGTCGCGGTCTCTTCAGTCAACGGTTACGGCGCCACTTCCACCGGACAAGAGTTCGAACTCCTGGAGGCAGGTACGATCAATACTCCCGGCGGGACGCTAACGGTGATGGATGGATCGTACACCCCGTTCACATACACCGCCGCGGTCGACACGTCAGGCGCGAACGATGTGCTGAAACTAACCACGGTCGCGTCCACCGCGTGGAGCGGAAGCGGTTCGGGTAACTGGTCCAGCTCGAGCAACTGGACCGCTGGCAGTGGCGCGCCGAACGGTGCCGCCAAGAAAGCATGGCTTGGCACCTTCGCCGGCGCGGTAACGATCACCCTCGACGCCCCGGTAACCATTGGCGCGCTCAACTTCGCCAACGACTCGGGAACTTCTGGCGCCGGGCACCTACTGACTGGCGCGAACGCGCTGACGATGGATGCGGCGGGTCCCGTGGCAGCGGTCATCAACGTTGGCGCAGGCACGAACGGGATTTCTACGCCGGTGGTACTGGCGGACCCGACCAATGTCGATGTGATATCCACTTCGGCTGCGTTGAGTGTGTCAGGCGTGATTAGTGGTACCGGAGGTCTGACGAAACTCGGCGTTGGCACCTTGACCCTTTCTGGAAGCAACACGTACTCGGGCGGTACCACCGTCAAGCGCGGGACACTCGCGGCCACTGCCGTCGGCGCTCTAGGAGCGACTACGGGAATACTTGAAGTCAGCAATGATAATACCGCTGCCGGCACCGCTGTCATCCTTGACGTTTCCGCGGCGCAGACGGTCGGCGCACTCATTGGAACGGTTGCCACCCCATCCTCAGGAACGAACTCCGCGACAATCAACCTGAACGGCGCTGATCTCACCGTCAACCAGTCCACGGACGTGGCGCGCGAGATCACCTATGGTGGGGCGATTGCCGGAACAGGTGGCCTGGCGAAGAGCGGAACCGGCTCACTTGTCCTCACCGGCACCAATTCGTATACGGGCGGCACCACGATCTCCGCGGGCGTGCTGCGAGGAGACGCGTCCAGCCTTCAGGGCAGCATCAGTAATAGCGCCCGGTTGGTCTTCAAGCAGCAATTCGGCGACGACGGTACATTCGCCGGCACCATTTCCGGCAGCGGAACGGTCACAAAGCTCGGCGAAGGTTCGCTGACGTTGCCCTCCGGGAGCACCTACGGTGGTGGGACATTTATTTCTGGGGGAACTGTGAAGGTCGCCGCGGACTCCGCGCTCGGCGCAGCCTCTTCGGCGGTGACGCTTGACGGAGGCACGCTCGCAGCCGGGGCTACAAGCATCTCGCTCAGTTCTTCCCGGGTGCTGCGGCTGACAAAGTCGGTGGGGACGCTGAGTGCGGCAACTGGGGAGACGATGACGGTTGCCGGAACAGTTCAGAATCGAATAACCGTGGTTACGGGGCAAACGGTCGCTGACGAGGGAGGCTTGGTTAAGGTGGGGATGGGGACCGTCGTGCTAAACGGTGCAACCACGTTTACAGGGCCCACTACTGCAATGGAGGGCAAGCTTGTCTTCGGACAATCTCTCACGACCTCACCGGACATATCCGCCTTCGGCAGCGCGGTCATCGAACTTGCAGAAGCGGAAATCCACGTTCTGAAAGCGCGGAGCGTCCGCATTAACGATGACGCGCAGATCGACGTCAAAGATAACAAGGTCATTACTGAGGACCGAGTCGGCACGGCAACCGACGACGTGTATGACGGCGTGCAAGGCTTGGTACAATCCGGGCTGAATACAGGCACGTGGGATGGTCCGGGTCTAGTCACGACCATGTCGGACGCGCAGACTGGTCTAACAACGCTGTGTATTTCTACGGGGGCAATTGCCCTTTCTCTTGGCACCGGGGACACCACCATTTGGGCGGGGGAGACAGTGAGCGCGGATAACACGCTCGTCATGTATTCCTACGCCGGCGACGCGAATCTGGACGGCCTCATCTCAGGCGATGATTATGCTGCAATCGATTTCAATATAAACACCAGCGCGGACGGCTACTACAACGGCGACTTCAACTACGACGGCGTGGTGTCTGGCGACGACTACAGCACGATTGACTTTAATTACGCAGCCCAAAGTGACCCATTTTGGACGAGCTCGGGCACTAACTTCAGCGTAACGCCTGTCCCTGAACCTGTGACACCCTTTCTTGCAGGGTTGATTGCGTCTTATTCCTTGCTGCTACGTCGCCGCCGACGACCTGCAAGAATAACGGCTTGATAGGACGCGGTCGTACCCGGAGTCGCCCGGGCGGCGCGGCGCGCGCGGCCACAACGCGTGGACGAACATGGCTTTCTTCGACGGGCACGTGACGCTATACCCGACCTCCGCGTTTCAGGAGAGGGGCGTTACCGGAAACTTCAGGCAGGGGACGATCTTTTTCCTGGGCAAGCAGAAATGAATTTACAGTCGGTGGCAAACCGCATGCGGGTAGTGGTCGCGGCGGCGGTCGTGGTTGTCCTCGTGTGTGGCTGGCGCGCATCGCCCCTCGTCGCCGCTGCGCCTGCGCCAGCCGCCGTGGGACAAAGCCGGCTCGTTTTCCCTGGCCCGGACGGGAAGCTTCAGTACACGCCGGACGAGAATGGCAACATCATTCCGGACTTTTCCAACTGCGGCTATCGCGGCGGCGGGGTGGCGATCCCGGAGGTGCCGGCGAAGGCGACGCTGGCGGCGATCGCGACGTCCAAGGACGACACGCAGCGCGTGCAGAAGGCGATCGACGAGGTGTCGAAGATGCCGCTCGGCGCGGATGGCGTGCGCGGCGCGCTGCTGCTGAAGCGCGGCACATATCGCATTGGCGGGAAGCTGACGATCGCCGCGAGCGGCGTCGTCCTGCGCGGCGAGGGCGACGGCGCGGACGGCACCATCCTCATCGCCGCCGGCACGGAAGTGCGCGACCTGATCGAGGTCACCGGCTCCGCCGGCGCGAAGGAAAATGAGAAAGACCGCCGCGACATCACCGACGACTATGTTCCGGTCGGCGCACACGCATTCACCGTTGCCGACCCGGCGGGGTTGAAGGTTGGCGACGCCGTCTTCGTCCGCCGAATCGGAAACGCCGCCTGGATCTCGACCATCGGCATGGACCGCATCCAGGGCCGGCCGGGCAACGAGGACAGCACCAAGCAGTGGGAACCATTCGCACTATCGTTCGACCGCGTGATCACTGCGATCGACGGAAAGAAAGTGACGGTCGATGCGCCGATCACCTGCGCGATCGAAGCGAAGTGGGGCGGCGGGACGATCGCGCGCTACGAGGACCACGGGCGGATCGAGAACTGCGGCGTCGAGCGCCTGCGCGCGGTGTCGGAGTTCGACAAGTCCGTCACTGCGGACCATGAGGGGAAAAAATATCCGAGCGACGAGAAGCACGCGGTCTACATGGTCCGATTCGACAACATCAAGAACGCGTGGGCGCGCAATATCACGTCGCTGCACTTCTACAACGGCCCCGGCAACATCGACGGCGGCGCGAAGTGGGTCACGGTGCGGGACGCGCGATCGCTCGAGCCGGTGTCGGTCATCACCGGGAGCCGGCGCTACCCATTCCGGTTCGGCGGTCAGCTCAGCCTCTTTCAGAATTGTTACTCGAGCAAGGGCCGCCATGCATTCGTCGTGCACGCGCGCGTGTGCGGACCGAACGCGTTCGTCGACTGCCTGTCGGAGGAAGATTACGCGACGAGCGAGCCGCATCACCGGTGGTCGGTGGGCGGGTTGTATGACAACGTGAAATCGCGGCTCGCGTTCCAGGACCGGCAGTGGATGGGCAGCGGCCACGGATGGTCGGGCGCGAATTACGTCGCGTGGAACTGCGAAGGGACGATCGTCTGCCAGCGGCCGCCGACGGCGCAGAACTGGGCGATCGGTTTCGTCGGGAAGAAGGAGCGGGGCGCGTTCGAGCGAGAGGAAGGTTACATCGAATCGCTCGGCAAGCACGTGCCGCCGCGCAGCCTGTACCTGAAGCAGCTTGAAGATCGCCTCGGCGCGCGGGCCGTTCATGCGCAGCGCGGGCAGGAGCCGCAACGATGAAGATGAATCGAGTGTTGATGGTGGTTGCCGCCGCGTGTTTCTTCCTCGCCGCGACGGGAGCGGCGCGCGCGGCGGAGCACAACGTCTCCTCTGCGGACGAAATCGCCAAAGCCGCGCGCGCGGCCAAGCCGGGCGATGTTCTGGTCATGAAGGACGGCAAATGGGCGGACCAGAAGATCGCGTTCGCGGCGAAAGGAACCGCGGATCAGCCGATCACGCTGCGCGCGCAGACGCCGGGGAAGGTCATTCTCAGCGGTGGTTCAACGCTGGCGATCGAGGGCGATCACCTTGTCGTCAGCGGCTTGTTCTTTTCCGATCTGAAGGGCGGCGACGGCGACGTCGTCAACATCAAAGGCAGCGACAATCGACTGACCGACTGCGCGATCATCGCGCAGGAGCGCGGCGGAAAGTGGATCCATTTCGACGCGCCCGGGCAGCGAAATCGCGTCGATCACTGCTATTTCGAGGGCCACGCGCCCGCCGATGTGACCGTGCAGGTCGAGGTCGATAAAGCAGCGCCCAACGAACATCGCATCGACCACAACCACTTCGGCCCACGTCCGCCGCTCGGCAAGAACGGCGGTGAGACGATCCGCATCGGCTACAGCCACCAGTCGATGCTCAACTCGCGCACGATCGTCGAAGAAAACCTGTTCGACCGCTGCGACGGCGAGATCGAGATCATCTCGAGCAAGTCGTGCGAGAACATTTATCGCGGCAACACGTTCCGCAACAGCGAAGGGTGCCTGACGCTGCGCCACGGGAATCGCTGCGTCATCGACGGGAACTATTTCCTCGGCAACGGCGGTCCTGCGGACGGCACTAACGGCGGCAAGCCGACCGGCGGCGTGCGCGTGATCGGCGAGGATCACGTCATCACCAACAACTACTTCGAAGGCACGAGCGGCATCGCGGGCGGCGTGATCGTTCTGACCGCGGGACAGCCCAAGCCGGAGCTGACCGGCTACTGGCACATCACCAAGGCGACGATCGCGGGCAACACGTTCGTGAACAACGCCGCGCCGTGCATCAACCTCAGCGCCGGTCTCGGGCAGAAGGAGCGCGTGCTGCTGCCGAAGAACGTGACGATCGCGAACAACGTGATGGTCCCGCCTGAATCCAACGCGCAGCCGCTCATCGTCGGCAAGGAAGGCGAAAATTTTAAGTGGGACGCGAATGTCGCCAAGCAGGGCGCGGCGATCGGCGACGCGGGTTCGGCCGGGATCAAACTCGTCGACTTGAAGATGACGCGCGGCGCGGATGGCGTCTGGCGTCGCGATGGCGACAAACCGCGCGAGCACAAGCCGCTCGCGGCGGGCGATGACGTCGGGACGACGTGGCGGAAACAGCACGCGGTCAGCAGCGCGGCGATCAACGCCGATGCGCTTCTCGCCGCGGCGGAAAAGTCCGGCAAGCCCATCGAGATGTCGAATGAAAAACTCTCGGTTCGCGTCGATTCTGAAACGCGGAAGGTGACCGTGAAGAGCATCGCCCGCGCGGGCTGGGCGGTCGAATCGCTGGCGCTTTGTCCGGAGATCCTCAACGCCGGCGGCGTCGCGCTCCGCAGCGTCGAGCACAAAGACGCGCTGGGGACGGCGCAGGCGGTCGAATTTGAATCGGAAGGCGGCGCGCAGCGCGTCTGGATCTACAAGAACCTGCCGTTCGTTTTCACCCGCGCCACACTCCGCGACGCCGGCGCGACGAGCGGCGATCTGCGCAAGGTCACGCCGATCTCATTCCAGGTTTCGCCGGGCAAAGCCGACCTTTCCAAGACCCGCTTCTTCGGCAGTGACGGCCTCGGCGAGAAGGGCAAGGCGCGGCCAAGCTACGTCTTCCTCGCCGTCGTCGAGCCGGAGTCGAACGCAGGTCTGGTCACCGGCTGGATCACGCACGATCGCGCATCCGGCATCGTCGAACCGAAACTGAGCAACGGAAAACTGATCATCGACAGCCGATCCGAATACGGCATGCCGGCGATGAACGGGCGCAAGGAAGAGCGCGGCGAAACATACGTCATCGGCTTTTTCGACGACGCGCGGCTCGGCCTCGAGCAGTTCGCCGACGCGACGGCGAAGATCAACGACATCAAGCTCCCGCCGGTGCCGAACGGCTACTCGACCTGGTATCACGGCAAGTCGACCGGAACGACCGGCGCCCTCGATCAAAAGCGCATGGCGGAGCTCGCGAAATTCGCAGATGAGAATCACCTCGACGCGTACGGCCTGAATTTTTTGCAGATCGACGATCAGTGGCAGGTGCAGCGGCGCGATTTCACGACGCACAAGAAGGGCGACAACGCGCCCTACGCCGACGGAATGAAGAAGACCGCGGACACGATCAAGCAGCACGGCTTTTTCGCCGGCTTGTGGATCACGCCGTTCGGCTGGCAGGGGCAGGACGTGCAGGACGGCAAGGATTCGCCGAACAAGACCGCGCTCAAGGACAAGCCGGACTACTTCGTGAAGCGGCAGGACGGCAGCGTCTACCAGGTCCGCTGGGCGGGCGATTGTCTCGACATGTCGAACCCGGAAGCGCGGAAATTCCTCGGCGACGTCATCGGGCGCATGACGCATGAGTGGGGGTACAAGCTGCTGAAGATCGACGGCCTGTGGGCGGGGATGGCATGCAAGATCCTCTACCCGTCGCCGGACTATCGCGACGATGGGCTTGGTGATGCAGTCTTCTATGACAAGAACAAGACGAACGTCGAAGTCTATCGCGATGGACTGAAGCTCGTGCGCGAATCGGCGGGCAAGGACGTTTTTCTGCTCGGCTGCAACATCGCGCAGAACATGCGAACGATGGGCGCGTCGATCGGATTGGTCGACGGCATGCGCGTCGGACCGGACATCAAGGCGGATTGGGGTGCGGTCGTGCGCTGCGCGCGGCCGGCGACGTGGCTTTACTTCTGGAACGGCCGCGTGTGGCACAACGATCCGGACTGCCTCATGCTCCGCGAGCCGCTGACCATCGAGAACGGTCAGGCGTGGGCGTCGTGGATCGCGCTGTCCGGGCAGATGAACCTCGTCAGCGAGTGGCTGCCCGGCCTGCCGCCGGAGCGCCTCGACATCTACAAGCGCACGATTCCGAACCACGGGAAGATCACCGCGCGGCCCGTCGACCTGTTCGACCGCGAGATGCCGCGCATGTGGCATCTCAGCTACGGCGAAGGCGACGATCGCGTCGATCTCGTCGGCTTGTTCAACTGGAACGCGCCCGCGCGGCAATCGAGCGACTCCGCCGCGATGGAAGAGCCCACGTCGCCGGAAGCCACGGGCGCTCGCCGCGTCGAGACCGGACCGATCACGATCAAGCTCGACCCGGCCCGGCTCGGCATCCCGGGCGGCGCCGAACAGCAGTTCATCAGCTTCGACTACTGGGCCAAAGCGTTCCTGCCCGCGTTCAGCGGCGCGCAGGAGATCCAGCTTGCGCCCGGCACGTGCAAGGTGATCGCGCTGCGAAAGAAGATCGACCGCCCGCAATTGCTGAGCACCTCGCGTCACATCACGCAGGGTTTGGTTGACGTCGTGAAGGTCGAATGGGACGCCGGTAAGCGTGCGTTGCGCGGGCGCTCGCGCCTTGTGGGCGGCGATGCATACGAGTTTCGCATGGACACGGCCGGTGCCGTGATGCAGACGATCTCCCTCTCCGCGGATGATCAATCGGCGAACGTTTCCGCGTCGCCGAAGCAGGAGGGCAACCACCTGCGCGTCACGCTCAACAGCCCGGTAACGCGCGAAGTCTCGTGGGAGATTCGTTTTAGCGGCGGCGGTGGACAGTGATCTAAATTGCAGAAATGTGTTGATCTAACATACGTTCGATATCATAATGCATTGGTCGGGACGCGACTGCACCCACGAGCTGCTCCCTGGAGGGCCCCCGGATGTCATCCCCTGCAACGACCGCCCTGCGGCGGACACGCCGCCAGCGCCGCAGCATCGTCTGCGCGGTCGTTGAGACGCTCGAAAAGCGCAATCTTCTCGCGCAGTCCGCGTGGGCCTTCCCGGGCGCGGACGGTCAGCTCCTGTACCAGACGACCGTGCTCGGCGACCACATCGCCGACTTCGCCACCGCCGGCTACAAGGGCGGCACCGTTCCGATCCCAGATGTCCCTGTCAAGCTCACCGTGAGCCCCGTCGCTGGCGATGACACCGCCACGATTCAGGCGGCCATCGACGACGTCGAGAACGACCCGCTCGACGCCAACGGCTTCCGCGGCGCGGTGCTGCTCGCGCCGGGCGAATATCAGATCGGCACGAGCCTCAACATCAACGCCAGCGGCGTCGTGCTGCGCGGATCGGGAACGTACCAGACGATCATCCGCGGCACCGGCACCGGCCAGCGCACGCTGATCAACGTCGCCGGCTCCGGATCGCGCTCGACGGTCTCGAGCACCACGCACAACATCACCGACAAATACGTCCCATCCGGCGCCATCAGCTTCACGGTCGACAGCACGACCAACCTCGCGCCGGGCGACAAGGTCATGATCCGCCGGGAGGCGACGCAAAGCTGGATCAACGCGCTCGGCATGAACCTGCTCGAGCCGGGCACCGAATGGGCGCCCAGCGGGTATCACATCCAGCTCGACCGCACGATCACGCGCATCGACGGCAACGTGATCACGATCGATTCGCCGATCAACCAGGCGATCGACCGCGTGAACTACGGCGCGGGAACGATCTACAAGTACACCTACGCCGGGCGGATCAGCAACGTCGGCGTGGAAAACCTCGGCGGCGTATCGGATTTCGATCCGGCGATTACGTCGAACTTCGACAGCCCGACGACCTACTACGCCGACATGAATCACCCATGGCGTTTCATCCGGCTGGGGACGGTTGAGAATGCGTGGGTGCGCAACACGCTCAGCCAGTACTTCGGGAACGGCAACGTCAGCGTCGAGAGCAACTCGAAATGGGTGACGGTTACAGATTCGCAGTGCCTCGATCCGGTGTCGATCATCGACAGCCCGAACCGCTACGCGTTCAACGTCGATGATTCGAGCCACGCGCTGTTCCGCAATCTCTATTCGCGCGACGGACGGCATGATTACGTGCAGGGGTCGTTCGTCCCGGGGCCGAATGTTTTTCTCGACAGCCGGGCGGACAACGCGCATTCCGACAGCGGCCCGCACCATCGCTACTCGACGACGACGCT
>JAXDMN010000433.1:0-3100 GCA_034666045.1 Phycisphaerales bacterium | reverse complement strand
AGGCGTGAAGAGCACCTTCTGGCCGGGACAGATCTTCGAAGCCTTGGGCGTGAAGTACATGGGCCCGATCGACGGGCACGATCTTCCTGGCCTGATCGACATGCTCGCGGAGATCAAGCACGTCGATGCGCCGATGGTTCTGCACGTGAAAACCGTGAAGGGCCAGGGATACGAGATCGCCGCCAGCGAGCCGACGAAGTTTCACTCGCCCGCCGCGTTCCAGATCAACGGCTGCCGCGTCGAACTGAAATCCGGCAGCGGCAAGTCGTGGACGAACGCCTACGCCGACGCCATGATCGCGCTGGCGAAGCAGGACAAGCGCGTCATCGCGCTCACCGCCGCGATGCCGGACGGCACGGGCTTGTCGAAGTTCGAGAAGGTCCACCCCGAACGTTACCACGACACCGGCATCTGCGAATCGCACCTGACCGCGATGGCCGCCGGCATGGCCAAGACCGGCCTCCGCCCCTTCGCCGCGATCTACTCCACATTCGTGCAGCGCGCCTTCGACCAGGTGTGGCAGGAAGTCATCCTCAACAATCTTCCCGACTGCTTCTGCATGGACCGCGCCGGCTACGTCGGCGACGACGGCGCGGTGCATCACGGCTTCATGGACCAGGCGTTCCTGCGCCCCCTCCCGGGAATCGTCCTGATGGCGCCCAGCGACGAAGCGGAATTGAACCGCTCGCTGCGTCTCGCGCTCTCGCTCGATACCGCGAGCGCGATTCGCTACCCGCGCGACAATGTGCCGGCGTGTAATTTCGAGACGGTGATCGAGGAATCGCTTCGCGCCTTCGCGGCAGAAGAATGGGACCTTGGAAAATCCCGCACGTTGCGTGAAGGCGCCGACGCGACATTGATCGTCTACGGCGCGCTCGCGGAATCCGCGATGGTCGCGGCGCAGCAACTCGAATCCGAAGGTGTCAGCGTCGCGGTCATCGACGCGCGCTTCTGCAAACCGCTCGACGGAGAAATGCTCAACCGCGTGCTGAAGCCCGCTCATCCGGTGTTGACGGTCGAGGATCACTCGCTGCAGAACGGTTTTGGGAGCGCGGTGCTCGAGTACGCCGTCGCACACAACCTGCCGACGGAATTTCTCACGCGTCTCGGCATGCCGGACCGTCTCATCGCGCACGCGACCCGCAAAGAGCAGCTCACCGAAGTCGGCCTCGACCCCCTCGGCCTCGCCACCAGCGTCCGCGACGCGATCCGCGCCGCCGCGGGCGCGAGCGTCAGCAGCGAAGCGAACGTATAAGGTCCCTGAGCATTGTCATCCTGAGGCACCCCGAAGGATCTGCGCTCCATCTCGTGCGGCGCCAGATCCTTCGGAGCACCTCAGGATGACATGTTCCAGGTTGGGACCCATGGACAAGCCGCCGACGTCCCTATCATCCAGGACGTGATGCCGGACAAGCTCACCACCACGAACGCCTGGTCCGACCTGCACGCCGCCGTGCGCGCGTTCGTCGCGCGGCGTGTGCGTGATGCCCACACCGCTGATGACATTGCCCAAGACGTGATGCTCAAGGTGCAGTCGCAACTCGCCGCGCAGCCGCCGGCGGCGGAAAAGATGGATGCGTGGGTTTTCCGCGTGGCTCGCAACGCGGTCATCGATCATTACCGCGCTCGCCGCGATCAATCGCCGGTCGATGCTTCCGACGCGGTCGCCATCGAGCGCGAAGAAGATCCCGCCGCCGAGCTTTCTCGATGCATCCGCCAGATTATGCTTCGCCTTCCGCCCGAATACGCCGAGGCGTTGACGCTGACGGACCTCGATGGTCTCAGCCAGCAACAACTCGCCGACCGCATCGGCCTCTCCCTTTCCGCCGCCAAGTCGCGCGTGCAGCGCGCCCGGGAAAAGCTGCACGTGATGATGCTCGACTGCTGCGACATCGAGCGGAACCGCGCGGGCGCCGTCGTCGATTACCAGACCACGCCGCGGACGCCGAATTACTGTGATTTATCCGAGGACGACTGCGACCCCTCCCCCTGAGAATTTTCCTGCGTCTTTTTCGCGGGCCGTCCGTCTGTAGCTGCGAAGGCCGCGATGGGCGGCTGATTTAGACCGAATTGGAGTAAAAAAATGTCCACCAACACGAACATCCAGGAAGTCGTCCGCGAAAAGTACGGCAGCACCGCCACCGCCGGCCTGTCGTCGAAAGATGCCGGCGTGCGCGCCGTCGCCGAGGCGTTTGGATACTCCGCCGCGGAGCTGTCCTCCATTCCCGCCGAGGCGAACATGGGCCTCTCCTGCGGCAACCCGACCGCCACCGCGAATCTCCGCCCGGGCGAGGTCGTCCTCGATCTCGGCAGCGGCGGCGGGCTCGATGTCTTCCTCGCCGCGCAAAAAGTCGGCCCGACCGGCAAGGCCATCGGCATCGACATGACGCCACAGATGATCGAGCTCGCCCGAAAAAATGCGCAGAAAGCGGGCGTCACTAACGTCGAGTTCCACCTCGCCAGCATCGATGCGCTTCCGCTGTCCGATGCGTCGGTCGACATCATTCTGAGCAACTGCGTGATCAACCTCGCGCCGGACAAGACCAAAGTTTTCCGCGAGATGGCGCGAGTGCTGAAACCGGGCGGCCGCGTCGCTGTCAGCGATATCGCGCTGAAAAAAGCGCTGCCCGCGGAGCTGGCCGATGATGTGATGTCCTACGTCGGCTGCATCGCCGGGGCGATTTTCATTTCCGACTACGAGCGCGGCCTCAAAGAGGCGGGCTTCGCGCACGTGCAGGTGCTCGACAGCGGCGCCGACCTGAACGCCTACGCGCAAGTCGACGGCCAATCCGCCTGCTGCTCGCCCGCGCCCGCGACTACGACGCCCGCGAAGTCATCCAATCTTACGATCGCCCCAAGCACCGGCTGCTGCGGCGGCGGCACATCGGTCGTGCACGATCGTCTGAGCGACCTGCTCAAACGCCACAACGTGAACGACTACGCCGCCAGCGTGAAGGTCTTCGCAGTCAAGCCGCGCGGTTGATGTCACCGCCGAATCGTCGGGTAACATTCGCCGCACCGTGACGCGTTCGGCGGACGAGTACAACCGCTTGGGCAATGCCCACCTCGCGGCCGGGCGGTTCGATGAGTCCATCGATGC
>JAXDMN010000432.1:0-51394 GCA_034666045.1 Phycisphaerales bacterium | reverse complement strand
AGAACGGGCTTACTATTTTGTGTGACGGCAGAGAGGGACCGAGCTTTGAATCGCTCGGGCGCCCGTGACTCGTGCCAGCGTGGACGCCAATCCGCGCCGCGCGCACGAGGGTCGCGGGCGAAGTGAGGGTAAGCGGTGCGTGGGCACATCTTTTTGACGCGCAGGGTCGAACACTCCCGTTCGACGTCGCGGGACGGCGTTCGCCGTCATCCGGGCATGCGCGCGCACATCCGACCGCGTCCGTTCCAATCTCCAACATTCATCAACGACAACAGCAATTCGCGCCGCCGCGGTGATCCCAGCTACGCGCGCGTCACACGTCGCAACGCAGTAACCAACGCCGCATCGGGCAGGGCTTAAGAGGAGTACGTTCATGGAATCTAGCGCATACAAGTGGTTGGTCAGCCAGTACCGGTTCGTGTTGAACCGCATGCGTGCGCACGAGTTCATGGAAGAGCACCCGAGCTGCGCCGCCGCCTCGCGCCCCCGCAGCGCCGCTGCCTTCATTGCGCCGCGCCTGCGCCTCGAGCAGCTCGAGAACCGCGTGATGCTCGCGACCAACGTGACCGGCATTCCCAACTGGGCGGAGCAAGGTCCCGGCCCGATGACCAGCGGACAGGTCCGCGGCATCGCCAACCAGCCGGTCACCGGCGCGATCCATTCCGTCGCCGCCGATCCGGACGTCGCACAAGCCGGCACCATTTGGGTCGGAACGGTCGGCGGCGGGATCTGGAAGACGACCAACGGCGGCACCACCTGGACGCCCAAGACCGATCAGTTCCCCTCGACCGCCATCAGCGCGATCGCGCTCGACCCGGTCAACAACAATGTCGTCTGGGCCGGAACCGGCAAGGTGAGCAGCTCCGGGCTGGGCGGGAAGACGATCGGTTTGCTCAAGAGCTCCGACGGCGGTGAGACGTGGAAGATCTTCCCGAGCATCTTCGAGCGCAACCGCACGATTCACGCGATTGTGCCGACGACGGTCGCGCAAGGCAGCGGGCGCGTGGTGCTGATCGGCAGTGATGCAACGCCGCAGTTCACCGGCGCGCCGGCGGCGCGCGTCAGCGGCGGCCTGGTTCGCAGCACGGACGGCGGGTTCGGCGGCTTCAAGAAGATTTCCGGCAATCACAACGACGGACTCGATAACGACAGCGACGGCACAAAGGACGAGGCGGATGAGAACACCGGCCTCCCCGGCGGGACCGTCACGGACATCAAGGGTGACCCGACGGATCCGAACCGCTTCTACGCCGCCATGCCGGGCATCGGCATCTTCATGAGCATCGACGCCGGTGCGACATGGACGCAGCTCAACACGGCGCTGGGCACGGCCGGCGCGAACGTCACCGCCTCGACCAAGATCGAGCTTGCGGTCAGCAGTGCCACCGCTGCCAACGGCAACCACCCGATTTATGCCGCGATGATCCAAGAGGTGCAGGACAACCTCATCGGCGCGAGGCCGGCGCCGAACCAGGTCGACGTTTCGCTCAATACGCTGATCACCAACGGCGACACCGTCTGGATCTACAACGCGGCGGGCCAGGCGATCGACAATCGCCAAGTCATCGCGACGGCGACAGTCGGCGGCAATACGCGGCTGACGTTCGCCTCCAACCTGACCGTCGCGCACACGCCCGGCGCCTTCATCTGGCGCGGCGGCATGCGCATCGCGGGGATGTTCCGCTCCGACGACCACGGCGCCACCTGGCGCTCGATGGGTCGGCCCGGTGACGCCAACGGCGGGATCCATCCCGGCGCGCAGGCGGAAAATCACTTGTCCATCATCGCCGATCGCAACAACGCGAACATCGTCTACGTCGGCGGCGACCGCCAAGTGGCGCTGCCGGGCGCGGATGGTGTCCTCAATACGCCCGACGACACGTTTGGCGCGGGCAACGCCGCCGGCGCAACCAACTACACCGGCCGTCTCTTCCGCGGCACGTTCGCGCCCGGTCCGAACACCACCGCGTGGGGGTCGATCACGGACAACAACGCCACCGGGGGCGGCGCGCCCGCCGCGGCCACCGGCCCGCATGCCGACTCGCGCGCCATGGTCTACGACGCGAACGGCGACATCCTGGAAGTCGACGACGGCGGCATCTACAAGCTCGTCAACCCAGGCGCGAACCAGATCTGGCAATCGATCAACGGCAACCTCCGCCTCACCGAGTTCTATTCCGTCGCGTGGAACGCGACCACCAGCCAGATCCTCGGCGGAACGCAGGACAACGGCGTCGCGTACCAGTCGGGCCCCAACAATTTGAGCTGGGGCAACCTCTCGCAGGGTGACGGCGCCATCGTCGCGTCGAGCAACGGCGTAAATTACTACAGCAGCCAGAACTTCGGCGGCTTCAAGATCGGCGCGGCTTCGCCGGCGCTGCGCGTCGCCGGGACCGGCCCGGCGGCGTCGCGCATGGCGCTGGGCAAGTTCGATACCACCGTGCAGTTCGTCCAGCCGTACGTCGTCAATGCGGCCGCGAACAATCGCGTGCTCATCGGCACGTCGTACCTCTACGAGACCAACGCAGTCGGGTCGAACCTCGGCGATCTCCTCACGCCGCTGGGCGGCAACCCGCTCGCGACCGGCGCTACCTTCGCGCCGAATCCAACGGCGTTCATCGGCAAGGTGCGACCGAACGCGATGGTGTACGGCGGGTTCCAAGGCGCGACGCCCATGCCGGACGTCGGCTGGGTCGGCACAGACGGCGACGCGGCGAGCAACTTCCTCTTCATCCGCCAGGCCGGCGCGAACACGCCGTTCGTCCCGGTGGTGAGCTGGCGTTCGGCAGTCGCGGGGCAGAAGGCGCCGAACACGCGCATCGTCGCGGTCGCAGTGGACCCGACCGACTGGCGGCACGTCTACGTGCTTGACGCCTCCGGGCGGATCTGGTTCTCCGACGACGGCGCAAAGAACCCCGCCCTGCAGATGGACAACAGCACCGCCGCCAACTGGCAGTGGACCGAGCTGACCAAGCAGACCAACAACCTGCTCACGCTCCCGGGCGCGACCAACCTGCAAGACATCGCGATCCACCGGACGGCGACGCGCCGCGTCATCCTTGTCGGCGGCGACGGCGGGCTGTTCCGCCGCGTCGACAACCTCACCCTCCCCGCCAACGGCAACTGGCACGAGTACGGCGGCGGTCCCACGGTCAACGGCGTCGCCACCCCCAATGGCGGCGGCCTGCCCAACGCGATGGTCAGCGACATCGAGTTCACCACCAACAACCAGGTCCTCGTCGGCACCATGGGACGCGGCGCCTTCACTGCGCCCACCGCCGATCTGATCAACCCCGGGTTGGTCAGCATCACCGGCACCGCCGGCGCCGACGTCCTCAAGCTGCGCCGCGACGCGGCGCGCCCGTGGCTGCTCAACATCTACGAATACCTCGTCGGCAA
Organism: Phycisphaerales bacterium; assembly: GCA_034666045.1. GTDB lineage: Bacteria > Planctomycetota > Phycisphaerae > Tepidisphaerales > Tepidisphaeraceae > JAICTV01. The sequence continues at coordinate 47,995 of JAXDMN010000432.1, read as the reverse complement.
CGCCGAGCCGGCGGCTGCGACCACCGTCGTCCCGCTGGCATCGATCAACAGCATCCTGATCGACGGCGGCGCCGGCAACGACCAGATCGTCGTCGACTACTCCAACGGCGCGATCTCCGTGCCGGACGGGATCACCGTCGTCGGCGGCGACGACACCGATTCGCTGAGCCTTCCGGTCCCCACCGTCGCGCGGCGCAAGGCGACGAGCAAGAAGACCAGCAACCTCGGCCCGCTCTTCCAGAGCACGATCACGTCGAAGGACTCGTTCGGCGTCGAAGGCAAGCAGATGGTCTTCTGGTCGACGCTGAACGTCGAGACGCCGCCGGGCGCGACGCAGATCGCCTCGGCCATCAACACGGTCGGCTCCGGCCTGCAAACCGCCAGCAACAGCCTGCAGCACGGGCTGGGCAGCGTGGCCGGCGGCACCGCGCTCGCCGGCCTCAATGCGCAGTCACTCACCGCCGGCTTGAACGGCGTGCGCATCAATCAGCCGCGGCCGAAGGACGATGCGTTCCTCTCCGTCTCGGAAGTCAACGACAGCGACAAGGTCCAGCTCGACAATGCCACCTCCGTCCTGCGCCGCCTGATCGAGGAAGGCCTTAACGGCTTCCACCTCAACGACATCGACGAAGAAGAAGGGACGATCACCGACCTCGACGCGCTGAAGGACGCGCTGGACGCGCTCGACGGCACGGCCGGCAACGTCACGCTCAACACGACGACCAATGACAACGACGGCGACGGCACGATGGACCCGACGTTCACCGTCCAGATCCTCAATCGCCCGCTCGACGGCATCGTCAACCTCGACGTCAACGCCATGAGCGCCCTGGGCGAAATCCAGCTCGGCGGCGCACTGGAAGTGACGGCGGACGTGACGCTGAACGTGGTCTTCGGCGTCGACGCCGAAGGATTCTTCCTCAAGCCCAGCGCCGCCGGCACGCCGGCGATCCGGCTGAGCAATTTCGAGATCGACGGCGCGGTCAGCGGCAAGGGCCGGCTCGGCTTCCTCGGCGTCGAGTTGAAAGACGCGACGCTCACCGTCGACCCCGCGGTCGGCATCGAGTTCAGCTTCACCGACCCGGGAACCGGCGTTGACGCGGATTCCAACATCCGCCTCACCGAGCTGGAGCCGGCCGAATTCTCCGATCTGATCGACATCAACATCGACAACAACCCGGGCGGCCCCGCCGACGTCGTGCTCGACGGCACGTTCGGCGTCTCCGCGCTCGTGCCCGGAACCGCCTCCGGCATCACCCTGCTCGACGGCGACGTGAAGCTCAGTTGGGCGGACCTCGGCGACCCGACGACGGTCGCGCTGTCGGCGACGCCCGGTTCGGCCGGCTCGAAGTTCTTCGACTTCATGAAGGTCACCGGGCAGCAGGTGCTCGACCAGCTCAAGGCGCTGCGCGGCTACGTCGACACGCTGACTGCGGCGGGCCTCAACACCGGTATGCCGCTGCTCAAGGACGGGTTGAGCACGATCATCAACGTCGTCGAGGCGATCGATGCGAAGCTGATCAATCCGCTGAGCGGCGGCGGCGGCATCGACACCGGGTTCCACACCGCGCAAGAGCTGGCGGTCATGCTCGCGGGCGAACTCGGGCTTGACCTGAGCGACGTCAACCTTCAGTACAACTCGACGAATGGCGAGCTGACCTGGCACATCGATTTCTCGCACGCGTTTGCGAGCGGAAGCCATGCGCTGGCATTCGAGATCGGCGTGCAGGACGGCCTGGCGATCAACGCCGACTTCACCGGCGCGGTCGATGCGCACTTCGGATTCGCGTTCGACATGGGCGTCGACATCGGCGGCCTCGTGGGCGGCGGCGGAATCGCCGACAATATCTTCATCCGAAACGCGTCGCTCGACGCGGGCGTCGACATCAACATCACCGACTTCGACGTCGACGGGCGGCTCGGGTTCCTCAAGGTGCAGGTCGTCAACGGCACCGTCCTGGCCAACCCGAACATGACGATGCTGCTGAACGATCCCGGCACGAACAGCGACGCCGCGTCGACTGGCCGCATCGACTTGAGCGAGCTGGTCGGCTCCCCCGCCGCAGTCATCTCGACGCCCTCGCTCACCGGCAGCATCAACCTCTCGCTGCCGCTCGCTGCGCCGTTCCTCGGCATCGATCCGTTCGACGACGGCGCCGGCGATCCGAACAACGACGACACCAGCACGACGGTCGGCGTGACGATCAACCTGTCGGCGGGCGCCGGCGGTTTCTCGGTGACGCTGCCCACCGGCATCGACTTCACGGAGATGTTCAACTTCACGAACATCGACGCCGCAAGCATGACCGGGCTGCTCGGCAAGCTGACGTTCTGGCTCGACGAGTTCCGCCGCAGCGATGAGTTCAAGAAGCTCGACCTTCCGCTGATCGGCCCCGCGCTGGACAAGGTGCTCGGCTTCGCCGATGCGTTCCGCGACAGGATCCTGATCGACGACAACGACGACGCCCTCGACGGCCCGACCACGCTGCTGCACGACCTCAACACCGCGCTGGCGCAAGCCGGGCTCGCGGACAAGGTGCGCGCGGAGAACGTCGGCGGGAAGATCAAGCTCATCCTCAACGACGCCGGCATCAACCAGTTCAGCATCACCTCTGCGCCCACGCTCGGCTTCGGCGCGCAAACGTCCAGCGGTACCGACAACTTCGAGTCAATCCTCGCAGCCAGCGCCGCGCCGGCGAATGGGAAACTCTCGGGCGACGCCACCTTCACCCTCAGCTTCGACGGCGGGCCGGGCGTGGAAGTCCGCCTGTACAAGACCAGCGGCCCGGCGCCCTTCGACGGCGCGGCGGCGGTCGTCGCGGCAACGGATCGGCTCACCGTCGCCGGGCACCTGCTCAATACCGGCGACGTCGTCAAGTACGACGCGGGCGGCGGGACGGTCGTCCCCGGGCTGAGCAACGGCGGGACGTACTACGTCATCAAGATCGATGGGAACACGCTGCAACTCGCCAGCACGCTGGCCAACGCGACCGCCGGCACGCCGGTCCCGGTCAACATCACCGGCGTCGGCGCGGGCGCGCTGCACACGCTGGCGCACCCGTACAACACCGACGACAACACCGCGATCGGCAACGACAAGTGGAAGCTCGTCAACGCCGACAACGCCGCCACCTTCGCCACTGTGCAGGAGCTGATCCTCAAGCTCAACGAAATCTTCGGTTCCAACACCCTCGCCTACGATCAGATCAAGGACACGCTGACGTTCTCACTGAACCTCAACGAGACCTTCGGCACGCTCGACCTGCCGGTCAACTTCAACTTCGACGATCTCGAGCCCCTGCTCGGGCTGCAAAGCAGCGGCAACATCCGCCTCAGCGCGGACGGCACGCTGAACCTCACGGTTGGCGTCTTCCTCGGCGCGGCGCCGTCGTCGACGAAGCTCGACGGGACCGAAGCGCTCAACGCGCTCAACGAAGGCGTCCACGTCAAGACCGAGCAGCTCATCACCGGTGTGCAGGACGTCAAGCAGGAGTACGGCCGGCTGAGCGGCGATGCGACGTTCAAGCTCTTCGTGAACGGCTCGGCGACCGGCACCGATGTGATCGTCACCAAGACGAGCACCGACACGAACACGACCGTCGCCGACCTCGTCGCCGACGTGACCGCTGCGCTGACGACCGCCGCTTTGAACACGCAGGTGCAGGCCGTCTTCGACGGGCTCAAGGTCGTGCTCAAGGGCATCGGCGCGACTACTGCGCTCAAGCTGACGGCGGAGAATACCAATCCGGCGGTGCGCGATCTCGGCTTCAGCGCCGACCAGACCGCCGCGGCGGTCGACGGCGTGCTCAAGATCATCGCCCGCGACCAGCTTCCGTTCGCCGTTGGCCGCCTCGCCGGCGACGCGACCTTCCAGTTCAGCCTCAACACGTTCGAGAGCGGCGCGGTGAAGACCGTCGTCATCAGCCAGGCGGATACGCAGAACAACCGCAACCTGCTCGACGTGATCAGCGACGTTCAGAAGGCGATCGACGCCGTCATTCCGCCGATCCCGGCAGTCCCGGCGACGCTCACGGAGCCGGAAATCCCGGCCAAGTCGCGCATCAAGGTCGCCTCCTCGGGACGCAGGCTCACGTTCACCGCCATCGACGCGGGCGTCACCAGCTTCAGCATCACCGCCGTCGCCACCAACCCGGCCGTCACCGTCTTCGGCCTCGCCGCCAACAACGTCGGCAACAGCTACGAATTCTTCATCATCACGCGCAACGGCACGCGCCACGGGATCACGCTCGACGGCATCACGGACCTCAATGGGGTGATGGCCGCGATCGAGTCGCAGACCGGCGGCGCGGTGCAGGTCGAAATCGACGCCAAGCAGCTCGGCCTGAAGCTCACCGACACGACGCTAAGCGGCACGGAGATGTTCCGCGTCGAGACCGCGAACGGCACGACTGCCGCCATCGACCTAGGCATCCTCAAGCAGGACGCGCCCACCCCCATCCCCGGCGCCGACAACGAAGCGCCTGACCACGTGATCGACGGCTCGGCGATCGGCGGCATCAGGCTGACCGACCGCTTCTTCATCCAGACCGCGGACATCAACGTCGGCCTGCACATGTCCACGCCCACGCCGCTCGAAGCCACGGCGAAGTTCGGCTTCGTCGGCGTCGAGCTCGACGGCGGCGGCAACATCAATGCAACGTTCAACATGGGGCTGAAGAACCCCGATCCGGCCACACCGAATGATCCGATCACCCTCACGCAGCTCATGAGCTCGCTGAGCAACATCACTTCGATCGTGAAGAACCCGACGCTGACCGGCGGCGGCTCGATCGCGCTCGATGTCAGCGTGAACCCGACGTTGCCCGGTCTGAACCTAGGCAGCAATCCGCAGATCGTCTTCAACGTCGTCGACCTCGGGAACCCGTTCACCGGCGATCTCCCGACCGTCAACCTCACGTTCCCGGACCTGGGCGACCTCGTCGATTTCGGCAACCTCGACTTCGACTTCCAAACGATCATCGAGGGGCTCAAAACTCTTGCGTCGTTCCTTCAGGAGTTCGAGACCTTCGGCTTCCTCAGCGAGCCGCTCCCGCTGGTCAACGTCAGCGTCACCGATTTGATCGACATCGCCGACAAGTTCGCGCAGGCGATCGACGAGGCGGAGGCCAACCCGGCCGGCACCGTTCAGCTCCTCGAGAACAAGATCAAGGAAGCGTTCGGCATCCCGCTCAGCGGCCCGGGCAGCGATCTGTTCCAGCTCGTGCTCGTCAACGATGACAACGACACCGCGTCGACATCGGACGACTTCCAGATTCTCAAGATGGAGCTCAGCGTCTCGGCGTCGTTCGCTGAATCGCTGAACCTCGACTTCGATCTCGGCAGCGCGCTCAGCCTCGGCGGCGCGGCGGACTTGAGCGCGACCGGCTCACTCGATCTCCAGCTCGACGTCGGGCTGCGCCTCGATGATCCGACGCAGATCTACGTCTTCGACACCACCGGCTTGAACGGCTCGCTCAACATCAACGGCGCGAATCTCTCGTTCAACGCCGCCGCCGGCCCGCTCGGTGTCTTCGTCAACGGCGGCCACGCCGACATCCATGGCACCGTCGATCACGACAGCAACGCCGCCACCCCGCCGAAGCTCTTCGCCGCCGACTTGAGCGGCGCGACCTTCGTCAACGGGCGCACGCTGGTCAGCGATCTCGATCTCAGCGACGCGTTTTCCGCCTCGGTCGGCGCGGTCGTCGACGTGGATCTGCCGGTCTACTTCCCCACCGCCTCGACGCGCGCCGGCACCGTCCATTTCGACGCGATCATCGGCTACGACACCAACACCGACGCCTTCACGTTCAGCGCCACGCCCACCGCGACCGACGAGAACGACCTCCCGCTCAGCAACGTCGGGGAGCTCTTTCTCTTCGACCCGACGCAGATCAGCATCCTCGACGGCTTGCTGCTCGGCGTGGACGGCGTGGACATGTTCCTCGACGGCTTGCAGGACTTGCTCGACGGCGACTTGTTCAGCTTCGACCTGCCGCTGATCGGCGACAAGCTTTCCGACGCCGCCGACATGATCGGCGACTTCCGCGACGGCTTCATCACCGACTTCCGCGCCGCGATCGAATCGCTGGCGAATCCGGCGGCGGCGTTCAACGCCGTCACCGGCGGGCAGCCCGACCCGGTCTCCAAGATCCTCTTCCAGCTCCTCGGCGGCACGGGTCTGGGCCTGCTGAAGGACGGCCCGGACGCGGGGACAGACATCACCGTCGCCGACATCAAGTTCACCACCAACATCAATGACGCCGGGGTTGCGCCGGAAGACCTGTTCTTCGACTGGGACTTCGCGCTCGGCGACACGATCGACGCCAGCGCGGGCATCGGATTCGACGTCGGCATCCCGGGCCTGGGGCTTGAGACCACCGGCGCGGTCGCGTTCGCGCTCGACTGGAAGCTGGCGCTCGGCTTCGGCATCAACTTCGACGACGGCTTCTACTTCGACATCGCCAACAAGGACGCGCTCGGCGTCAAGCACCCCGAGCTCGAAGTCAAGGCGGACGTCACCGTCCCGGGCGGCAGCATCAAGGGCACGCTCGGGTTCCTCCAGCTCAGCGCGACCGACAACCCGAACGGCGACGCCACCGCAACGCACCTCGGCGCGACGTTCGGCGTCGACATCATCAACCGCAACAACCTCGGGGACGAGAAGCTCAGCTTCACGGAGCTGGGTCGCATCGGCGTGACCGCCGGCCTCGCCGCCGAAGCAGTCGTGGACCTCGGCGCCAAGCTGGCGCTCAGCAGCGACCTGATTCCGAACGCCGCCACAAACTTCCCATCCATCGTCGCGGACTTCCGCCTCGAGTGGGCCCTGGGCAACCGCGCCGCCGGCACGCTCGTCAACCTGGAGGACCTGAGCGGCGGATTCCTCGAGAACGGCCTGAAGTTCGTCGGCTTCGAGCACGTCGGCCTCGACCTCGGCTCGTACTTCTCCGATCTGATCGAGCCGATCGTCAAGAAGGTCCAGGAGATCACCAACCCGATCAAGCCGTTCCTCGACTTCCTCACGACGCCGATCCCGGTCATCTCCGACCTCGCCGGCCCGACGACGCTGCTCGACATCGCCGCCCTCTCCGGCGCGATCAACCCGGGCATCATCACGGCGATCGAAGTGATCGACGAAGTCGTCGACATCGCCAGCAGCTTGAGCGGCATCTCCGGCCCGAACCTCATCCTGTACTTCGACGAGATCTTCCCGGACGGCACGTTCGTCATCTATGACGCGGAAGCGGCCGGCGCGGGCGACGCGGCCCTGCCGAACCTGAACGATCCGAACATCGACCTCTCCGGTCTGGCCAGCAACCTCGATTGGCTGCCGGGCCAACTTGGGGACGCGCTGACGGCGGTCTCCGATGCGGTCGAGAACGCGGCGAAGAAGATGCTGCCGGGCGGCAGCGCCAGCAGCGGCTTCAAGCTTCCGATCATCGACGATCCGTCGCAGATCTTCGGCATGCTGCTTGGCACGCCGGCCGTGCTCGTGGAGTACGACATGGCGCCGCTCGGCGTCAAAGCGGACTTCAGCGCGTTCTTCTCGATCTTCGGCCCGCTCGGCGTGTCGATCAACGCGGAGTTCGAAGCGCTCATCGACTTCTCGTTCGGTTACGACACGCAAGGCGCACAGGATTTCGCCGCCAGCGATTTCCGCAACCCGGCGCTGCTCTTCAACGGCTTCTTCGTCGGCGACATGGACGCCACGGGCAAGGTCGACGTCGCGGAATTGCAGTTCGACGCCGGCCTGTGGGCGGCGGCGGAGCTGAACCTCGGCATCGCGCGCGGCGGCGTCGGGGGCGGCCTCTTCGCAGAGATCGACTTTAACCTCCACGACCCCAACCACGATGGCCGCATCCGCTTGTCGGAGCTGGCCACCAACTTCCTCAACGAGCTCGAGTACGGCGAACCGATCCTCTCGCCGCTGGCGATCTTCGACGTCACCGGCTCGCTCACCGCGAAGCTGTTCGCGTTCCTCAAGATCGACCTCGGGCTCTTCTCGCTCGACAAGAAGTTCGACATCACCCCGCCGCTCGAGCTGCTCAACTTCAACCTCCCGTTCACGCGCGTGCCGACCCTGGCCAGCGACGTCGGGGGCGGCGTGCTCCAGCTCAACATGGGCCAATTCGCCGCCGAGCGCGTCGAAGGCGACAAGACCGACGGCGACGAGACGTTTACCGTCACTGGCAACGCCAGCGAATTGTTCGTCACCGCGTTCGGCTTCACGCAGAGGTACACGACGAGCGGCGGATGGAAGAAGATCCTCGCGCTCGGCGGTGAGGGCAACGACGCCATCGACCTCTCCGGCGTCAGCGGCAACATCGGAGCCGAGCTCGAAGGCAACGCCGGCAACGACACGATCAAGGCCGGCGCCACCGCGACCGGCGCAGGCAAGATTCTCGGCGGCGCCGGGAACGACTCCATCTGGGGCAGCAACGGCCAGGACGTCATCTTCGGCGAAGCCGGCGACGACCAGATCCACGGCGGTGGCAACACCGACTGGCTGTTCGGCGACGGATCGGTCAAGGATTCGATCCAGGGCACCACGATCGCCGTCGAACCCAAGCTCAACGACGGCAACGACAGCATCTACGGCGACGCCGGCGACGACCTGCTCTTCGGGGCGGGCGGCGCGGACTCACTCGAGGGCGGCGCGGACGCCGATGCGCTCATCGGCGACGGCGGCAAGGTCACCGTCAACGCGTCGAAGGTCGTCACCCACGTCGAAGACACCGACGGCAGCAAGGGCGGCAACGACTCGATCAAGGGCGACGCCGGCGCAGACGTCATCTACGGCGGCACGGGCGTCGACTCGATCCAGGGCGGCAGCGAAAACGACAAGATCTACGGCGAAAGCGGCGCCGACAGCATCACCGGCGAAGCCGGCAACGATACCGTCTACGCCGGCACGCAAAGCGACAACGTCGACGGCGGCGCAGGCGCGGATTCCATCTTCGGCGAAGACGGCCACGACACCGTCGCCGGCGGAACTGAGAACGACTGGATCTCCGGCGGCACCGGCAACGACTTGCTCGCCGGCGGCGGCGGCAACGACACCGTCTTCGGCAACTCCGATCTCGACACCATCACCGGCGACGCCGGCGACGACTTCCTCGAGGGCGGACACGGCAACGACACCACCACTGGCGGCATCGGCAACGACACGCTCGTCGGCGGCTACGGCTCGGACATCCTCGACGGACAAAGCGGAAACGATTCCTACAACATCGCCGCGCGCGGCGGCGCTACTACCGAGCTCACGACCTCCTACGACACCGGCGGGCTCAGTGACACCGACGTCCTCACCGTCGACGGCACCGGCGACGCCGACACGTTCCTGCTTCGCGGCATGTCCGACGCGTACTTCCCGAGTCTCAACGATCTCGACCACCTCATCTCGAAGATCCTCAAGTCCGGCAAGGCGGAGAAGCTCGACCTGCTCAAGGAGGGCATCACGAACCGCTACGGCGTGCACGGCGTGCCGGACGGCATGCTCGACGCGGTGGAAGATGCCTTCGACGCCAACCCGATCGACGGCAGCAGTCTGGCGTCGCTCGAAGCGACGACGAACGCGGTGATCGCGGCGGTGAACACCGCCATCGCGGGCGATTACATCCAGGAAACGCAGGCGCTGGTTCACAAACGCATCGAGAATATCTTTACCGCCAACGCCGCCGCCGACGCGGCCGCGAAGTTTGCACTCATCTCGCAGGCGATCACGGACCTCTACAGTCCGCACGTCGTCCCGGCCGGCATGCTCGCCGCGGTGGAGGACGCCCTCGAGGCGGACGCCACCGATCTCGACGCCGCCAACGCCGCCTTCGACGCCCACTACGTCAACGATCTCGCGCTCGGACAGGACACCGCGTTCGTCGCGCTGATCAACGACGGCGGCGCCAAGGTCGAGCGCTTCAACTACCGCAACATGGAGGGCCTGGTCCTCAACACGCTGCACGGGAACGATTACGTCGCGTCTGACGACGTGATGGCCAGCACGACGATCAACCTCGGGCTCGGCGCCGACCGTGTGCAGATCGGCCAGGTCTACGCTTCGCCGCGCACCGACAATCCGCTCACGGCGAACATCACCCCGGACGACGTGTTCGCGACCGTCGCGATCACGCGCGGATTCCTTTCCGCCGGCGTCAGCCGCCCCACTGTCATCAACGGCGGCGACGGCAACGACGAGATGACCGTCTTCCACAATACGGCGGTGGTGAACCTCAACGGCGGCGACGGCGACGATCTGTTCACCGTTCGCGCCTTCGCGCTGGCCGGATCGACCGACAGCGAACGCGCCCGCACCGACATGAAGGGCGACGGCGGCGCCGACACGATCCGATACGCGCTCAATGCGCCGGTCGGCATCGACGGCGGCGACGGATTCGATACCATTCGCGTCGTCGGCACCGAGTTCAGCGACGACTTCGTCGTCACCGACACCGGCGTGTACGGCGCCGGGCTCAACATCAGCTACGTCAACATTGAAAAACTCGTCGCCGACGGCGCCGAGGGCAACGACCGCTTCTTCGTCCTCTCCACCGGCCTCAATGTCGTCACCGAAATCGACGGCGGTCTCGGCAGCGACAGCTTCTTCGTCGGCGGTGCGCCCGGCAATGCGCCGATCCCCGTCATCAGCGACGACTTCAAGGGCCACAGCGGCATCATCCTCAACAACGTCGAGAGCACCGATCCCGCGTGGCAGAACGTCAAGGCGGAGGGAGTCTCCGCCAACATCGCCGACAACGAGGAACCGTTCCTCATCGTCAGCGAAAGCGGCGGCGCGTCGAGCGTCACCGAGGATGCGCTCAGCGGCGGCATCGGGGTCCAGTTCGACACCTACAAGATCCGCCTTTCGCGCAAGCCGCAGCCGGGCAAGCACGTGCTCGTCAAGCTCGTCGATTCCGGGCTGCCGCCGGAAGACCAGGCGAAGAAGTACAAGGACCTGGAGTTCTGGGATCCGTCCAGCGCGAGCTGGGTCACGGCGCAGAATCACCCCGGCCTGCTGTTCACCAGCAGCAACGACGACTGGAAGAACGGGCTCGAGGTCAAGTTCCGCGCCGCGCATGACGACGCCAGCGAGGGCCAGCGCTTTACCTTCATCAACCACATCACCGAGAACAGCACCGACGACGATTTCGCCGGCGTGCAGTTGCTCAGCGTGAAGGTGGGGATCAACGATGACGACCGCGCCGGCGTGGTCATCTCGTCCGTCAACAACAACACCACCGTGCTGGAGAACGGCTTCACCGACCAGATCAAGGTCGTGCTCACCCGCCAGCCGACGAGCGACGTCATCGTGACGCTCGCATCGACGAATGGCCAGATCGGGCTGTCGGATACGTCGCTGCTCTTCACGACCAGCAACTGGAACACGCCGCAGCCGGTCACCATCACCGCGACCAACGATGCAGTGATCGAAGGGTTCCACACCGACTTCATCACCGCGACGGTCAGCAGCAGCGACGTCGACACGCACAAGACCCGCGCGCTCGCCACCGTCGACGCCGACCTGCTCCTGCCGGGCGTGCAGCCGATCGTGCCGGAGAAGGCGACCTCGTTCCTCTTCCTCGAGCACAAGCCCGACCTGACTCAACCAATCACGATCAAGCTCGACGCCGGCATCGTGCAACCGCTCGCCGACGGCGAAATCACGCCGGAGCTGCGTTATACAATCACCGGCAACACGGTGACGTTCATCAAGAACGGCAACGCCGTCGCCGTCAGCGGCACCGTGCAGGCCGCCTACAAATACATCGAACGCGGGTACGACAACATCCTGGTCAAGGACACCTCGGTCGACATCTACGACAACGACGCCGCGATGGTCATCGTCACGCAGAGCGACGGATCGACCGACGTGCTCGAAGGCGGCTACACCGACAAGTACACCGTCGTGCTGTCGAAGGCGCCGGCGGCCGGCACGACCGTCACCATCAACGTCGACGCGATCAAGACGCGCACGACGCTGGAAGGCGACGCCGAGTTCAAGGAACAGGTCACCGTCAACGGCGCGTCCGCCACGACGATCACCTTCACCGATGCGAACTGGAACGTTCCGCAGGAAGTCACCGTCGAAGCGATCGACGACAACTTCCAGGACGGCAGCGAGACGCAGGTCTTCGCGCCGGAGCTCAACACCGTCAACAAGATCCGCGGCCCGCTCATCATTGAAGGCGCGGCCGGCGCGGGCTCGCTCAGCCTGCCCGCTCCGCTGATGCTCCCGGGCGAGTTGAACGTCCGCGCATCGCACGGCAACGTCGTTGCCTTCACGCCGGGCGCCGGCGGCGGCGCAATCGAGACGATGACCGTCAATACGCAGGACCTGCTCGATCACCTGGCGGACGTCGACGTCGACACCATCACCAAGCTGCTCGGCAAGACGATCGAGCTGACCAAGGGCCCGGGCACCGACGTCGTTCTCGACGCCACCCGCCCGCGCGACATTTACGATCGCTTCTGGCTGATCACCGAGATCGTGGATCTCGGCGGCGGGTTGACGCAGCTGCGGTTGCAGAACCCGACGGCCGTCGATCCGGGCCAGCCGAACGTCACGGCGCCGACGACCGCGACCGAGTACGCCATCACCTCGCTCAGCGTCAACTTCTTCGCCGATGAGCGCGTGCAGGTCGACTACACCACCGTCTTCGACCAGGACAGCGTCGCCAACGACACCGGCACGATGACGTCGAGCGACGGCAACGTCCTCGGCTTCACCGCGTCGGCCGGCACGACCGAAACGATGACTGTCGAGACCACAGATCTTCAGGCGCTGGGCCTGACGAACAATGATTTGAACAATCTGGTCGGCAAGGTCCTCGAGATCACGATCGGCCCCGGTAAGGGTCGCAAGTGGCAGGTGGAATCGGTCGCCAACACGACCGATTCAACCGTCAAGCTGCTGACGCTCACGAAGCTCAGCGGCGGATCGGGCGCACCGACGAACCGCAGCGAGTTCCGCTTCGACGGTTTCGATCGTCACGGCCGAATCCTCGGCCTGGGCATGGGCCCCAACGTCGTCATCGGCAGCGGCGTGCAGCCGGGCGGAATCACCTACGGCGACATGGAAGTCCTGCAGGTCAACCTCGGCAACGGCAACGACACGCTCGACGTCGACTACACCACCAACGCCGAGGGCCACACCACCAAGCGCAGCGGCGATTTCTACACGCTCACGATGCTCAACCTGGGCGCGGGCAACGACACCGTCAATGCGAAGATCGACGCCGCACAGGACGGCGATCTCGCGATTCGCGGGCAGGCCGGCAATGACACCATCAATGCCACCGGCTCGACGCTCGGGATCGTGGCGTTCGGTGAAGAAGGCAACGACAGCATCACCGGCGGCGACGGTCAGGATTCGCTCTTCGGCGATTTCGGGCGCGTCGACTTCGTCGATGCCCAGGGCAAGATCGTCACGCGCCTCGGGCACTCGACCCCGCTCAACCCGGTCAATCCGCCGGTCGTCTCCGCGACCGCGAACACGATCACCGATCCGACCGCCAACTTCACCACGGAGTACGGCGGCCTGGTCGGCCTGATGGTGCAGGTCATCATGCCGGACGGACATGTGCAGTTCCGCCGGATCATCGCGAACACCGCGACGACGATCACCGTCGACAGCAACTGGACGACGATGCCGGTGACCGGCCAACTCGAAGTGGACGAGAATTCGGCATACCGCATCTCGGCGCTGCCGGAAGACCAAGGCGACGGCACCTACCGCGGGCCGCGCATCGTCTGGTCGATCGATAACGCGATCGGCGGCAACGATGTGATCAACGGCGGCGGCGGCAAGGACCTCCTCATCGGCGGCGCCGCCAACGACGTGATCGATGCCGGTGCTGGCGAAGACATCGTCGCCGGCGACAGCGCACGCGTCGATTTCACCCCGATCACCGGCACCGACGGCCCGACCAAAGTCGTCAAGATCACCGAGACCGGCGCGGGCGTCGGCGGCAACGATTCGATCAGCGGCGGCGCTGACGGCGATGTGGTGATCGCCGGCCTTGGCAACGACACCGTCAACGGCCAAGCCGGCGGCGATGTGCTCATCGGCGACCGCGCCGACGTCATCTACAAGTCAGACGGCGTCACGATCGACTCGATCGAGACGACCGACCGCGCCAACGGCGGCAACGATCGCATCTACGGCAACGAGGGCGACGACGTCGTCATCGGCGGCACCGGCGCTGACGCCCTCGACGGCGGCAGCGAGAAGGACCTCGTCTTCGGCGACAACGTCCGCCTCGTCAACAACGTCGGCTCGGCCGACGCGATCAAGGGTCGCTTCCGCACCGCCCTTGGCGCGACGCTCTACAACGCGGCGGGTCAGCCGAATGTCGGCGCCCCGTCGAACCTCATCCCGGGCGGCCTGCCCACCTGGGCGGATTGGACGATCACGCTCGACCAAACGCTCACGAACTTCGGCAACGATTACATCGCCGGCGGCGCGGGCGACGACGAGATCTTCGGCCAGCTCGGCAACGACACCGTGCAGGGCGATGGCTCGATCGATATCACCGTCTCCGCGACGCAGGCATCGGTCGAAGCCGCCACTGACGGCGACGACTACATCGAAGGCAATGATGGCAGTGACCTGATCTTCGGCAACCTCGGTCAGGACGATTTGATCGGCGGATCGTCGAACCTCTTCAGCCTGACGACGCCGGCTCTGCGCGGCGACGGCGCCGACATCATCTTCGGCGGCGCAGGCACCGATCTCGCACGCAACCACCTCGGCGACACCGGCAACACCGCCCACTCGCGCGACGCCGACTTCATCATCGGCGACAATGGCAACATCTACCGCCTGGTCGATGCCGCCGGGAACGCCCGCACGTTCACCTACGACAACTACGGGCCGCTCAAGCTGATCCCGCGGTCAGTCCAGCACCTCGACTACACGTACGGCGGCAACGCCGCAACGGATATCGGGGCGGCTGACCTGATCCACGGCGAATCGGGTGACGATTCGGTGTACGGCACCGTCGGCAACGACGTCCTCTTCGGCGAAGGCCAGGACGACGACATCTTCGGCGGCATCGGACACGACCGCATCTACGCCGGCAGTGGCGAAGACGGCGTCGTCGGCGACGATGGGCTCATCTTCACCAGCCGCAACGGGCTGACCGAAACGCTGCACGGTGTGAACACCGCCAGCGTCATGAGCAACCTCGCGATGCCCGGCCCGTGGACGGCCGTCTGGATCAACATCACCGGGCGGATTCAGAAGGACGTCCAACTCCTCGCGTACGAGATCGGCGGCAACGACGTCGTGTACGGCGGGTTGGGCGACGACTTCCTGCATGCCGGCGCAGGCAACGACGCCGTCAGCGGCGCCGAAGCTTTGGCGACGTTCTACACCGATGCCCCGGTCACCAACACGACGCCAATCGTGTACGACCCAGCGACGCGCAAGCTCGCCGGGTACGACGCGAACAAGCCGCTCGTGAAGGTCGCCAACTTCCTGCTCAACTTCGACGCCAGCGTGGGCGGCGTGAAGATCGACGACGGCAAGGACCGC
Source organism: Phycisphaerales bacterium (assembly GCA_034666045.1). Lineage (GTDB taxonomy): Bacteria > Planctomycetota > Phycisphaerae > Tepidisphaerales > Tepidisphaeraceae > JAICTV01. The sequence continues at coordinate 32,466 of JAXDMN010000432.1, read as the reverse complement.
ATCTTCGGTGATACCGGTCACGACTGGATCGTCGGCGGCACCGGCACCGACCGTCTCTTCGGCGGCGCGGGCGACGACATGATCGACGCCGACGACAACAAGGACACCGCCGGTGGCCTGAACAGCCAGCCGGACGCCCCGCTCTATGCCGACGCCGACTGGGTCTACGGCGGCGACGGGCTCGACGTCATGATCGCCAACACCGGCGGCGAGCGCATGTTCGACTGGGGCGGCGAGTTCAACACCTACGTCGTCCCCTACAGCCCGTTCGGCGAGCCGACCGTGGCGCGCAAGATTTCGCCCGGCATGGTCGAGTTCCTCCTGGCGCTCGGCCTCGAGAGCGGCGCGGACGCGACGCGCCTCGAGCCCGACGGCGAGCTCGGACTCTTCACCGCGAAGGACCCGCAGTGGCAGGCCAACCACGGCGGCCCGCGCGACCCGCAAGGCCCGAACGCCAAGGCCAAGCGCGACACGCAAGGCGGCCCGGAGGATCAGCGCAACACCGCGCTGCCGCTGTAACGGCGCGCGGGTTTTGTTGAGAGTCGGCTGAATCAGCCGATAGAGCAGAAAAGAGAAGTAACCATTGGAGGTCAAGTGGCTCGAGAGCAGCAGACGACGACGAACGACATCCCGACGCTTCGCTGGGACGACGCCAACATGCAGTCCCGTTACGCGAATGTCGTCCAGGTCACCGGCACGCGCGAGGAAATCGCCATCCTGCTCGGTACGCACAAGGTGTGGCACAAGGAAGTGAAGGAGGTCGTCGTTCCCCTGGAGGAACGCGTGCTGCTGAACCCCCACGCCGCCAAGCGGCTTCTTCTTCAGTTATCCATCATGCTGCGCGCGTACGAAACGCGCTACGGCGCGATCAGCCTCGACGGCGTCAGCGCCACCGGCACGCCGGAACCGTTGGCGACGAAATAGCAGTCGCCAGACCGTCCACCTGACGTGATATGCGACTTCACCCCGCCCCCGCGGGGTGATTTCTTTGGCGCTGGGAGGGAATAGCAGCGACAGGACTCGAACCTGTGACCCGGGGCTTATGAATCCCCTGCTCTGCCAACTGAGCTACGCTGCCAACACTGTGCTTTTAACACAGCCGCCGTCCCGGAAAACCCCGCAAGCAAGGCGGTAGTAAGGTCGATCCGGAGCGGCGAGCCACATTTTACGCCCACGGGCCACGGGCGGCAACCCGAGGACTGCGTCATGCCGGTAGCGGGCGACACGTCTCCGGTCCAAAGGGGGGCGGCGGTACGCTCCCAGCGTCTAACAGGGTAGAAAGGAGCAACACGATGCTCACGACAGAAGAAGTGTTCGACCGGATGATGGAGCTATCTGCCGGAAACCCAAACGTGCTCTTTGACCTCGATGCCCTCGGGGGCCACCCGTCGGTGCCGTCGATTCGCGCGCTAACGGTACAAGGGAGGGTAGATGCATCACTAATCGGCCGCTGGCGGCTAACCGTGCACGCCATCGGCGCAACAGCCATGTCCTCTTCTGAGGAGGAAGCCAAATTCATCGCGGACGTGGAATCGATGCTAGCGCCGAACCAAGGTTGGTTTAAGGTCAAGGCTCTTGTAACGCAGAAGGGGTGGACGTTCCCGACAGCCATCGCAACCGCCCTGTCGCTCGTCAGGCAAGATCGGTTGGAGGAGGGCTCACTGGGAAACTTTAGGCTTCTGGAACCGGAGCCCGAGCACACGTAACGTCCGCCTTGCCCGTCGGCAGCAACCGCACGCCCGGAGCAGTGGAGCTACACCGACCGCCGTCGCCCGCGCCCTCCGTGCGCTCCATCTCCGTCGTCCGCCGAGACAGCGGGCGGAAGAATGCTGGCAAGGTCTTTCTCCACGTCGAGCCCGTGCTGCGCCGCCAAGACGGCGACGTGGGTGCCGATTGTGTTGCGAAGCTGGCCTAGGGCGCTGAGGAAGATCCAGCTTTGCGTTCCGCCGTTGAGCATGTCGCGGACGGTGATCTGGCCCCGGTCGGCCTGAACCGTGTCGAGAAACTTCCGGCAACCCGCCCGCATGGCCCGGAGAGTTTGCGGTAGCCCGGCGTCCGGTGAGCCCGGCAGCTTTCCGATTTCGTCGGTGAGGTAGCCCCGGATTTCGATGATGGAATGCACGCAGTGGTCGGGGACCTCGACGTCATACGGGTTGTAGAGCACCCGCCGATCCTCGAGGAAGCTGACCACGCGCCGGGCGACGGCTACGTGTGGCTCGGGCGGATTCCACGACACGCCGAAGATGGGAACGCTGAACCCCGTCAGGCGGGTGACGATTTCCTTGAAGCGCATCCCCTCATGCTACCGGCCCGCAGCAAGGATGCGACTATAAGGCGGCCCCTCGTTTGGACTCCCCACCCGCTGACCGTCTGGGGTCGATTTGTTACATTTGTCGCGATGTTCAATGACTTCGCTATCGCAATCTTGGACGATCAAGGCGCGATCGGCCCTTTCATGGACGCCAAGCATGCGCTGGACGCGCGAGATGCCCAGCAGGCGGTGGACTTCTTCGCGGACGCGATGGGCGCTTCGCCGCTCGGCTTCAAAGACCTTAACCTGCGAGTCGGGACGTATCCGGCGGTAGTGGTGACGTGGCAGCCGATCGGTGATTCGGCGGCAGTCGCCAGCATTAGCTCCGGGGATCAACCGGCGGACCTTGTGCTGATTCTCTCGCGCCGCGACCGGCGAGACGAAGCCATGCACGCGGCGGCGTTCAAGTCGGCAACAAAGGACATGTACGAGCCGGAAGTGGTGGACGTGATGTTAGGCGACATCGCGGCAACGCGCGGGCCGGTAGCAATCGTCGCCCGTCCGGCTGGGCCGCTACAGACCAAAGCGGAGCTATCGCTCGACCGGGCCGCAGCGGCACTGGCGTCGGCGTTCCTGAGTCGGCAAATCTAACGGCGCGCCCCACGCTTCATGAAAATCTTTACCGACGAACAACACCTCCGTTCTCTGATCCGGCGGCGGATCAAGTTCGTTGTCGAGAAGGGCGCGATGGCCCGTTTGTTCAAGAGCGGGATTACGCGTGCGCTGCAACAAGAGCTCTACCATCGCATCAGCCCAACGAAACTCGCGGGCATCCAAACGAGGGACGAGTACGACAAATGGTTGCTCGCCGCTATTGAATCGTCTTGTTGGGAGCCGTACTCGCAAAACGGTCTTGACGAGGACCGCTGGGGTTACTTCGCCAAACTGATCAACATCGTGATCTATGAAATCCTCGCGAATCGCGAGCTCTTCTCCGAGCCAGCCTGGAAGCGCCTACGCCCCTTCCTCCACGTGCCCATCGACCGCATCGTCACGGAACACTTAACCAAGATCGACCCTGAGTTTCGCGGCGTGTCGTCGCTCAAGGGCATGACGAAGAAGGAGTACCTTCGCGTTCAGGACGCTGTACGCGCACTTGGCGAGCTCCACGGGGTACCCCCGATTTGGTTTGAAGCGGCGTGGGCCGCAGACGAGACGAGCGCGTAAAACGCCCCGGCGGACAAGGCCGGGGCGACCCGCCGGAAACGTTCCGGCTCGTGGTGAATTAAAAGCCCGCCGCCGTTGATTCCAAGACGGCGACGGGCGGGTGTGCCGGGTTGGCACACGATGATTAGTCGGCCAGAAACGCGCCGCCGTCGCGCTTCAGCGCTCGCGACAGCGCGAATCCTACGACTGTTGACAAGGTCGGTTCAAGACGGCTTGGGACGTTAATGTCCGAATCAAGCCGGTTTTGTGGCGATGTGGGCCAAGGGCGACGGCGGCGGCGAACTACTTCGCCTTGAGCGATTCGAGATAAGCGACGAGGTTGGCCGCGTCGGCAGGCGGGAGGTTGGAGAGAAGGCCTTCCGGCATGACCGACTTCTCGCGCGTGCCGCGGGCTTTCACTTGGGCTTTTTTCAGCACGATGGTTTTGCCGTTCGCGTCGCGCAGCTCGATCTCATCGGCGGCGTCGCGCGTGACGAAACCTTCGAGGACATCGTCCTTCATCTTGAACCATTGCGTCTCAAAACCCTGGGCGATCTTGGCGCTGGGCTTGACGAGTGACTCGAAGATCTCGCTGCGGCTGTAGCGCGTCGCGATTCCGCCGAGGAACGGACCCTTGGGCAGGTCCGCGGGCGAGACGGTGTGACAGGCGACGCAGCCCTGGCTGGCGAAGAGCTCCTTGCCGCGCGTCGCGTCGCCGGGGGTTTTCAGGACGGTGGCGAGCGATTTTTCGTAACCGATTGACGCGATGGTCTCACTCGCCTGCGTCGTCGTCGCGGTTTCAGAGATGCCGAGGCGTCGCGCGACGGCGACGGCGGCGCGAGCGATTGCGGCGTCGTTGTCGCGCATGCGGACGCGGACGTCGTCGCGGTAGCGCTTCGCCTTCGTGCGGCCGATCGCGGCAAGCAGCGGCTCGACGGCGGCGGGATCCTGCCATGCGGCGGCGATTGCGGATTCCGCGGCACGGCGTGGCTCAGGCTCGGTCAACTTGCTTTCCGCGATGGTCACCAGCGCCGTCAGTGCGATCTCGCGCTGCCCTTTCGATCCGCTGCTCGCCAAACGCGCCAGCAGCGGGATACGCCCGGCGAGCTGCGCATTCTGAATGAACGATTCCATCGCGGCGGCGAGTTCGGCGGGCGGCGATTCGGTTGCGGTGATGTTGCCGAGGGCATCGACCACCGCTGCGATCGCGGGATCGCTCGCCCATTCCCAGCTCAGCACCTGGATGGTCTTCACGCGCACCGCCGGCTCGGCCGCTTCGGCGTTCATGATTGTTTTCGCCGCCGCGATCTGCCCGTCAGACAACTGCTGCCGGCGGACCAGCGTATCGAGCAGCGCGAGGCAGAGCGCCGAATCCGTCGGATCGACCGCGAGGAGCCGCTCGTTCACTTCCTGCAGGTCAACGCGGTTGGCGGCACAGTCGACAACGAGCGAGCGAACCGTCTGCGGCGATTCAGTCGCGAGCGCGCGCCGTATCACCTCGGCGATGCGCGGCGTCGCGGTCCAGGCGACCGGTTGAAAGTACGGGCCGGTTGTGTCGGGGCGCGTCTGCCACCATTCGCCGTCCCAATCCTTTTCACGCGAGTGGAGCCGTGCGAGGGCGCGGAAGATGTGCGTGCGAACGGCGGGATTTTTGACCTGATCGAGACGCGCGACGAGGCGTTCGACAACGGCCGGATCGTGCATCCGGTGCAGCGCGTTGGCCGCGCCGCCGGCGCGTTTTTCATCAGTGTCAGTGATGGCCGCGAGGCAAGGGTCCGCGGCATTGAGCTCGACGAGAGTATTCACCGCCACATGGGCAACCAGCGGATCCGGATCGATCGTCAGGGGCACGATCGCAGCCGCCGCATTGGCGTGACCGAGCCGGCCGAGGCCCCACGCGGCGATGAGCCGCACGCGCGGGTTCGCATCCTTCAGCGCGGCGACGAACAGCTCGGGCAGGACGGCGGACGAATCGCCCTTTCGATCGGCAAGCGCGCGCAGCGCGAACTCGCGCAGCTCATCACGTCGCGACAATTCGACCAAGGCCGCATCGGCCGCCGGACCGCGCAACATCTTGAGCGAAAAGACAGCGGCGACGCGTGCGGCGAGAGGACCATCGGACTCGGCAAGCTTCGCCAGCCCATCAGCGAAGATCGCCTTGTCGCCGCGTCGCAGGATTTCTCGCTGCGCCGCCTGCCGGCACACGCCGCTCGGCGAGGCGAGATGGTTCAGCAATTCCGCGTCGCTTGCAATGTGGAGGTTGGCAAACGTGGTCGGCGCGCGACCTTTGGGCGTCAGGCGGAGGATGTAGCCGACGTTCGGATCGGTGTAACTAAATCCCCCGCCCGCCCACGACGCGACGTACAGCCGGCCGACGCCATCGACGTCGATGTCGATGCCGCGCGGCACGTCCATCACCTTGTCAGTCGACGCGGTGAATCCTGCGCCGCGCGCGACGAGCGGATGGCGATCGACGCGATTCTGCCCCCACTCGACGGTGTAAAACGCGCGGCGGTGCGGCTCGGGCAGCGCCGGCTCGTCGACGCACAGCACGCCGCAGGGCGAACCGCTGCCGGTGTCGGTGAGACAGTCGACGATCTCCTGCGGGAAGCGCCGGAAGCGGCTCGGATAACCGTGATACGCACCCGGCGGACTAAAGGTGACGCGGTCGTTCCAGCCGTTGCCGTCGTTGGTGTTGTCGCGGGAAAAAACGTTCATGAACGGATCGATCGCGACGTCGTAGATGTTGCGCATGCCGGTCGCGAAGATTTCGATGTCGCGGCCGTCCGTGCGCACGCGCACGATCCCGCCGCCGTGCAGCGTCAGATGTTTTCCGTCGCTGCCGGTCGCGTCGATGATTCCGAAATCGCCGACGGCGATGTAGATCCAGCCGTCGATGCCGAGGCGGATGCCGTTCGTGGTGTGATCGGCGCCCTGCTGGGCGGTCGCCTTGTGATTGCCGATCGCGGTGACGAGCGTCTCGGAGCGATCGGCGACGCCGTCGCTGTTGTCGTCATAAAAGCGCGACAGCGTTGGCGGATGGAGGACGTAGAGCGCGTGGGTCGCGTCATCCCAGACGAGGCCGCGCGGGTGATCGAGCTTCGTGAACGTTTTTATTTCGTCGGCGGCGCCGTCGTTGTCGGTATCGACGCAGCGCACGATGCGACCGCGGTTGGCGTCCTTGCCGAGCGAACCCTGGTCGTCGATGCCTACGAACAATTCGCCGCGCGGCGTGGCAGTCAGGCAGGTCGGGTAATTGACCTCCGGCGGCGCGGCGAAGAGCGTCATCTCGAAACCGGCTGGCGCGGTGACGTCTTTGGGGATTTTGTCGGCGGCGTGCGCGTCGCCGGCAAGCAACATCAGGCACAACGCGATCGCCGTCCAGCATCGGTTCATACTGGTCCTTACGCGAGAGCGGCGCGGGCGTTTTATCAGCTTGTGCCGCGTTCGGATTTCAGCAGCTTCGCCTTGCGCGCGATGCCCCAGCGATAGCCGGAGAGCGAGCCATCGGTGCGAACGACGCGATGGCACGGAATGGCGACGGCGATCGGGTTGGCGCCGCATGCTTGGCCGACGGCGCGAGTCGACTTCGGCATGCCCAGCTCGGCGGCGATGTCGGAGTACGTGCGCGTCGTTCCGCAAGGGATCTCTGACAGTTTCTGCCAAACCCGCTGCTGAAACGCGGTGCCTCGCACGTCGAGCGGCAGCTTCAGGCCGATCGCCGGGCGCTCGACGAAGGCGATGACCTTCCCGACGAGTTTTTCGAACTCCTTGTCGCTGCCGATGAACTCCGCTTTGCGGAAGCGATCCTGCAGCCACTTCACCAGTTCCTCGGGATCATCGCCAAGCGAGATCGCGCAGATGCCGATCTCAGACACAGCGACGAGGATCGAGCCGAGCGAACACTCGCCGACCGAAAAGCGAATCGTCGCGCCGGCGCCGCCGGCGCGGAAGGTCGATGGCTTCATGCCAAGCGTCTTCGTCGACGTCGCGTAGAAGCGGCCATTGGAATTGAAGCCGGCGTTGTAGATGGCGGACGTGACGCTCTCGCCGTGCGCGAGCTCGTCACGGACCCGGCGGGCCCGATGCGCGGTCGCATACGCCTTGGGCGTCAAGCCGGTCTGCAATTTGAAGACTCGATGAAAGTGCGACGCGCTCATGCCGACGTCGGCGGCGAGGGTGTCGACGTCCCACGTCTCGTCGGCGGCCTCGATCAATTTGCACGCCCTGGTAACGGCGTCCGCGTGCTCGTCGCCGGCATTGGGATCAGCAGGCTTGCATCGCTTGCACGCCCGGAATCCGGCGCGCTCGGCGTCCGCGGGCGTCCGATGAAACTCAACGTTCTCCCGCCGCGCCCGCCGCGCCGCACAAGACGGCCGGCAATAGACGCCGGTCGTCTTTACCGAGTAGACGAACTTCCCGTCGGCGTCGACGTCGCGCGACTGCACGGCCTGCCAGCGGTCTTCTGCCGTGGTGAATGACGGTGGCGATTTCAATTCCATGATCATGACCGGACGATACCCGCCCGATCTGATTGTCACGCTCCGTTTCCTGCTTTCAAATTGAAATCACAGCTCGGCCTACGCCTCCCACCATTTCGCTGACGGCATGGTGCGGATCACGTTGGTCCCGCAATGCAGGCTGCCGCTGGAGTCGTGGTACAGGCGCGCGTCGGCGAAGAAGATCTTCGTGAAGCCGGCGGCGCGGAAAGCGGAGGTGGCGTAGGCGTCGAACAGGTCCTTCTTGACGCCGCTGCCGTCGAAGTTGACGCGCGGGCCGTACGAGCTGCCGGTGACGACGGTCTGGCCGTCGACGATGGAGTTGATGTGGTTCGTGGTGAATGCGCCGAGCCGCCACGGCTGCACGGGAGGAGGCGAGCCGGGCGGATCGAAGAGCAGGCCGAACGTCGCGAACAGCACCGGCATCTTGATCAGCGTCGCCGCCGGGTTGGTCGTGAAGGTGAAGCGGTCGCCCGTCTTGGCGGTGCCGGTCCAGTATTCCTTGAGCAAAAATGCCTTTGCGTCTGTGAAGACTTCGTCGCGCGATTTGCGGCCCTCGAACCACTTCGAGTACGCGCCGCCTTCGTCGCGATATTGCAGTTGATAGCGATCGCCGTCGAGGAACTTCACCTGGAACGTGCGCTTGACGTTTCCGATCATGCTCGTGAAGGCGCCGCCGCGCAGAAGCGAGACCGTGCCGGTAGCACTGGCCCATTTGAGAGGCGCCGAAAGCTCGTCAGTCAGCTTCATCGCCTTCTTCACCGCGTCGTACAAGCCGCGAAGACGCGTCGAGCTCTGCGCGAATTGCAGGTTTTGTTTGCGGAAGGTCGCGTTGTTGAGGAAGAGGCTGGCCTTGATTCCTTCGGCGGTGTAATCGGGCAGTCCCTCGTTGCTGTTCATCTTCGCGAGCATGCGGACATTGGGGTCGATTTTCGTTGCCCACAGCGCCAGCGCCCAGGCAAGGTCGGGGTCGGCGATGAGGAGCTTGTTGCCGTTGGACGCGAGTTGCACGACTTCGTCCACGTGCGCGATGCCGAGCCAGTCGTCGAGCTTCAAATCCAGCAGCGGATTCACGCCCTGGGCGGCGAAGAAATCCTTCATGTACGTCGGCATGCCGCTGGCGACGAGGAATCCCGGCGCGCCGGCGGGCGCCCCGGGACGCGGAAGCGATTCGATGTCGCCGCCGAATGACGAGGCGGAAACGATGAGCTGCGACGCCAGCTCGATGTTGACGCCAACGCCCGCCGCCAGCAGCGAGCCGCGAATGAACGTGCGCATCGTGTTCACCGTGTCGAACAAACCGTTGCGCGCCCGCGGCAGCTCGAGCACGATCGGCATCTGCCCGGTCGGCGTGCGCGCGTAGCCGATCTCGTAGCCGTCCTGCTGCCAGAGATCGCCGGTCTTCGACTCCGCGTAGCGCGTGCCGAACGCCTGCTTCAGCACGGCCCGCGCGGCGGCGTTGTCGAAGCCGGGGTAGAGGTTCATGTTTTCAATGAACACGCGCGAGGCGGCCTGGCGGTTGTCCTGAAGCACGAACGGCGCGACGCGAATGGCAATCTCGTCGATCGTCGGCGGCGGATCGATCGGGACATCGTCAAGCGCCGTCGGCGGCTGGGTCTCGAAGATCGGGATGTACTCGACCGTCACGCGCACGCGCACCTGCGCGCCCGCTTTGAGACCTTCAATGCCGAACTCCATCCATCCCGCGCTGCCGAGATCCATCACGTTGTACTCGTTCACCGCCGCCGGGTTGGCGACGAAGCGGATTGTATCGGCCTGGCCGGGACCGATGACCGCGATATCACCCGCCTGCGCGACGACATCTCCGTTGGCGAGTTGTTTTGTCGGGAAGAAAATCCGCACGCGGTCGGCGGCGGCTGTGTTCTTCAACCACGCCGGATCGCTCGCCGGCTTGAGAAGCCGAATCGTGACGCGGTAGTTGTACGCGTCATCGACGCCGAGCTTTTTCAGCCGCAGCTTGCCGATGTCGAGCAGGTCGGCGGCGTTGTCGATGACGTTGTTGGGCGCGACCGGCTTGCCGTTCCACACGCCGCCGGTCCAGTTATCCGGTGCGCCAGTGGTCGTGTTGTCCTTGTCGATGTTGGGAAGGATCACCGCGCCGCGACCGGATATTCCGTTCGTCCAGATATCCTCGCCCGCATCATCGATTGCATTGATCACGCCATCGCGGTTGGCGTCCACGAGCAAATCCGCGAGCGGCGTGACGAGACTCATCAGCCGCCGCGATTCAAGTTGTTCGACAAACATGCACTCTCTCCTCCGATTATTCCGAGACAGATGCCGCGCCGACCGAAGATGCCCTCGCCGGTCAGCGTGCGGCCGAATAGGTTACCCGCGCGTGGCGGCGCGGTCACAGTTCCCCAAACAGGGATGTCACCCCGTCTACGCGGCCGCGACGGGTTGCCCGGCGTCCTCCAAAAACCGCCGCAAATACGGTGCGGTGCGGCTACGGGAAGATTTAGATACCTCGACGGGTGGAGCGGAAACCACAATGTGGCCGCCCTCATCGCCCGCGCCGGGGCCCATGTCGATCGTCCAGTCGCTGTGCGCGACCACGCGCATATCGTGCTCGACGACGATCACGGTGTTGCCCGCCTCGACCAGGCCGTCAAGCTGAGCGACGAGTTTTTCCACGTCGCTCGGATGCAGGCCCGTCGTCGGCTCGTCCAGAATGTACAGTGTGTTGCCGCGGCTCATTCGTTGCAGCTCGGTTGCAAGTTTTATTCGCTGCGCTTCGCCGCCGGATAATTCCGTCGCGGGCTGGCCGAGACGAAGATAGCCCAGGCCGACCTGGCGGAGGACGTCGAGCGAGCGATGCAGGTGCGGCTCGTCGGCGAAAAATTCATACGCGGCGTCGACGGTCAGGCCGAGCACTTCAGCGATGTTCTTATCGCGATACGTGATCTCAAGCGTCTTCGCGTTGTAGCGCGAGCCGTGACAAACGGGGCACGGCGCGTAGACGCTGGGCAAAAACAGCAGTTCGACCATCACGAACCCTTCGCCCTCGCAATTTTCACAGCGGCCCTTCGCGACGTTGAAGGAGAACCGACCGGCGTCGTACTTTCGCGCGCGGGCGGCTTTCGTGTCGGCGAAGATTTTGCGCACGTAGTCGAAGAGGCCGGTGTACGTCGCGAGGTTCGACCGCGGCGTGCGGCCGATCGGTTTCTGGTCGACTCGCACGAGACGCTTGATCTCTTCGATGCCGCTGACGATGTGCCCGCCGAGCGTTTCGACCGGCGTGTGCTCAAGATCGGCGACGTCTTCCTCGTCCTGCTCGAGGTTGTGCCCGAGATGATCCGCGACCAGTTCCGGCAGCACCTGGCTGACGAGGCTCGACTTGCCGGAGCCCGAAACGCCGGTGACGGACGTCATCACGCCGAGCGGGAATGCGACGTCGAGTTTTTCCAGGTTGTTCCGCGTGACGCCCGTGAGCTTCAGCCACCCCTTGGGTTTCCGCGGCGTGCGCTCGGGCAACACATAATCGCCGAAGAGATACCGGCGCGTCTCCGATTGCTCGACGCGTTTCAAACCATCCGGCGGGCCGCTGTAAAGGATCTCGCCGCCGTGTTCCCCCGCCGCCGGGCCGACGTCGACGATCCAGTCGGCGTGACGGATCACATCGATCTCGTGCTCGACGACGAAGAGCGAGTTGCCCGACGCTTTGAGTCCGTCAAGCGCGCCGAGCAGCGCTTCCGTATCCGCCGGATGCAGCCCCGCCGACGGCTCATCCAGCACGTAGACCACGCCGAACAGATTCGATCGCACCTGCGTCGCCAGCCGCAAGCGCTGCAGCTCGCCCGGCGACAAGGTCGGCGTGCTGCGGTCCAGCGTCAGATACCCGAGACCAAGGTCGAGCATCACGGAGAGTCGGGCGATCAGATCTTCCGAGATGCGGCGTGTGACCTCCGCCTTCTCCGGGTGCTTCGCCTCCAGCTTCGCGCAGCGCGGACCGGTGCCGTCGGCGCAGGGGCGAAAGATGGCATCGAGACGCTTGAGCGGCAGCCGGGAGAGTTCCATGATGTCGAGGCCCTCGAACTTCACCCGCTGCGCCTCGCGCCGCAGCCGTTTGCCGTGACACTCCGGACATTCCGTGCTCACCATGAACTGCGCCACACGCCGCTTCATCATCGCGCTTTGCGTCGTCGCGAACGACTGCAAGACGTGCTTCTTCGCGCCGGTGAACGTCCCCATGTAGCTCGGCTCTTCCTTGCGCTTGATGGCGCGGCGGACTTCGTCCATGTCCCAGCCGGCGTAGACCGGAACCTGCGGCTGCTCATCTGTGAACAGCAGCCAATCGCGCGTTTTCTTCGGCAGCTCGCGCCACGGCTTGTCGATGTCGATGCCCATCGTCGTCACGATGTCGCGCAGGTTCTGGCCCTGCCACGCGACCGGCCAGGCGGCGATGGCGCGATCGCGGATCGTCTTCGTGTCGTCCGGCACCATCGATTTCTCGGTCACGTCGTAGATGCGACCGAGGCCGTGACACGTCGGACATGCGCCTTCGGGCGTGTTGGGCGAGAATGACTCGGCGTACAGAATCGACTGGCTCGGCGGGTAATCGCCGGCGCGGGAATAGAGCATGCGGAGCAGGTTCGAGAGCGTCGTGACGCTGCCGACGCTCGATCGCGTCGTCGGCGTCCCCCGCTGCTGCTGGAGCGCCACCGCCGGCGGCAGGCCGTCAATTTCGTCCACCTGCGGCGGCGACATTTGATGGAACAGTCGCCGGGCGTACGGGTTCACCGATTCCAGGTATCGCCGCTGCGCCTCGGCGTAGAGCGTGCCGAAGGCGAGCGATGATTTTCCGCTCCCTGAAACCCCCGTGAAGACGACCAAAGAATCGCGGGGCATCTGGACGTCAATATTCTTCAGGTTGTGCTCCCGCGCACCGCGGACCTCGACGAAGCCATCATGCCGGCCGGACTTCGTCGTCGGCGACGATCGCTGCGCATCCGGGTTGGCGGATTTGCCGTTGAAGCGACCGGCAGGCGAGCGCGATGTTTGCCGGTCGCGGCTGCCGTTCCCCTGCCGCTGTTTCGCGGATGAACGAATCCTCGGATGCTTTCGCAACCCTTGTGGTTTCTACCACGACCGTTTCTCCCGATCCAGCCTGAACATCGGCGGCCCGCCGGGGTATTATCAGCGGCCGGGATCGTTTCGTTCGCCGGGAGAGCACCGTTTGGTCACGTTAAGTCGCATTGCTGCGCTGATTACGCTTGTCGTTTCGTCGCTGGCGAACGTCGCAGTCGCGGCGGACGAGAAGGTGGACTTCGCGCGCGATGTGAAGCCGATCCTGTCCGACAACTGCTACAAGTGCCACGGCCCGGACGGCGCGGCGCGGCAGGCGGACCTGCGGCTGGACGTGCTCGATCCGAAGCTCGGCCCGCTTGCGCCGCGCGATGGATACGCGATCATCGCGCCGGGTAACGTCGACGACAGCACGCTGGTCATGCGCATCACGGCGGATGACGACGACGTCCGCATGCCACCGGCGAACTCGAATAAGCATCTCACGCCGCAGCAGATCGATGTGCTCAAGCGCTGGGTTGAGCAGGGAGCGAAGTGGGGGAAACATTGGGCATATGAGAAACCGGTGCGACCGGAAATTCCCTCGCTAAGCCCCGCCCTTGCGGGCGCGGGGAATCCAATCGACCATTTCATTCTCGCGCGGTTGGACAAGGAGGGGATCAAACCCTCCCTCGTCGCGGAAAAGCCCACTCTGCTCCGGCGCGCCGCGCTCGACTTAACCGGGCTCCCCCCTTCCCCCGCAGACCTCGACGCGTTCATCAACGATTCATCCAGCGATGCATACGAGAAAGCAGTCGACCGCCTGATCGCGTCGCCCCACTTCGGCGAGCGGCAGGCGCGGCACTGGCTCGATTACGCCCGCTACGCCGACTCCAACGGCTACGCGCACGATTTCCCGCGCTCCGTCTGGCCGTATCGCGACTGGGTTATTAGCGCGATGAACGCGGACATGCCCTTCGATCGCTTCACCATCGAGCAGCTCGCGGGCGACATGCTCCCGGGCGCCACGCTGGAGCAGAAGATCGCGACCGGGTTTCATCGCAATACGCAGATCAACACCGAGGGCGGGATTGATCCGGAACAGTTTCGCATCGAGTCGATCATCGATCGCGTCGGGACCACCGCGACTGTTTTCCTCGGGCTCACCGTCGCGTGCGCGCAGTGCCACGACCACAAGTTCGATCCGATCGCGCAGAAGGAGTTTTATCAGCTCTTCGCGTTCTTCAACAACGCCGACGAGCCGACGCTCAAGGTGAGCGGCGTGACGGATCCGAAAGAGGTCGAAACGCTCACCGAGCGCATCGCGGAGCTCGACGCGGCAGTCAAGCAGAAGGTGGCGTCGTGGGAATCGTCGCTCACCGACGCGCAGCGCCAGACGCTCAAGCCGGAAGCGCAGGCGGCACTAGCGATCGCGGCGGAGAAGCGCGACGCCAAGCAGCAGCAAGCCGTGCAGGCGGCGCTGCGATCCGCCGACAATGATTTCGGCGCGATGGCGGACGACCTGGCGGCGGTCAAGAAGCAGCTCAGCGACGGCGCAACGACGCTGGTGATGGCCGAGCGCGCGAAGGACTCGCGCAAGACGCACCTGTTCATCAAGGGCGACTTCACCCGGCACGGCGAAGAAGTTTCCCCCGGCGTGCCCGCGGTTTTGCATCCGCTCAAGGCATCGCCGGCGACCAAGCCGACGCGGCTCGATCTCGCGAAGTGGATCACCGACGCGGAGAATCCACTCACCGCCCGCGTGGTCGTGAACCGAATCTGGCAGCAGTATTTCGGCCGCGGCATCGTCGAGACGGAGAACGATTTCGGCTCGCAGGGTATCGCGCCAACGCATCCGGAGCTGCTCGACTTCCTCGCGACGGAGCTGATCGCCAACAAGTGGAGCCTCAAGCACATTCACTGGCTGATCGTCACGTCGACGACCTACCGCCAATCCTCCAATGCCCGGCCGGACCTCGAAACGAGCGACCCGTACAACAAGCTGCTCGCCCGCCAGTCGCGCATGCGGCTCGATGCGGAGATCGTGCGCGATGTCGCGCTGACGTCGTCCGGTTTGCTGACCGAACAAATTGGCGGGCCGAGTGTCTTTCCGCCGATTGCGGATGGCGTGATGTCCCTTGGGCAGGTGAAGCACGAGTGGCGCGAGAGCAAGGGCGCGAACCGTTATCGTCGCGGGATGTACACGTTCTCGTTCCGCAATTCGCTGCACCCGGCGTTGTCGACGTTCGATGCGCCGGATGCGATCTCCGCCTGCACGCGGCGCATCCGATCAAACACACCGCTTCAGGCGCTCAACCTGCTGAACGACACGGCGTGGATGGAGTTTTCCCGCGCGCTGGCGGCGCGGACGCTGAAAGAAGTCAAAGGGGACGACGATCAGCGCATCACGCACGCTTTCCGGCTTGCCTGTTCGCGAATTCCCACCGACGACGAACGGCAGATTATTTAGACGATGCTCGAGAAGAAGCGCGCCGAGTTTCGCAGCGAACCGCAGACCGCGGCTCCGATCGTCGCCGCGGCAACTCCGCCGCGCGTGGAGAAGAGCGAGTTCGCCGCGTGGACGCTTGTATCGCGAACGATCCTGAATCTCGATGAGACGATTACGCGGGAGTGACACAGGCGATGAACGACCCACTGCAAGACATCACGCGCCGCCACTTCTTCCGCAACTGCGCGGTCGGCGTCGGTTCGATCGCGCTCGCGTCGTTGTTCGCGGAGTCTGCGCTCGCCTCACCTTCTCAAGGCGCGAAACCGCTACCGGCGGGCACGAATTTTCCCCCGCGCGCGAAGAACGTGATCTACCTCTTCATGGCCGGCGGACCGAGCCAGCTCGAACTCTTCGATTACAAACCAAAACTCATCGAATTGAACGGCAAACCGATCCCCGATTCGATGATCGCCGGCAAGCGATTTGCGTTTATGGACAGCTCGTTCAAAGACCGATACACGCTGCTCGGCACACGGCGAAAGTTCACGCAGCACGGCAAGCACGGCGCGTGGGTCTCCGAGCTCTTCCCGCACCAGGCGAAGATCGTCGACGACATCGCGATCGTGAAAACCGTCGCCACCGACGTCTTCAATCACGCGCCCGCGAAGCTGTTCATGAACACCGGCTCGTCGCAATTTGGCCGGCCGAGCATGGGCGCGTGGGTGACGTACGGCATCGGGTCGGAGTGCAAAGATCTGCCCGGTTTCGTCGTTTTGCAGTCCGGCCCGCGCGGCCCGCGCGGCGGCGCGGTGAACTGGGGATCGGGATTCCTGCCGACGATCCACCAGGGCGTCCCCTTCCGCTCCAGCGGCGAGCCGATCGTGAACCTCTCGTCGCCCGCAGGCATCACGGCCCACCACCAACGCGACACGATCGACGCCGTCAACGCGCTCAACCTCAAGCGGCTCGTAGCCACCGGCGATCAGGAAATCCAGACGCGCATCAGCCAGTACGAGATGGCCTATCGCATGCAGACCAGCGCGCCGGAGCTGACCGACCTCGCCGGTGAATCGAAGGAGACGATGGAGTTGTACGGCGCGGATCGCACGAAGCCGTCATTTGCCAACAACTGCCTGCTCGCGCGCCGCCTCATCGAACGCGGTGTGCGCTTCGTGCAGCTCTACCACACCAACTGGGACAGCCACGGCGGCCCGGGCGAAACGCTCGAGAAGGATTTCGAAACGCGCTGCAAGGAAGTCGATCAAGCGAGCGCCGCCCTCGTGATAGACCTGAAACAGCGCGGCCTGCTCGAGGACACGCTGGTCATCTGGGGCGGCGAATTCGGGCGCACGCCGATGGGCGAGAACCGCACCAGCACCGGCCGCAATCATCACATCGAATGCGGCACGATGTGGTTCGCCGGCGGCGGCACGCAGCCGGGCATCATCCTCGGCGAAACCGACGAACTCGGCTTCGCCCCCACCGAGGACCGCTGCCACGTTCACGACATCCATGCCACGATCCTTCACCTGCTCGGCCTGGAGCACACCAAGCTCACTTACCGCTTTCAGGGCCGTGATTTCCGTCTCACGGACGTGCACGGAAAGCTGATCTCAAAACTGCTGGCGTAAATTTTTTCCGGAACTGCTGTTGACGAACCGCCCATACGAACCTATGTTCGTATTCATTGAGCCGCGGGGTGTTGCCCATCAACATCGCGGGGCCGATCCGATTCTGTCTCTCTCTTCTCTCTCTCCCACCGCTCCGCCCCTCGCGGAGCGGTTTTTCGTTGGGAGATCGAGGTCCCCTCAAGTTCGCGTCGTCAGGCGGTGACGTAGATCGCCCCCTCTTCGATCGCCAGCTCGATGCCGGCGTTCTTCGCGGCTTCCTGGAGGGCGGCGGGGAGCATGATCTTTGGGTCACGGCTGACTTCCAGTCGGCGCATGATGCCGTCGCCCTTCTTCGTGCCGACCTGCAGCGTGATCTTCAGGCCGCGCCGCTTCGCCTTCACGGCGGTGCCGTCGGCGAGTTTTGCGTTCATCGGCTTGATGTACGCGTCGATGAAGTGCACGCCGATGCCGGACTTGTCCTCCGTCTTCGGCGGGAGCTTTTCTTCGGCGGCTTGATTGACGTCGCAGAGTTTCTGTTTCATTCTCTATTTCCGTTTCTTCACCGTGACTTGGGCATCCTGCCCGAGGAATCGCGGCGGCCAGCCGCTGGTGCGAACACGCTCGGGCGAGACGCCCAAGCCACGATGCACTCACGCCTTCAAGTACTCATCCATTGCTTTTCGAAACGCGCGGATATGGTCCGGCGTGCTGCCGCAGCAGCCGCCGAGGATGTTCGTCCCCGACTCCAGCATCGGCACGACGCCCTTGACCATCTCGGCCGGCGTTTCGTCGTAAACCACTTTCATGTCGATCAGTTTCGGCTGTCCCGCGTTGGGCTGCGCCATGACCGGCAGGCCGGTCGTTTGCCGGTAGCGCTCGATGGCTTCGCGCGCGTGCGGCATGTCCATGCCGGTGCCGCAGTTGAGCGCGACGACATGCGCGCCTTCGTCCTGCATGAACTCCGCCGCCCGCTCCGGGTCGATGCCCATCATGGTGCGGAAGGTCGAGCCGTCCAGCGTCACGTCGTACGCCATCGAGCCGATGATGCAGGCGGCGCCCGCTTCTTTGGCGGCGGCGATGGCGATGCCAAGTTCTTCCAGGCCGGTCTGCGTCTCGATGATGATCGCATCGGCGCCGGCGTCGACGAGCGCCTTCGCCTGCTCGACGAACGCTGCTCGAACCTGGTCCTCGGTGAACTCGCCATACGGTTCCATCAACCCGCCGAACGGGCCGATGTCGCCGATGACGTATCCGTCGCGGCCGACTGCTTCGAACGCCTGCCGCACGATGCGCACGCCGGCGGCATTGATCTCTACGATGTTGTCGGCGACGCCGTGGCGGTTCAGCATGATGCGGCTGCCGCCGAACGTGTTGGTCAGGATGCAGTCGCTGCCCGCCTCCGCGTAGCGGCGCTGGATGCCGAGCACGCGCTCCGGTTGCGTGAGGTTCCACAGCTCGCCGCAGTTGCCCTGTTCGAGGCCGGCGATCATGAGCTGCGTGCCCATCGCGCCGTCGCCGAGGAGCGGGCGGGATTTCAGTGCTTCGAGTAACGGCGGCTTGCTCATGGTGCGGTGATTTCCTGCGGGACGTTTTCCAGCGCGCGGCGTTTCTCTTCCTGCACGAGCGCGTAATGGATCGTTTCGAGCACAAGCCCCCATTTATGCTTGCGGCTCGCCGGCTCGCAATAGCACGCGGCCCCGGTGCTGATTCGCGACCACGCGAGCACGTCGTTCAGCGGCTGGCCGATCAGCGGTTTCTCCTGCTCTATTGCGACCATCAAATGCTCGGCGTTGTTCATGTAGCGGCACATGTAGGTGTGCCCGGTGTCGCCCGGCGCGGGGCCGCAACGCTGCTCGCGAATCGGGTAGCCCTCTTCGCGCGGGCCGAGCTTCACATGGTAATGAAACTGGATCGATCGTCCCATGTTCGTGCAGGTCGAGCCTTCATAGCGGAAGAGCGCGTCGATGGTGCCGTCCGGCTTCATCGCGAGCGTCAGCCGCTCGTCCGCCCAGCGCTTCAGCGCTTTGGCATTGACCGAATATTTCGCCGCTGGATCGAGCGTGGGCGGCGCGGCGGGAATCACGTCTTCTTCCGGAACGTCGTCGCCGCGCGCGGCGACTTCGATGCGGGCATATTCACCCATTCGCACGTAGGGCGAGCGGCGATACTGGCACGGCGTGAACGAGCAATTGTCGCACGGCACGAGATCCGTCAGCCGACGGACGTGCTCCGTCTTCGCCGTCAGGCCGAACACCGCGAGCAACGATTTTTTGGGCCGCAGCATGCCGGAGTCGAGCACTTCGAGATCGCATGGGAACGCGTGCTCCCGCGTGCGGCACATCAGCTCGAGCAGCTTCCCCTGCTCGGAAATGTCCCATTCCGGATAGCCGGGCGAGTAGTGCGGCAGCACCGCGAGGCGCCGGCCTTCCGCCCACGCGCACAAGCGCGCGCCGGTGATGGTGATGAGATGTTCGACGACCGCCGATCCGAAGATCTCCAGAAAAAAATACTCGTCCGGCTTCTCTTCGAGCCACAGCTTCTGCGCTTCCGCTTCGACCTGCGGCCCCGCGCTGACGGCGACGAGGATCGCGCTATTCGCCTCCGCCTGCTGAAGCGTATTCTGGAGTTTCTTGCTCGTGAACGAGACGCCGTCGATGCAGATCGAGCCGTTGGTGATCTCGAGCGTCTCCGCCTGCCGGGCGTAGACCCACGGGCGGCCGAATTTCGCGTACCATTCGCGCGCGCCCTCGGCCAATTCGCGAGCCCGTCCCTCGAGCACGCGATCGCGCGGATACCCGAGCAGCCGCTTGTATTCAGCAGGCTGCACGTTGATGTCCGGAAGCGTGTCGACCAGCTCGATCATTCGGACACGACCTCCGAATGCGCCGTCTCGACCGGCTTGAACTGACACCCTTCGACGAAGAAATCGAAGAACTGCGGATGCGTCTCCAGGCGGCAGTGCTCGACGCGCCGCACGAGTTCTTCCAGCTCGCGCCGCTTCGTCTTCGACAGCAATGCGATGCACGCCCCTTCGATCGCTGCGTTGCCAACCTGCACGATCTTTTCATCCGGAATATTCGGGATCAGCCCGATGCGCTTCGACGCCGCGATGTCGAGATGCCGCCCGAACCCGCCGGCGAGGTAAAAGACGTCGATGTCGTCGAAGTCCAACCCGTAATTGCTGAAAACGACCTGCAAGCCCGCGACGTTCGCGCCTTTCGCCTGTGCGAGCTCGTTCACGTCGCTCTCGAGAAAGAAAATGTCGCGCGGCGCGTCGAGCGTGACGCGCGATTCACCGTCTTCGAATCGGCCGTACTCGTTCATCTTTCCGGTGCGAAGCAGCTCGCTCATCAGCTCGACCAGGCCGGAGCCGCAGATCCCTTCGGGCGGCACGTCACCGATGACGCCGAGCTTGATCGAGCCGTCGGCGTCATCGATCGCGACGTCTTCGATCGCGCCGTCGAGCCCGGGCATGCCGCACGAGATCGCCCCGCCTTCAAACGCCGGACCCGCCGGACATGACGCGGCGACGATCCGCTCGCGGTTGCCGAGGATCAGCTCCGTGTTCGTGCCGATGTCCATGACCGCCACGAGGCGGCTTTCGTGCGCGAGATCGATCGCCAGCATGCACGCCGCCGCATCCGCGCCGACGTGGCCGCTGATGATCGGCGCGCCGTAGACGCGCGCCTTGGGATTGATCGGCAACAATGCCTGCCGGCCGGTCATGGTCACGCTCGTGGTCGTGCGCTTTCCCTCCGCCATCTCGATCTCGGTGATCGATCGATAAGGCGTCTGCCCGATCGGGTAGACG
Source organism: Phycisphaerales bacterium (assembly GCA_034666045.1). GTDB lineage: Bacteria > Planctomycetota > Phycisphaerae > Tepidisphaerales > Tepidisphaeraceae > JAICTV01. The sequence continues at coordinate 11,615 of JAXDMN010000432.1, read as the reverse complement.
TCGAGTCGGAAGAACATGTCACGCATCGTTGAATTGCCGACGACGACCATTTCGTAAATTGTTTTCGGATCGACCGGAAACGCGTCGATCGCGTGCGTGAGATACCCGGCGAGCGTGCGCATCAGAAGATGCTTTCCGACGGTCGTGTCATAATGGATGCGCGACATCACGTCGGAGCCGCCAAAACGCTGCGGATTCTCGAACGACGCGTCGGCGACGAGCTCGCCGGTCTCGAGATTGATCAGGCGCAGAACGCACGTGGTGGTGCCGAGGTCCATCGCGATGCCGTGGATGGGAAGAATGCTGCGATCGACTTCGACGCCATCGATGAGAATGCGGTCGCCGTCGCGGGTGACGGTCGGTTCGAGTTGGAGTTTTTCGCGAAGAGGCAAGCCGAGGGCGTGCCGCTCGATGCGCATCTGTCCGCGGCGCATGGTGTGGCATTTCACTTCGCCCGCGGGCGCGTCCGGGATCACGCGGGATTGGCAGGAGAGTCGAAACTTGTCCTTCAGGTGTTGTTCGTGCTCGGTGTGCGGGGTGAGCAGTTCCATCCCGCTGGTCACCTCGACGATGCACTCCTTGCACTTCCCGTTCTTGCGACAGGAGGTGGGGACCTGAACCCCCAGCAGTTCCGCGTGCTCGAAGATCGACGTACCCGCAGATGCGTCGGTCGAGCGTCCGTTGATGGTGAGCGTTACAGACATACGAGACACCACGCACTCATTTAGCCACGTCGCTTGCGACGCGCGTAACCGTCAGCTGCAGAACGCACGTCGCAAGCGACGTGGCTAAATAAAACGAGCGAGCACTACCAGGTTGCTTTCGATTCGAGTTCCGCTTTGACTGCATCCGCGACGGCGCGCGCGGAGCCAGGGCGCTGCGCGTCGTCGCTCCACTTCCAATGAGCGAGATATTCGTCACCGGTCTTGACGCCGCGCTGCGCCGCGACGAAGTCGATGCGTTCCATGAACTTTGGCGCGAGCTCAATCGAGACTTCATTGCCGGCATCGTCCTCCGCCTTCACCTGCGAGGGAATCTCCTGCCAGTAGAGCACCTTGAACGTCGTGACCTTGCCGTCCCTGGCAGCGCCGTCGCCATTAGTGGAACCGCGAACCTGAGCCGGCGCGGCCGGCGCCGCAGCGGGCGCCGCTTCGCCGCGCGCGAGGCGATGGAACAGGTCGACCGCCGCCGAGGCGTTTTGACCGTAACCATCGGCGCCGATTTCGTCGGCGAACATCTGACTGATCGGCGCACCGCCGACGGCGAATTTGATGTTGGTCCGCCCCGCCGCCTGGAAGCCGTCGATGACCGTTTTCATGTAGGTCATCGTCGTCGTCAGCAGCGCGCTCATGCCGATGATCGTCGGATTGCACTTGTCCGCGGCTGCCATGAACTTTTCGAGGCTCTGGTCGACGCCGATATCGAGGACTTCGAATCCGGCGCCCTCGGCCATCATGCAGACAAGATTTTTTCCGATGTCGTGCAGGTCACCGCGGACGGTCCCCATCAGCAGCGTGCCGATGCGCGGCGTGGTGTTGTCCTTCGCGCTCAGCAGCGGCTTGAGCACACTCATGCCCGCCTTCATCGCGCGCGCAGCGATCAGCACTTCGGGCACGTACAAAATGTTGTGCTTGAAATCCTCGCCAACGACGCTCATGCCGGCGATCAGGCCTTCGGTGAGCACTTCCTGATAGTGCCGCCCCTCCGCCAGGGCGTCCTTGGTCATCTGCTCGACTTCCTTGGCCTTGCCCTCGTAGAGGTATTGATTCATCAGGGCGTAATCGGGCATTTAGAACTCCGCGTTTGTTCCTGGTTCTTCAAACCTGGCTGAACTTCTTCGAATTAAACTCTTCCAGCGCTTCCAGCATCGCGACGATATTTTCCCGCGGCATCCCCGGGCTCGTACCGCCGCCGACGGAAAGGATCATCCCTTTCCCGTCCGCCGCGCCGTGCTCCAGCGCATCGTGAGTCGCTTCCTTCACTTCCTCCGGCGTGCCGCGCACGCCGACTTCCAGCGGGTTCACATTCCCCATCAGGCACATGCGATCGCCGACGCGCTCTTTGACTTCGCTGATGTGCTTCTGCTTGCCCCAGTTGAGCACGTTGAAGCCGGCGTCAGGCAGATGATCCAGGCAAGCGTCGACCTCCGCATCGTTGTGATAGAGCTTCACCCAGTCCTTCGGGAACGCATCGCAGATGCGCTTGAGGTACGGGTGCGCGAATTCCATGTAGTGCTCTTCGTTGATGAAGCCGACGATGTCGTCGAGGACGAAGATCCCTTCGACGCTGTCGCCGAGCACCTTGTGCTGCGCTTTCAGCCAGTCGATGACCACGCGCGTGCAGAGGTCGATCAGCTTGTGCGCCCCTTCCGGGCTCTCCACGAGGTCGATCATGAAATGCGTCGTGCTGCGCACGAACCCGGCCGTGCAGAGCGGCCCGCGCGCGGTGACGAACGGGAATACATAACCGGCGTCGAGGATCCGCTGCTTATGCATCTTGTATCGATGCAGCGTCAGCGCGGCGAAGCCGTCCGCTTCGACTTCATATTCCGGGAGGTTATCGATGTCTTCCAGGCGATCGAGCCGGTGGTATTCACTGGGCGTGTTGTCCTGCCAGAACTTGATCTTCGCCCCCAGGATCGACGGCTCGGCGGCCATGCCGTACTCCATCCACCAGGAAGGGACGAAGATGATGTCCGGGAACTCGCGCATGATCTTCAGGTTGGACTCGAACCAGAGTTCCGGATCAAGGAAGTAGTCGAGGTGCTGGATGCCGAGGTAGCCGGGGATCCACGGGCTGTCGATGATGAGCGCCATGGGGATCTTGTCGAGCTTTTCGAGGCGGGCGGCCTGCTTGTAGGTCTCCCATTGCTGCGGCAACATGCGTTCGTTCCCTTTCCGGTGTTATTTACAACCCTGTCAAACAGCGAGTTACTTGGCTTGGCTGAAGAAGTTACAACTGTTGATACTGACCTGAGCGGCCGCTTTCAAGGATTTATTGTATACAATTATTGTATACAATGATTAGACTAAACGCCAAACCGTTTCCTCTTCATTGACGTCGCCCCAAGCTCGACATGTACACCCTGCGCGAAAAGCTCGCCGATCGTACCGGCTTCTTGCTCGGCGTGGAATTAGTCTCTACCCGCGGGAGCATGGAAGATCGGCAAGCCCAGCTTACACGGGCATTTGCAACGCAACTGGTGCAGGCGGCGGCCATCGACTGGGTCTCGATCACCGACAACGCGGGCGGGAATCCGCAGCTCTCGCCGATGGCCTTGGGCAAGCCCATCCTTTACGCGGGCAAAGAAGTCCTCATCCACCTCTCCTGTAAAGATTTCAACCGCAACGGCCTTGAGAGCGCGGCGTGGGAGCTGGCGAGCGAAGGATTCCACAACATTCTCGCCCTCAGCGGCGACTACCCCGCCGCCGGGTACCACGGCCGCGGCAAGCCGGTCTTCGACATCGATTCGATCGGCCTGCTGACGATGCTCGACGAGATGAACCGCGGCCTGTCGCGTCCGAAGCTGGGCCGCTCTGAGCAGACGCAGGCCGCCGCGACGAATTTCTTCGCGGGCGCGGTGGCGACGAATTTCAAGAAGCATGAGAACGAAGTCGTCCCGCAACTGCTGAAGCTCGAAAAGAAGATCGAGTGCGGCGCGCGGTTCATCATCGGGCAGATCGGCTTCGACGCGCGCAAGAGCCACGAAATGCTCTGCTACATGCAGACGCGCCCGAAGATCGCCGCGGAGCGCGTGCCGCTGATCGGAAACGTCTATCTCCTCACCGCCGCCGTCGCACGATTCTTCCGCAAGCGCACCATTCCCGGCGTCGTGATCAGTGATTCACTTTTCGCCATCTGCGAGAAGAACGCGGCCAGCCCCGACAAGGGACAGAAATTCTTCCGCGAGCTCGCCGCGAAGCAGCTCGCGATCTTCCGCGGTCTCGGCTTCGCGGGCGGATATCTCGGTGGCGTGCATCGCATCGAAGACGTCGAATCGATTCTCGACATCGAGCGCTCGTTCGCGCGCGACGACTGGAAACAGTTCGCCCGCGAGATCCAGTACCCGGTCGAAAACGAATTTTACTACTACGCGCGCAACGAGCAGACCGGTCTCGCCGATCCCGATCGTCTCGAGCCCGCGTACGAAGCTTCCCTGCGTCGCCGCCGTCCAACAAAGAACGTCACCCTCAACTACCGCGTCAGCAAATTCGTCCACGACGCCGTCTTCACGCCCGGCACGACGCTGAATCGCCTCGGCCAGTGGATCTACAAAAACTCGCGCGACACGTTTCAGGGGCCTCGCTCCCTGCGCGTCCTCGAACACGCCAGCAAGGCCACGATGTTTTCCTGCAAAGACTGCGGCGATTGTTCGCTGCCGGACATCGCGTTCCTCTGCCCGGAGTCGCAGTGCGCGAAAAACCAGCGCAACGGCCCGTGCGGCGGAACGCGCGACGGGAAATGCGAAGTCCACGACTTCGAATGCATCTGGGGCCGCGCGTATGACCGCATGAAATACGAGGGCCACGAGCAGGAGATGCTCGACCACGCGCCGGTGATCCAGGACGAGTCGCTGCGCGGCACATCGTCCTGGGCGAACGCGCTTTTATGCCGCGATCACACGGCCCGCTGTCCGCAAGCCGAAACCAACACGGAGACAAAAACCGATGTCCACGCTTCATCCGACGACGGTGCAGGCGGTGCAAAAGACCCTGTCGCCACAGGCGACGCAGCGCCCGTTCAAGCTGATCGGCGAGTTGATCAACAGCTCGTTCGCGCGGGCGGCGCGAGCGTGGAAGAACCGTGACGTCGCCGCCTACGCGCAGCTCGCCAAGCTCCAGGCCGACCTCGGGGCGGATTTTCTCACGCTGAACATCGACGGCACGCAGTCGACGCGCGTCACGCAGCAGGACATGTACGACCTGCTGCCTGACCTCATCCCCGCCATCCAGGAAGCGACGAGCTGCCCGATCGCGTTCGACAATCCCAGCGCCGAATTTCACCGCCGCTGCCTCGCGATCTACGATTTTTCCAAAAGCGGCCGGCCGATCGTGAACTCGGTCGCGGCGTCGCGGCACAATCTCGATGAGATGTTCGAGCTCGTACGCTCGTACGACACGATGGTCATCGGTATGGCTTCAGAAAAATTCGTGGAAGGCGGCGGCGCGCAATGCCTCTGTGCCGACGACGTCTACGCCGCCGCGCAAGAGCTCGTGCACATGCTCCGCGAAAAAGCCGGCCGCTCGAACGACCAGATCATCCTCGACCCGGGCCTCGCCCCCGTCGGCGCCGATACCTACGGCCTCGTGAACATGGGCCTCGACGCGATAAAAAGGATCCGCGCCAATCCCGATCTTGCCGGCGTGCATCTCTCCGTCGGCCTGACGAATTTCTCCTTCGGCATGCCCAAAGCCATTCGCGAAAACGTCGAGAGCGCCTACCTGACGCTCGCCGTCGGCGCCGGCCTCGATTACGTGCTCGGCAATCCGGAAAAAAATCTCCACCTGCTTCCCGCTGACGACCGCTTCGTCATCGGAATCGCCGAAGCCCTCGAAGCCGGCCGCCCCACCGAGGGCGAGACGCAGGAAGAAGCCGGCTTCCGCCAGGCGATGAAAGTCATCGAACTTTTCGACCGCCACCATGACCACTAGCCAATCCAGCCAAGCCGCCCGGCTTCAGCCGGCGGTCCCTTCCCTCGCGGACCTCGCTCGCCTCTCCACCGAGCGCCCCGTCCGCCTGCGCATCGGACAACTGATCGACGGCGTTTCCGATCACCCGCAGCGCAACGTCGACGTCATCTTCGACGCAATGAACATCGTGTCGGTCCACTCAGCAGCGCAGGATGCCAACCCCGATGCGATCCTTCCCGACTTCACGCTGCTCCCCTGCCTCATCGAAGCGCACGCCCACCTCTTCCTCGACGGCGCGCCCGTCCGCTTCGAGCTGCGCGAACAATACCTGAAGGAATCGCCGCAGTGGATGCTCGCCCGCGCCCGCGCCCGCTGGCCAAAGATTTTATTCCACGGTGTCGGCGCGGTCCGCGACGCCGGCGACAAGCACGGCGTCGGCCTTGCCCTCGCCGTCGACGCGAAACAGTCGATCGGCCAGCTTGCGACGACGCCCTACATCGACAGCCCCGGCCCCGCCATCCATCATCGCGGCCGCTACGGCGCGTTCATGGGCGAGCCGCTCGAGGATTTCTCGACGCCCGCCGACTGCGTCGCCGCCCGCGTCGCCGCCGGCGCGGATCGAATCAAGCTGCTCGTCAGCGGCATCATCAATTTCAAGGTCGGCCAAGTCACCACGCCGCCGCAGATGTCGATCAAGGAAGTCCGCGCCCTCGTCGCCGCCGCCCGAGAACTCGGCCGGCAGACCTTCGCCCACGCCTCCGGCGCGGACGGCGTCGAGCACTCCATCGAAGGCGGCGTCAACACCGTCGAGCACGGCTTCTTCATCACCGAAGAACAATTGAAAAAAATGCGCGACCGCGGCATCGCCTGGGTGCCGACGCTCGCGCCAGTGCAGTTACAGATCGACCGAGCCAGCGATTTAGGCTGGAGCGACGAAGTCGTTGGGCACCTGAAACGCATCATCGATTCGCATCAGAAAATGCTCCGCCGCGCCCACGAGATGGGTGTGAAAATCGTCGCCGGCAGCGACGCCGGCTCCTGCGGCGTGCCGCACGGCCTCGGCCTGCTGCACGAGCTGCACCAGATGGAGCAGGCCGGCATCCCCGCGATCGCCGCCATCAACGCCGCCACCGGCGTCAGCGCCGCCGCGCTCGATTTCCCCGACCCCATCGGCCGCATCGCGCCGGGCCACCGCGCCCGCTTCATCCTCACCCGCCACGACCCGCTCACGTCGGTCGCGAATCTTCAAAAAGAAAAGACCGTCCTTTTCGACGGCCAGTGCGTGGCGTGCGATGGGTCGATCGATATCGACGGACTGTGATCAGAAAAACCGCTCAGTGCGTCTCGCGCAATTCCAGTTCGACAAGGACGCCATCCGCCGGCTTGGTCGAAACGCCCGCCCGCGCCGGATTCTCAGCGTTGACCGCCTTGAAGCGAAAGAGCTTCACGAACGCGCCGACCACGAGGCCGACCTCCAATTGTCCCAGATGTTTTCCCGGACAAAATCGCGGCCCGTGGCCGAAACCGAAATGGAGCAGATCTTTGGACCCGCGATCGTCCGCCGTCACGTTCTTCCACCGTTCCGGGACGAAATCGATCGCCGGATAACCCGTGACCGCGACGCCCCAATGATCCTCGTGACGATTCGCGTGCCAGACATCCAGCAGGATGTGCGTGCCCTTCGGGATCATCAGCTTGCTGCCGTCCGTCGTTTCGATCCACGTATCGGCCGTCGCCTTGCGCGGAAAGAAGTAGAGCGAAGGCGTCAGCCGAAGCGTCTCGTCCAGCACATGCCCAAGAAATTTCGCGCTCGCGAGGTTTTCCGGCGTGTACTCCTCGATCTCTTTCACCTCGTGAAAAACTTTCTCCTGCGCCGCGGCGTTTCTGGCGAGATGCGAGATCGCCCAGCTCGCATAAGAAGTCGTCGCCTCGAGCGCGCCCGCGAGAAAGACTTTTATGTTGCTGCGCAACAGCCGATCCGGCGCGTCGGACTTGAACTGCTTCCAAAGACCTTTGCCCTCTTTTCGCGTTGCGATGCAAAGGTCAGTGAGCTGATCGAACGCAGCGGAAGCTTTTTTCGTTTCGACGATGCCCCGGCTGAAGTTCGGCAGCCTCGCGAGCGGGATACCCAGCTTGTTGATGACCGTGTCGAAGACGATGTGCTCGATCACCCGATCCAAAGCGGGAACGTATCGATCGCGGATTTGCTCATATGAAATCTCCGCGCCGAAAAAATTGTTCACGAGCATTTCCAACATGACCGCTTTGATTTCCGGCTCGAGCCGGACGCGCAGCGCGCAGCCCGCCGCGGCGCGCTCCAATCGTCTATGAATCGCCTCGAGACGTTGCCTGGCCGTCTGGCGAAACGTTTTGGAGAATTCCTCAAACTGCTCCGGCTGAAAAAGCGTCGTCCTGCCAAATGGGGGTGTCGAAAGCTTCTTCTGCCTTTTCCACATCGGCCCGTTGGCGTAGAGCAGCGTGTCCGTCCCGGTCGCCCGCGCGATGCCGCCGGAGGGCAGAGTGTCCCGCTCAAACTGCCCCGCCCGATCGCCGCTTTCCGTCGCGATCGCGCGAATGATCCGCGGATCGCGCGTCACAAAAACCGGCGCGAACCCCGGCACGTCGAGATACCGATTGTGCCGCCCCGATCCCTGCTCGGCGTCGGCCCCCAGGAAATAAGTATCGAGAATGCGAATCGGCTCGCGATAATTCCACGGATGCGGAAACGGCAACGTCGGCCTAAGCGCGGGCGAGAGCGCGGGTGCGGGCGAGCCCCGTGAAAAAAGCCGCACGCGCGTGGGCCGGACGTCTCCGGCGAACGGGCTGATCCCGCGCAGTTGCCCCGACAGCCGCCGGCCAATTCGCTGCATGCAGTGCAGCATATCGCACATCGGTGTGAATGAGCTGCCTGTGATCACGTGTCCGAACGGCATGCCACATACCCGCGCATCCGCCGCCGGGCTTCGGTATACTTATTCCCGGCCGCTTCGCGCGCGGCTGCGGGCTTCACTTCCAATTCGGTCGCTAACACGAAGGGGTTTATCCAACATGGATTTTCTCAACCTGTTGCGCTTCGCGGTGAAGAACAATGCCTCGGACATTCACATCCAGGCGGGACTGAAGCCGATCTTTCGCATCGGCGGAACGATTCGCGCGGCGGATGTGCCGGCGCTGACCGATGAGCAGGTGCGTGCGTTCATCGCGTCGATCGCGCCGCCGCGCTTCCGGGCTTCGGTCGATGACCGCATCATCGCCGGGCTGGATTTTTCCTACGCGGCGCCCGGCATCTCGCGCTTCCGTTGCTCGGCGTATCAGAACCTCAATCAGGCGGGCATGGCGATGCGCGTCATCCGCGACAAGATCCCATCGATCGCCGAGCTGCACCTGCCGCCGGTCGTTTCCGAGATCGCCGTCTCGCATCGCGGGCTGACGCTGGTGACCGGGACGACCGGCTCCGGCAAATCGACGACGCTCGCGGCGATCATCGACCTGATCAACACGCACCACGCGTCGAAGATCATTACCATCGAAGACCCGGTCGAGTACATGCACACGCCGAAGCAGGCGTTGATCGCCCAATTGGAAGTCGGCACCGACACGCCGAGTTTTGAACAGGCGCTGCGGCAATCGCTGCGGCAGGACCCGGACGTGGTGCTCGTCGGCGAGCTGCGCGACATGGACACGCTGCGCATCGCGCTGCGCGCCGCGGATACGGGGCATCAGGTGTTTTCCACCGTTCACTCGGCCAGCGCGCCGCAGACGATCGAACGCATCATCGCGATGTTCCCGCCGTCGGAGCACAAGCTCTTATTGACGCAGCTCGCGGGCAATCTCGAAGCGATCATTTCGCAGCGGCTGGTAAAATGCCGCGACGGCTCGCGTCGTCCGGCGGTGGAAATTCTTCGCGGCGGGCCGGTGCCGACGAAATATATTCTCGAGGGCCGGGCGCTGGAACTCGGCGATTACATCAAGAGCGCGGGGAACGGGCAGCAGAATTTCGATCAGGATCTTTTATCGCTGCACCGCCAGGAGCTGATCTCGACGGCCGAAGCGCTTCAAAACGCGACGAATCGCGAAGCGTTGACGATGGCGCTGCGCGGGATCAAGTCGAGCAAGGCGGTCAGCGAAGCGCCGGGCGGCGCGGGCGCGGGCGGGCCGCGGCCGGTGCCGGTGCATGAACCCGCAGATCACGCCCCCGCGCCGGCGGGCGGCATCGACCGCAACTCCGGGCGGATGCAGCCGCGCGGGCCGATCGGCGGAGATCACTGACGGCCACAGGCGGAGCTCACAACGCCGCGCCTCCGTGATCGATACAACCGGCATGGCCCGTTGGTGCGCGACTCGATTCGTTCTCTTGATTCTGCTCCTGCTCACCACGCCCGCGGCGGCCGAGGTGATCACGGTCGCGCCCGCAGTCGATGACAAGATCGTCCTGCACAACCCGGACATGGGTTGGGTCCTCTACGAAAATTTTCCCGTCGACCCAAATCCGAGCGGATCATCCACGCTCCTCACGATGCCGGCGGAAAATTTCGACGGCGTCGATCACGTCGCGATCATGTTCACCTGGGCGGACGTCGAGCGGCGGCCGGGCGAGTACGACTTCGGCGACGTCAACCACGCGTATGACTATTGGAAGCAGCGCGGGAAGCAGATTCAGTTGCGGATGAGCACGGAATCACTCATGTGGTGGGAAAACGCCCAGCCGTCGCGCGGCGTAGGCGTGCCCCGGCACGTGCTGGAGAAAATTCCGCCGTCGCACAAGCAGCGGCGAAAGGAATTTGGGATCGAATATGACGTCGTCGACGGCCGCGACGAAATTTATCTCGCCGCCCTCGACAAATTCCTCGCCGCCGTCGCGAAGAATTACTCAGACGCGCGGCCCGTGACGCTGATCGACCTGCGCGGCTTCGGTCTGTGGGGCGAGTGGCACAGCGGCTTCCGCTATTCCGAAGTCGAATCGCGCCGAGCGGCGTTGACGAAGATCATCGATCACTGGTCCGCCGCATTGCCGAATCATCAGCTCTCCCTCAGCTACTCGCACGATCCCGACGGGCCTAAGGAATTTTTTGACGGGCCCAATCTTCAATATGACGCGGCGTTCGCACAGAACTATGACAAATTCCTCGCCTACTCCGCGTTTGATCACGCAATGACCAAACCCAACATCACCTGGCGTCGCGACGGCGTCGGCGGCGCGGTCTACTCGAATCAGCGACGCCTCTGCGAAGAAGAATTCGCCAAGCTCACGCGCGGCCCGTTCATGTGCGAGTTCGTCGACGGCTACGCCGACTCCAAGCGCGGCGGCCAGAAATGGCTCGAGAAAAAAATCGACGATGCCTTCAGCCAGCATCCCAACTACATCAACCTGCTCGGCTGGCAGGGCGGCGACGCGCAGGCGTTCATGAAGGAACAACCGGAACTTTTCCAGCGCGGCCTGCGCGAGATGGGATATCGACTCGTGCCGACAAAGGTGAGCTATCCGGAGCACGTCACGCCCGGCGGGGGATTCAAGATCGAGATGACGTGGGAGAACCGCGGTGTCGGCCGCGCGCTGCGCGATTATCACCTGAAGCTAATCGTCGGCGATCAGCAGATCGACGCGGGGCCGATCGAAACGTCGCGTTGGATCAAGGGGCGGAACTACGCAGTCGCGAAAGACGTGAAGCTTCCCGCCATCGCCGCCGGCGCATATCCGCTGCACATCGCCCTGGTGGATCCGGCGACAGGACAACCGATTGCCCTGCCGTTGAAAGACGGCGCGGTCGGCACAATTACCGTCCGCGGCGATTGAGTCCCGTGAGACGCTCTCACTCGATCCGCGCCATCAGCGGCTTCGTGTTCCGCTGCGCCGGGCGGAGCGTCACCTGCACCGGAAAATGATCGGACGGATAGCCCATGAACGACCGCGTGCGGTTGATGTGCGCGGCCAGCGGCGTGAAGCCGGTGTTGCAGAGGATCCAATCGATGCGGTCGCCGCCGCGC